>NZ_JBEXPB010000021.1:0-105164 GCF_040611795.1 Streptomyces sp. NPDC006529 | reverse complement strand
GTGGCCGCAGGCCATCGCGCAGCGACGCGACCGCAGGGAGCGCTCTTGACAGGACGCCCCGGCACGGGAAGACAGTTGAACTGACGGGCAGCCCCCGGAGCATCACCGACCCCGGACGCACGAAGCGAAACCCATGAGCGGCGCAGCCGCTCCCCGGCGCAGCCGCTCCCCGGCGCAGCCGCTCCCCGGCGCAGCCGGGCCCCCCTACCTCACCAGGACCCCGCCGCCCCCACCCCCGCCAGCAGGCTCGATACCTCGTCCGCGTCCAGGCGCAGGGTGGCGCCGATCGTGGTCAGGACCTCGCGTTCGGCCGGGATGTACGGGCCGTCCGCGAGGGCTACGCGCGCGGCCTGGAGCAGCAGCGAGGCGCGGCCCGGGCCGGCCAGGTGCGGGGCCAGGGGGTCCAGTACCTCGTGGAGCTCGATGGACAGGGCGGCCCCGCAGCACTCCGGGCCGTCGTAGAGGCCCAGGCGGCCCTCGTCGGTGGCCAGGGCCTCCACGAGGGACTCCAGCTGCTCCTCCGTGCAGTCCTGGAAGCCCGCGGCCCGTACGGCCGACACGGCGGCCTCCAGGGCGCTGCGCGAGGACGTGCCGCCCGCCGCCAGGACCGCGAGGGTGACCGTGTGGACGGCGTCCCGCAGCATCGCCGTGAAGCGGGTGGTGGTGGGGTGGTCGAGCACGTCGGTGTCGTAGCGGTCGCGGCAGGCGGCGCACTCGACCACCGGGCCGACGCTTCCGCGCGGCAGCAGCGGTACGCCGAGCACGGTGAGCCGCCGACGGCCCGTCCGCCGACGGTAGTTGCGGTCACCACCGCAGCCCGGGCAGAAGAAGTCCCCGTCGCCCACGGTGTTCCAGGTGGTACGGATGCCCCACGCCGACAGCTTCCGGCCGGTCCCGCCCCGAACTGGCAGCACGTTCGCACCTCCGTAACGGTCCGGCAACATCGCCGGGTTGGCGTGATGTTAGCCACATCGGTGAGCATGCGTCAGTCGTGTGACAAGACAACATCGGTCGAGTCCGCGAGTTGGCCGAAGTGCGCCCCCGCCACCGCGCCCGGAATACCCGTCGTTTTCCGCCCGAACCATCCCTCGTACGAGGGACGCGGCCACCCTGACGCAGCCGCGCCGGACCGCGCCGGGACGCGCGTGTCGGCGTACGCCGCGGCCCCGCCCTCGCGAACGAGGAGCGGGGCCGTGGCGCCGGATCTACGGCGGTGTTGCCGGACCGTGTACGGAAGCCGGAGCCGGCGCCGTCAGCGTCCCGCCCTGTTGACGGCCGAGATGACGGCCTTCAGGGAGGCGCGGGTGGTGTTCGCGTCGATGCCGATGCCCCACAGGACGCGGCCGTCGATGGCGCACTCGATGTACGAGGCGGCCTGGGCGGAGGCGCCCTCGCTCATCGTGTGCTCGGTGTAGTCCAGCAGGCGGGCGTCGATGCCGACGTCGGCCAGTGCGGCGAAGAAGGCCGAGATCGGACCGTTGCCGGTGCCTTCCAGTACGGTCTCGACTCCGTCGACGATCGCCTCGACGGTCAGCTTGTCGACGCCGTCCTTGTCGGTGGTCGTCTGGCCGGAGCGCAGCTGGATGCGGCCCCAGCGGGCGTCCGCGTTCTCCCGGTTGGGCAGGTACTCGTCCTCGAAGATGGACCAGATCGCCTTCGGCGTGACCTCGCCGCCCTCGGCGTCGGTCTTGGCCTGGATGATCCGCGAGAACTCGATCTGCATCCGGCGCGGCAGGTCCAGCTTGTGCTCGTTCTTCAGGACGTACGCGATTCCGCCCTTGCCGGACTGCGAGTTGACCCGGATGACCGCCTCGTAGGAGCGGCCGACGTCCTTCGGGTCGATCGGCAGGTAGGGCACCGCCCACTCGATGTCGTCGACGGTCTTGCCCCGGGCGGCCGCGTCGGCCTCCATGGCGTCGAAGCCCTTCTTGATGGCGTCCTGGTGGGAGCCGGAGAAGGAGGTGTAGACCAGGTCGCCCGCGTAGGGGTGGCGCGGGTGGACCTCCATCTGGTTGCAGTACTCGGAGGTGCGGCGGATCTCGTCGATCTGGGAGAAATCCAGTTCCGGGTCCACGCCCTGGGAGAACAGGTTCATGCCCAGCGTGACCAGGTCGACGTTGCCGGTGCGCTCGCCCTGCCCGAACAGGCAGCCCTCGACGCGGTCGGCGCCGGCCATGACGGCCAGTTCGGCGGCGGCGACGGCGGTGCCGCGGTCGTTGTGGGGGTGGACGGAGATGCAGACGAAGGGGCGGCGGGTCAGGTTGCGGGCCATCCACTCGAAGCGGTCCGCGTGGGTCGAGGGCGTGGAGCGCTCGATCGTCGCGGGCAGGTTCAGGATGATCTCGCGGCCCTCGCCCGGCTGCCACACGTCGCAGACGGCCTCGCAGACCTCCAGGGCGAAGTCCAGCTCCGTGTCCGTGAAGATCTCAGGGCTGTACTGGTAGCCGAAGACGGTCTCGTCGCCCAGGATCTTGTCGGCGTAGTCCATGACCAGGCGGGTGCCGTCGACGGCGATCTGCTTGATCTGCTCCTTGGAGCCGCGGAAGACGACCCGGCGGAAGGTCGGCGCGGTGGCGTTGTACAGGTGCACGGTGGCGCGCTTGGCGCCGACCAGCGATTCGACGGTCCGCTCGATCAGGTCCTCGCGGGCCTGGGTCAGTACGGAGATGGTCACGTCGTCCGGGATCGCGCCCTCTTCGATGATGGAGCGCACGAAGTTGAAGTCGGTGTCGCCGGAGGAGGGGAAGCCGACCTCGATCTCCTTGAAGCCCATGCGCACCAGCAGGTCGAACATCTCGCGCTTGCGGGCGGGGCTCATCGGGTCGATCAGGGCCTGGTTGCCGTCGCGCAGGTCGGTGGACAGCCAGCGGGGCGCCTTGGTGATGCGGGCGTCCGGCCACGTGCGGTCGGGGATGTCCACCTGCTCGTACGCGCCGTACTTGTGGATCGGCATGCCGGAGGGGCGCTGCGTGTGCGTGGCGTTGGTGAGGGGGGTGGGTCGTCCCGCAAAAGTGTGCTGAGTCATGGCGTAGGGCTCCTCGCGTGTCCACGTGATGTTCGCTGGGACGGCCGACAGGCAGTAAAACCGCAACACCGGACTCCGCGGGGAGGGGGTCGGCCTACGACTACAGGCCCTCGCCGCGGCAGCTAAGGAGAAGCAGCCCAAAACGCATGATGGCCGCACCTTAGCCCAGCCGCGCGGCTGCGCGGGGACCTGTTTCAGTATGCAAGACCATGCAGTCCGTTTTGTACCTCTTGTGAGTTAAGACTCCCTTGTCCGCGCGAGGTCCGGGCGATCCGTCAACCTCGCTCCCGCGGGTTTCAGACAGTCGAATGAATCATGGTTGCAGCTAGTGACACTGGCATGACCCAGTGCCACATTGCCGCCATGGATGCCACGCGTCACCACCCCGCTCACCACCCCGTCTTCTGCACGATCGTGCCGCCCCACGTTCTCGACCGGATCGCCCGCTCCGAGGACACCCGCCGCGCCGACCTCGCGCAGCGCACCCTCGAACACGACGCGCTCCAGCGCACCCGGCGCCGCCTCAACACCGTCCGCGGCATCGCCCCGGCCCTCGACGCCCCGGTCTCCGACACCCCGGCGCGCACGATCTACGACGCCGAGCACCACACCCGGCTGCCCGGCAGGAAGGTCCGCGCCGAAGGCGGGCCGCTGCACAAGGACGCCTCCGTCAACCGCGCCTACGCCGGGCTCGGCTCCACCTTCGAGCTGTACCTGAAGGCGTTCGGACGCCACTCGATCGACGGCTCGGGCCTGCCCCTGCACGCGAGCGTCCACTACGGCGAGGCCTACAACAACGCCTTCTGGGACGGCACCCAGATGGTCTTCGGGGACGGCGACGGCGACCTGTTCCTCGACTTCACCGTGTCGGTGGACGTCATCGGGCACGAGCTGACCCACGGCGTCACCCAGTACACGGCCAACCTGGAGTACTACGGCCAGTCCGGCGCCCTCAACGAGTCGATGTCGGACGTCTTCGGCTCGCTCATCAAGCAGTACTCCCTGGACCAGACGGCGCAGGACGCCGACTGGCTGATCGGCGCGGGGCTGCTCGGGCCGAACGTCAGCGGGGTCGCCCTGCGCTCCATGAAGGCTCCCGGCACCGCCTACGACGACGACGAGCTGGGCCGGGACCCGCAGCCCGCGACGATGGACGGCTACGTGAAGACGAGCGGGGACAACGGCGGCGTCCACATCAACTCCGGCATCCCGAACCACGCCTTCTACCTGGCCGCCACCGAACTCGGCGGCAAGGCCTGGGAGCGGGCCGGGCAGGTCTGGTACGACACCCTGACCGGCGGCGAACTGGCCAAGGACGCGAGTTTCGCGGACTTCGCGCGGCTGTCGGTGGCCGCGGCGGCCACCCGCTTCGGGTCCGGCGGCGCCGAGCACGAGGCGCTCGTGAAGGCGTGGTCCCAGGTGGGTGTGCCGACCTCCTAGAGCCGGTAGACAGGTCCCATGCGGATTCTTGTGGTGCGGACCGGCGGCTTCGCGGGCATCGAGCGCCGGGTGGAGATCGACACGTCGGGCCTGCCCGACGAGGCGGAATGGCAGGCCCTGGCCCAGCTCGCGCTGCGGCCGGGACCGCCGCGGCCGTCGAGCGACGGGGTGCGGGACGGATTCTCGTACCGGATCACGGTCGACGGGCGGACGGTGCAGTGCCGGGACCCGCACCTGTCCGACGCGCAGCGCCAGTTGATCATGCGGGTCCTCAAGGAAGGCGCCTGACGGTGGCCGAAAACAGCTCCTCGCCGCGGGCCGCCGAGAAAGCCCGCGGACTGCACGCCCATGCGGCGGAAGGAGCCGCGTAACCGGGCGGCTCTGGGGCGCTTTTGCCGAAGCGGCAACAAACGTTGGCCCGGGCGCGGGGGCGGGCGCAGCATCGGGAGGGCAGGCAGTCATCCCCCGGGCGCCCGGCGCCCGTACGGCAGGAAGAGGTCCCCATGCCCGAGCAGACGCACGCGCACGCCCCGGCACGGCCGCAGGACGGCCCGGCTCCCGGGACCGCCACGGGCGCGGAGTTCTGGGACGCCCGCTACCGGGAGAGCGAGCGGATCTGGTCCGGGAACGCGAACGCGGTCCTGGTCCGGGAGATCGAGGGCGTCACGCCGGGCCGCGCCCTGGACCTCGGCAGCGGCGAGGGCGGCGACGCCGTCTGGCTGGCCCGCCGGGGCTGGCGGGTCACCGCCACGGACATCTCCGCCGTCGCCCTGGAGCGGGCCGCCGCGCACGCCGCCGAGGCGGGCGTCGGCGACCGGATCGACTGGCAGCGCCACGACCTGGCGGAGTCGTTCCCGGCCGGGGAGTTCGACCTCGTCACGGCGAGCTTCCTGCACTCCTACGGCGACTTCCCGCGCGAGCGGATCCTGCGCACGGCCGCCGCTTCGGTCGCCCCCGGCGGCATCCTGCTGATCGTGGGCCACGCGGGCTGGGCCGACTGGCAGGAGAACACGCACCCCGAGGTCCGCTTCCCGACGCCGGAGCAGGTCGTGGCGGAACTGGAGCTGCCCGAGGGCGCCTGGGAGGTGCTCCTGGCCGAGGAGCACGAACGGGCCCAGGACCGGCCTGACGGCCGGCCCGGGACCCGGACGGACAACGCGGTGAAGGTGCGGCGGCTGCGGTAGCCCCCGGCGGACCGGAGCGCGGCGGCCGCGCCCGGCTCAGAAGCCGAGCTTGCGCAGCTGCTTCGGGTCGCGCTGCCAGTCCTTCGCGACCTTCACGTGCAGGTCGAGGAAGACCGGGGTGCCGAGCAGCGCCTCGATGTGCTTGCGCGACTTCATCCCGACCTCCTTCAGGCGGGAGCCCTTCGGGCCGATGATGATGCCCTTCTGGCTCGGCCGCTCGATGTAGACGTTCGCGTGGATGTCCAGCAGCGGGCGGTCGGCCGGACGGTTCTCGCGCGGGATCATCTCCTCGACGACCACGGCGATGGAGTGCGGCAGCTCGTCGCGCACGCCCTCCAGCGCGGCCTCGCGGATCAGCTCGGCCACCATGACCATCTCGGGCTCGTCGGTGAGGTCGCCCTCCGGGTACAGCGGCGGGCTCTCCGGGAGCAGCGGGGCGATCAGGTCGGCCAGCAGCTGGACCTGGCTGTCGCCCACCGCGGAGACGGGGACGATCTCGGCCCACTCGAAGCCCAGCTCGGCGCCGAGCTGGTGGAGGGCGAGCAGCTGCTCGGCGAGCGCCTTGGACTCGACCAGGTCGGTCTTCGTCACGATGGCGATCTTGGGGGTCTTCTTGATCCCCGCGAGTTCCTTGGCGATGAACTTGTCGCCGGGGCCGAGCTTCTGGTCGGCCGGGACGCAGAAGCCGATGACGTCTACCTCGGACCAGGTGGCCCGTACGACGTCGTTCAGCCGCTCACCCAGCAGGGTGCGCGGCTTGTGCAGACCGGGGGTGTCGACCAGGACGAGCTGCGCGTCCGGGCGGTGCACGATGCCCCGGACCGTGTGGCGGGTGGTCTGCGGCCGGTTGGAGGTGATCGCGACCTTGGTACCCACGAGTGCGTTGGTCAGGGTCGACTTGCCCGCGTTGGGACGGCCGACGAAGCATGCGAAGCCCGCGCGGTGCGGGGCGGTGGGCTCGGGGGAACGATCGCTCATACGGGCCATTCTCCCCGATGCGGCTCCCAGCGCCGACCAGGCCACGGCGAGCAGGGCGAGCGCACCCGCCGAGGGGGCCCCGAGCCGGGGGTGCGCGGCGTACCCGGGGCGCGCCCGCCTCTCACGACAGGGTCAGGGTCAGGACGGCCGTGTAGCCGCCCGGCCGGGTGTACGGCGGCACCCGGAGGGTGACGGTCGCGTCCACGGTGAACGTCCCGCCCCCCGCCGCGGCCGGGGCCCGGGCGAGGACCGCCCCCTCCGGCCCCACCACCCCGGCACTCCCCGCGACGCACGTGCCCCGGCTCCCGGGCGTCGTCACGCACACCGGCGTCCAGCTCAGCTCGGCCCCGGGGATCCGGACCCCGCCCGGTCCGGTGAAGTCGGTGACCGTGCCGGTCAGAGTCCAGCCCGCCGGGCCACCCCGCAGGTCCGTGACGGTGACCGTGCCGATCCGGCCGGGGGCCGCGCCCCCGCCGAACGGGATCGCGCCGAGCGCGATCGACGCGCCCGCCTGCGTCATCGACAGCGCCCCGGACTGCACCGTCGCCGTCACCTTCCGCACCCCGGCCGCCGGCGGGGCGGGCTCGATGGCCGTGTACGCGCCCGGGGCTCCGGACGCGCCGCCGGGGGCGCCGGCGCGCGGGTGCGCGGCTGGGAGCGGGCTCGCCGTGAGCCGTCCGGCGACCGTCGGGGGCTCCCCCGCGGCGGGCGCGCAGCGGGTGTCGAGGTCGAGCAGGTGCCGGGTGTGCAGGGTGTAGGCGCCGGGGGCGAAGGAGGTCTCGCCCGGAGCGGTGACGGTGAAGGTGCCGGTCATGGTGACGTCCGGGAGGGCGGCGCCCGCCGGGACGGGGTCGTTGCGCGCGGTTCCGGCCACGGTGACCGCGCCCTGCTGCGCCCCGGCCAGCAGGATCACGGCGGTGGGGGTGAGTACGTCGGCGGGCAGCTCGGTGGTCAGCGGGTTCGGGGCCGGGGTCGCGGCCACCCGGTAGGTGACGGTGACGGTGTCGCCGACCCGGGGCGCCGGGTCGTCCACGGTGAGCTCGGCGGTGGTGGGGCCGTCGGCGGGCGGCAGCCCGCTCTGTGGCGGCGGCACGCAGCGGGTGGGGAAGGCGACCCGGCCCGCCGGGGCCGGTTCCCCGTCCTCGGCGGCGGCGGGTGCGCCGGACGTGCCGCCCGCCGCGGCGGCGAGGACGGCCAGGCCGACGGCCGCCGACCGGCCCCGGTACCTGCTCCGCGTCCCTCTGCGCACCGCGACACCCCCGCTGTCCACCTCGGCAGGGGGCCATTCACGAGCGGTCGGCGGCAGATGTCAAGGTCGCGGCCGGACCTCATCTGATGGCCCATCAGGTACCGGCAGCGTCGCGCGGAAGGTCCGCCGGTACGCCGTCGGGCTCACCCCGAGCGCCGCCCGTACGTGCTTGCGCAGCGACTGGGCATGGCCGAACCCCGCCTCCCGGGCCACCTGTTCCATCGGCATCTCCGTGCGCTCCAGCAGCTGGCGGGCCCGTTCCACCCGCTGCATGAGGATCCACTGCCCGGGGCTGACCCCGGATTCCTCGCGGAAGCGGCGGGTGAAGGTCCGTACCGACATCGCCTCTTGGCGGGCCAGTTCGGTCAGCCGCACCGGCTCGTGCAGCCGGTCCATGACCCAGGCGCGGGCCGCCGCCGTGCTGGCGAGGTGCGGTCGCGGCACCGGCCGCTCGATGAACTGCGCCTGGCCGCCCTCCCGGTGGGGCGGCACGACCGTGCGCCGGGCCACGTCGTTGGCCACGGCCGCGCCGTGGTCGCAGCGCACGATGTGCAGGCACAGGTCGATCCCGGCGGCCACCCCGGCGGAGGTCAGCACGTCCCCGTCGTCCGTGTACAGCACCTCGGGGTCGACCAGGACGGCGGGGAAGAGCCGCTGGAAGTGCTCGGCGGAGGCCCAGTGCGTGGTGGCGCGGCGGCCGTCGAGGAATCCGGCCGCCGCCAGGACGTACCCGCCCGTGCAGATGGCGACGAGGCGGGTGCCGGGCCGCAGATGGGCGAGTGCCGCGCGGAGTTCGGGGGTGAGGCGCCCCTCGTCGTAGACCGGGCCC
This sequence comes from Streptomyces sp. NPDC006529, assembly GCF_040611795.1. Taxonomy (NCBI): domain Bacteria; kingdom Bacillati; phylum Actinomycetota; class Actinomycetes; order Kitasatosporales; family Streptomycetaceae; genus Streptomyces; species Streptomyces sp. NPDC006529. Next base: position 96,459 of record NZ_JBEXPB010000021.1, on the reverse strand, counting down.
AGCTCGTAGGAGGCGGGCACGACCACCGTGTCGGCGGTGGCCAGCAGCTCCGGCCCGTGCGCGACGTCGATCGCGAAGTCGGCGTCGGTCTGGACCGGGCCGGGCGCGAGGGCGCAGGTGAGGATCTCGTACAGCGGCCGGCCCGCCGGGTCCTTGGCGCGGCCGAAGATCCGGTGCGGAATGCCCAGCTCGAAGGGCAGCAGCCCGGTCAGGGCGAGGACGACCACACGGTGGGGCCGCGCCGGCGGCGGGGCGGAGGTACGGGCCCGATCGGTCATGGCCCGATCGTAGCGACACGTGTCGTTCAGGCCACTGGATCACCGGTCCCCGGCGCCGGAGGCTGTCCCTGTGACCCAGACAGCACCGCTCCCCGGCGCCACCCCCGACGCCCCCTCTCCCGCTCCGGCCCCGCGCCCCGTCGGGCGCGTCCACCGCGCCTGGTCCGTCGCCGCCGTCACGTTCGTGACGATCATCGGCGCGGCCGCCTTCGCCTCCCTGCCCGGCCTGCTCCTCGACCCGCTGCACAAGGAGTTCGACTGGTCGCGCGGCACGATCGGCTTCGCCGTCTCCGTCAACCTCGCCCTGTACGGACTGACCGCGCCCTTCGCCGCCGCGCTGATGGACCGCTACGGCATCCGCCGGGTCGTCGTCGCCGCGCTCCTGGTGATCTCCGGCGGCACGGCGGCCACGGTGTGGATGACCGCGTCCTGGCAGCTGGTGCTCTTCTGGGGCGTGCTGGTGGGGCTGGGCAGCGGCTCGATGGCGCTGGCCTTCGCGGCGACCGTGACCAACCGCTGGTTCGCCGCCCGGCGCGGCCTGGTCACCGGCATCCTCACCGCGGCGGGCGCCTCGGGTCAGCTGGTCTTCCTGCCGCTGCTCGCCTGGCTGGTGGAGCACCACGGCTGGCGCCCGGCGGCGGTCACCGTCGCGCTGGCCGCGCTGGCCGTCGTACCGTTCGTCTGGCTGCTGCTGCGCGACCACCCGGCGGACGTGGGCCTCGCCCCGTACGGCGGCGAGTACGCCCCCAAGCCGGCCCCCGTGCCGGGCGCCGCCCGCCGGACGCTCACCGTGCTCTTCAAGGCTGCCCGCACCGGCCCCTTCTGGCTGCTCGCCGGGACCTTCGCGATCTGCGGCGCCTCCACCAACGGCCTGGTCAAGACGCACTTCGTGCCCGCGGCGCACGATCACGGGATGCCGGTGACGGCGGCGGCAGGGCTGCTGGCGGTGATCGGCGTGTTCGACGTGATCGGCACGGTGGCCTCCGGCTGGTTCACCGACCGCTTCGAGCCCCGCCGCCTGCTCGCGGTGTACTACGCGCTGCGCGGGGTCTCGCTGCTCTTCCTGCCGATGCTACTGGCGCCCTCGGTGCACCCGCCGATGGTCTTCTTCATCGTCTTCTACGGCCTGGACTGGGTCGCGACCGTCCCGCCGACGATCGCGTTGTGCCGGGAGCGGTACGGCGAGGACAGCGCGATCGTCTTCGGCTGGGTGCTGGCCTCGCACCAGGTGGGCGCGGCGCTGGTGGCGTTCCTGGCCGGCCTCTCCCGGGACGCCTTCGGCTCGTACGACCCCGTCTGGTACGCGTCGGGCGCGCTGTGCGCGGTGGCCGCGCTGATGGCGATGGTCATCCGGCGCCGCCGCGAACCGGTCGGCCCGGTCACGGCCGCGGCCGCCGCCTGACCGGTCCGGCGCGCGCCGGGCGGGCGGCCCCGGCTCAGCCCGCCGTGGTGGTGGAGCGCAGGGTGCCGTCGGGGGCGGCGAGCAGGACCGGCGTGGCGGGCCCGCCGAGGTCGCGGACGGCGGCGCGGTCGGCCTCGCTCACGCTGTCGGCCGCGCTGACCACGGCGGCGGCCTCCAGCGAGCCGGCCCCGCTGGCCACGGCCATCGCGACGGCGGTCCGCAGCGCGCTGAGCTTCAGCGACTCCAGCTCGACGGTCCCGGCGACGTAGGTGCGGCCCGTCTCGTCCCGCACCGCCGCGCCCTCGGACACCCCGTTGCGGGCCCGGGCGCTGCGCGCCAGCGTGATGATCTTGGTGTCCTCGGGGCCGAGCGCGGCGCCGGCGGTGTCGTGATCGCTGTCCGTCATGCCGGAAAGCATAGGAGCGCCTCGGCGGGGCCGTACAACGGCCCCGCCGAGGCGCTCTCCCCTCCATGCCCACCCCCGGCCCCCGGCACGGGGTCCCGGCCAGCAGGAACGGATCTTGCTTGGCGGATGCAAACCTAAACGTAAAGCGGGGAATCGCACCCGCCCGGAGACCGGGAAAATATGTGACCTTGATCCCAGGCCGCCCCGGCCTCAGGGCCGGTCGAGCCGCAGCCGCTCCGCCCGCGGCAGCCCCGCCACCACCAGGTCGTACGAGTCCTCGATCAGCTCCTTGACCATCGCGTCCGGGAGCCCGCCCACGGTCACCGTGTTCCAGTGCCGCTTGTTCATGTGCCAGCCCGGCTCGATCGCCCCGTACTCGGCACGCAACCGGACCGCGGCCTCCGGTTCGCACTTGAGATTCACCTTCAGCGGGTCCCCGTCGAGCGCCGAGAGCGCGAAGACCTTGCCCAGCACCTTGAAGACCGAGGTCTCCGGGTTGAAGGGGAACTCCTCCGCCACCGCGTTGAATTGAAGGCAGAAGGCGCGCAGCTCGGCGGGCGTCATACGGTCTCCCCCTCGGCGGCCGGCGCCGGCCGGACCGGCTCGACCAGTACGGTGACGATCTTGTTCCGGCGGCCCGCCGGGGATTCGGCGGTCAGCCGCAGCGAGCGGCCGTCGGGCAGGTCCTGGAGCGCGGACGCGCCCGCGATGGGCACCCGGCCCAGCGCCTTGGCGAGCAGTCCGCCGACCGTTTCCACGTCCTCGTCGTCGAAGTCCTCCACCCCGAACAGCTCGCCGAGGTCGGTGATGTCGAGACGGGCCGTCACCCGGTAGCGGTCGTCGCCGAGTTCCTCGACGGGCGGCAGCTCGCGGTCGTACTCGTCGGTGATCTCGCCGACGATCTCCTCCAGGATGTCCTCGATGGTGACGATCCCGGCCGTGCCGCCGTACTCGTCGATGACGACGGCGACGTGGTTGCGCACCTGCTGCATCTCGCGCAGCAGGTCGCCCGCGTTCTTCGTGTCGGGCACGAAGACCGCCGGACGCATGGCGGTGGTGACGAGTCCGGACTCGGCCTCGCGGCTGACGTGCGTCTTGCGGACCAGGTCCTTGAGGTAGACGATGCCGACGATGTCGTCCTCGTTCTCCCCCGTCACCGGGATCCGCGAGAACCCCGACCGCAGCGCGAGCGTGGTCGCCTGACGGATCGTCTTGTACCGCTCGATGCAGATCAGGTCGGTGCGCGGCACCATCACCTCGCGCACCAGGGTGTCGCCGAGTTCGAAGACCTGGTGCACCATCCGGCGCTCGTCGTCCTCGATCAGCGACTCCTTCTCCGCCAGGTCCACCATCGCGCGCAGCTCGGCCTCGGAGGCGAACGGCCCCTTGCGGAAGCCCTTCCCGGGGGTCAGCGCGTTGCCGATGAGGATGAGCAGCTGCGGAATGGGGCCCATCACCCGGGCCAGCGGCACCAGGACGTACGCCGCCGCGGTCGCGGTGTTCAGCGGGTGCTGGCGGCCGATCGTGCGGGGGGAGACGCCCACCGCGACGAAGGAGACCAGCACCATGACGGCGATGGCGGTGCCCAGCGCCCGCCAGTTGTCGCCGAGGGAGTCGAGGCACACGTAAGTGACCATGACGCCCGCCGCCATCTCGCAGGTGACCCGCACCAGCAGCGCCACGTTGAGGTAGCGGGTCGGGTCGCCGGCGACCTGGGCGAGCTTGGCGCTGCCGCGCCGTCCCGCCCGTACGGCCTGTTCGGCGCGGAAACTGGACATGCGGGCGATCCCGGACTCGGCGCAGGCCGCGAACCAGGCCACCACGACCAGCAGGACCGCCCCGGTGATCAGCTGGGGGGCGGTCACGAGACGGTGGGGGCGGGAGAGGCGCCGGTCATCCCGCGCTCGCCCCGCCAGCCGTCCACGATGGCCGCCTGGAGGCCGAACATCTCGGCCTTCTCGTCGGGCTCCTCGTGGTCGTAGCCGAGCAGGTGCAGCACCCCGTGGACGGTGAGGAGCTGGAGCTCCTCGTCCATGGAGTGCTGCGTCGGGGCTTCCTCGCCCTGCTTCTTGGCGACCTCGGGGCACAGCACGATGTCACCGAGGAGCCCCTGCGGGGGCTCCTCGTCGTCCTTCGACGGCGGACGCAGCTCGTCCATCGGGAAGGACATGACGTCGGTGGGTCCGGGCAGGTCCATCCACTGGATGTGCAACTGCTCCATCGCGGCCTCGTCGACCACGATGACGGACAGCTCGGACAGCGGGTGGATCCTCATCCGGGCGAGCGCGTAGCGGGCGATGTCGAGGATCGCCTGCTCGTCGACATCGGTTCCGGACTCGTTGTTGACGTCGATCGACATGGTGCTTCTGGGCTACTTCCCGTTGTGGCTGTCGTACTGCTCGTACGCGTCGACGATACGGCCGACGAGCTTGTGCCGGACGACATCCTCGGAGGTGAGCCGCGAGAAGTGGATGTCCGGGACCCCTTCGAGGATGTCCTGGACCTGACGCAGCCCGCTCTTGCTCCCGCCCGGGAGGTCGACCTGGGTCACGTCACCGGTGACGACGATCTTCGAATCGAACCCGAGCCGGGTCAGGAACATCTTCATCTGCTCGGGGGTGGTGTTCTGCGCCTCGTCGAGCACGACGAAAGCCTCATTGAGCGTCCTACCGCGCATGTAGGCCAGCGGTGCGACCTCGATCGTGCCCGCCGCCATCAGGCGCGGGATCGAGTCGGGGTCGATCATGTCGTGCAGCGCGTCGTAGAGCGGGCGCAGGTAGGGGTCGATCTTGTCGAAGAGGGTGCCCGGCAGGAAACCGAGGCGTTCGCCCGCCTCGACGGCGGGGCGGGTCAGGATGATCCGGCTGACCTGCTTGGACTGCAGGGCCTGGACCGCCTTGGCCATCGCCAGGTAGGTCTTGCCGGTACCGGCGGGGCCGATGCCGAAGACGATCGTGTTCTTGTCGATCGCGTCGACGTACCGCTTCTGGTTGAGGGTCTTGGGACGGATGGTGCGGCCACGGCTGGAGAGGATGTTCTGGGTCAGCACCTCGGCCGGGGTCTCCTCGCCGCCCTGGCCCTCGGGGCCCGCGCCATTGGCGCGGAGCATCGCGATCGACCGTTCCACTGCGTCCTCCGTCATCGGCAGTCCGGTGCGGAGCACCAGCATCATCTCGTCGAAAAGGCGCTGGACGAGGGCGACCTCCGCCGCGTCGCCGACCGCGCTTACCTGGTTGCCGCGGACGTGGATGTCCGTGGCGGGGAACGCCCGCTCGATCACGCGCAAGAGGGCGTCTCCCGATCCGAGCACCGTCACCATCGGGTGCGTGGCCGGAACGGTGAAGTGGGCTCGTGCCTGCCCCGGCAGTGCGGGGGTGCGGGCTGTCGGTGTCTGAGTCATGGGCCGGCTCTGAGGCCTGCACATACCTCCCGTCGAGGGGTCTCGCCGATCGACGACCCTCTGGATTACCAAGCGTACGACTTGCCGCCCGGTTGCCCGAAGGGATTTCCCCGCTCCGCCGCCCGCCGTGGCAGGTCACGGCCCGGCCGCTACGCGGAGTGGCGGAAGCCGATCGTGGGCACCGCGCGCCGCCGGACCCCGGCCCGCCGCGCTTCCGCGGCGGCCTCGGCGGCGTCCGCGGGCAGCAGGTCGTCCAGGAACCCGTAGTGCCGCAGCCCCTCGGGGACCCCGCCCGGGCGCGCCCGCAGCCCGTGCCACCAGTGGGCCACCTCCGTCCAGCCGGGCGCGGACAGGGAGCCGCCGAACTCCTGCACCGACAGGGCCGCGGTCAGGCCCGCGAAGGCCAGCCGGTCCGCGAGCGGCCAGCCGGCGAGGGTGCCGGTGACGAACCCCGCCACGTACACGTCTCCGGCGCCCGTGGGATCCAGGGCCTCCACCTCGATCGCCGGGACCTCGGCGCTCTCCCCGGTCCGCCCGTCCACCGCGTACGAGCCCTGCGCGCCCATGGTCACCACTGCGATCGGCACCCGCTCGGCCAGCGCCCGGGCCGCCACCCGGGGGCAGTCCGTACCGGTGTAGCGCACCGCCTCGGCAGCGTTCGGCAGGAAGGCCTCGCAGTGCTCCAGGTCGGCCAGGGCGGCCAGGTCCCAGCGCCCGCTCTCGTCCCAGCCGACGTCCGCGAAGACCCGGGCCCCGCGGCGGGCAGCCGCCGCGATCCACTCCTCGCGGCGCCCCGGGGCCAGCGAGGCGACCGCGGCCCTGGCCCGGGGCGGGCAGTCCGGGATGGGGTCGGAACCGGCTCCGGGGGGCGCCTCGTGGCCGTGCGAGACCATGGTGCGCTCGCCCTCGTAGGCCATCGAGACGGTGACCGGCGAATGCCAGCCGGGAATCCGGCGCGACATCGCCAGGTCGATGCCCTCGCCCTGCTCCAGCGCGTCCCAGCAGTACTCGCCGTAGTGGTCGTCGCCGAAGGCCGCGGCCAGCGAGGTGTGCAGCCCCAGCCGGGCCAGCGCGGTCGCCATGTTGGCGACTCCCCCGGGGCTCGAACCCATGCCGCGCGCCCAGGACTCCGTACCGCGCACGGGGGCCGAGTCGAGGCCGGTGAAGATGATGTCGAGGAAGACCGTGCCGGTCAGGAAGACGTCGCAGTCCGGGTCGCGGGGCGAGCGGAGCCCGCCGAGCGGGTCGATCTGTTCGCCGTCGGCTCTGTTCCGGCTCGGACGGCTGTTCCGACTGGTCACGGCGTGTTCCCCGTTTCGTGCGCGGCGTGGAGGATCCGGAAAGCCGCCGGCCCTGCCCGGGCCGGACCGGCGCACCACACAGTGTGTCCCAGATCACCGGAGGAACGCTCTTCTCCTCCCCGCGGTGCGGTTGCCGACGGTCGGCGGGGGCGGGTGCCGGTCTCCGGCGGCCTCCTATCCGCGCTTGGGCAGCGGGACCCGGACGAGGTCGGCGGCGATGGTCAGCTCGCCGTCGAAACCGGCGGCGCGGGCCTCGCGTTCGAAGTCGGCCGGGTCGGTGTAGCGCTGCGAGAAGTGCGTCAGGACGAGGTGGCGGACCCCGGCCGCGCGGGCGACGCGGGCGGCCTGGGCGGCCGTCAGGTGTCCGTGGTCCGTGGCGAGGCGTTCGTCGGCGTCCAGGAAGGTGGACTCGATGACCAGCATGTCGCAGCCCTCGGCGAGGGCCTCGACGCCGGGGCAGAGCCGGGTGTCCATGACGAAGGCGAAGCGCTGGCCCGGCTTGTGCTCGCTGACCTCGTCGAGGGTGACGCCGTTCAGCTCGCCGTCGCGGCGGAGCCGGCCGACGTCGGGGCCCTTGATGCCGTGGCGGGCCAGCAGCTCGGGGACCATGCGGCGTCCGTCGGGCTCGGCGATCCGGTACCCGAAGGATTCCACCGGGTGCGAGAGCAGCCGGGCCTCCAGGGTGTACGCCGGCCCGTTCGCCAGCACCCCGTCCGCGGCCACCGGGGCCTCGGTCAGCGCGACCGTCTCGCGGTAGGCGGTGGCGTACCGCAGGCGGTCGAAGAACTTCTGCCCGGAGGCCGGGTAGTGGGCGGTGACGGGGTGCGGGACCTGGTCGAGGTTGATCCGCTGGATCACGCCCGCGAGGCCGAGGCTGTGGTCGCCGTGGAAGTGGGTGACGCAGATCCGGTTGATGTCGTGGGCGGCGACCCCGGCCCGCAGCATCTGGCGCTGGGTGCCCTCGCCCGGGTCGAAGAGGATGCCCTCGCCGTCCCAGCGCAGGAGGTAGCCGTTGTGGTTGCGGTGGCGCGTGGGCACCTGACTGGCGGTGCCCAGCACCACGAACTCCCGTACGGACACGGCTATCCCGGGGGCCATTCGAGACCGCGGCCACCGAGCACGTGCGCGTGCGCGTGGAAGACGGTCTGGCCGGCGCCCGCGCCGGTGTTGAAGATGAGCCGGTAGCCGGAGTCGGCGACCTTCTCCTGCGCGGCGACCTCACCGGCGGCGCGCAGCACGTCCGCGGCGACGGCGGGCTCGGCGGCGGCGAGGGAGGCGGCGTCGGGGTGGTGGACCTTGGGGATGACGAGGACGTGCGTCGGGGCCTGGGGGTTTATGTCCCGGAAGGCGAGGGTCGTGTCGGTCTCGTAAACGACGGTCGCGGGGATCTCCCCCTTGACGATCTTGCAGAACAGGCAGTCAGCCTGCGGTTCCCCGCCCATAGCGGCGCCTCCATACCGTTGATCGACTCCCCGCATCGTAACGTTCCCCCGGCGGGGCGGACGCGCCCCGGCCAACTCCAGGCTGCCCGGCAGACGCAGCCCAGCCGACTCCAGCCCGCCCGGCGATTGAGGGCCCGCCGGAGGCACCGCGAGACGCGCGCCCGGCACCTGCCTCCGGCAGCGCCTCAAACGCCGGCGAGGCTGAGATTGCCCAGCGGGGCTGGAGGCGGCCTACGACCAGCGGCCCGTGCGGGACAGGAGGACGGCGGTGGCGGCGGTGCCGGCGGTGGAGGTGCGCAGCACGGACCGCCCCAGGCGGTACGGCTTCGCCCCCGCCTCCGCGAAGACGGCCAGCTCCTCCGGCGAGACCCCGCCCTCCGGCCCGACCACGAGCACGATCTCCCCCGCCCCCGGCAGCTCCGCCGTGGCCAGCGCCGCGGACCCGGCGTCCCGGTCCTCGTGCAGCACCATCGCCAGGTCCGCCCCGGCCAGCAGCGCGGCGACCTGCTTCGTCGACATGGCCTCGGCCACCTCCGGGAACCGCACCCGGCGGGACTGCTTCCCGGCCTCCCGCGCGGTGGCCCGCCACTTCCCCAGCGCCTTGGCCCCCCGCTCCCCGCGCCACTGCGTGATGCACCGGGACGCCTGCCACGGCACCACCGCGTCGACCCCGGTCTCGGTCATCGTCTCGACGGCCAGCTCGCCCCGGTCGCCCTTCGGCAGCGCCTGGACCACGGTGATCCGTACCGCCGGCTCCGGCTCCTCGTGGACCGCGTCCACCGCCACGACCAGCCGGTCCTTGCCCTCCGCCGCCTTGACCACGGCGTCGGCCCAGCGGCCCCGGCCGTCCGCGAGGACCACCGCCTCGCCGGGGTTCAGCCGCTTCACGGACACCGCGTGGCGGCCTTCGGGCCCGTCCAGGACGAACTCCGGCCCCGCGGGGACCTCTTCCACCACGAACACGGGGGCGGTCATGACGCACTCCTCAGTTTCAGCATCCGCAACGCGCGCTGCGCTTCGGCCAGTTCGGCCGCCAGTACTTCCACCAGCTGCCCGGCGGGCAGGGGTCTCGCCAGCCGGTGGCCCTGGCCCGCCCACAGCGCCATGCCCTGCGGGTCCCCGGCCGCCGCCGCGGCCTTGCGCAGGCCGGCGGTCAGGTGGTGGACCTGGGGGTAGGCGGCGGGCGCGTACGGCCCGTGCTCCCGCATGAACCGGTTGACCAGCCCCCGCGCGGGCCGCCCGGAGAAGGCCCGGGTGAGTTCGGTGTGCGGGAAGAGCGGGTCGGTCAGCGCCCTCTTGTGCAGCGGGTCGGCGCCCGACTCGGGGCAGGCCAGGAAGGCCGTGCCGAGCTGCGCCGCCTCCGCGCCGGCGGCGATCACGGCGGCGATCTGCGAGCCCCGCATGAGGCCGCCCGCGGCGGTGATCGGGAGCGCGACCGCTTCCCGTACCTGCCCGACCAGCGCCAGCAGGCCGACGCCCGCGGTGCCGTCGGTGTGCGGATCGTCGCGGTGCGTGCCCTGGTGGCCGCCCGCCTCGATGCCCTGGACGCAGATGCCGTCGGCGCCCGCGGCCTGCGCGGTACGGGCCTCCTCGACGGAGGTCACGGTGACCACGCTGCGGGTACCGGCCCGGCGCAGGGCGGTCAGCACCTCGGCCGGAGGGCAGCCGAAGGTGAAGGAGACCACGGGGACGGGGTCTTCGAGGAGGATCGCGAGTTTGGCTTCGTAGCCGTCGTCGTAGGTGCCGACGGTGTCCTCGGGGGCGATCGAGACGTCGTACCAGCTCGCCTCTCCGGCGAGCTGCCCCCGGTAGGCCTCGATGGCGGCGGGGTCGGCCGAGGCGGCCGAAGCCGTCTGCGGCACGAAGAGGTTGACGCCGAAGGGGCGGCGGGTCAGCCCGCGCGTCCGTTTGATCTCCTGGTACATGCCGTCGGCCGTTTTGTAGCCGCCGGCCAGGAAGCCCAGCCCGCCCGCCTCGCTCACGACGGCGGCCAGCGGCGGACAGGATCCGCCGCCCGCCATCGGGGCCTGCACGATCGGGTACTGGTGAAGACCGTTCGGTGCGGAGGACATGCCCAGCATCGTGCCATGTCCCCCGCACCAGACCGAATCACGCGAGACGCCCGGCGCAGTCCGGTTGCCCGGCCCGCAGGGCGCCCGCGCGGGGCGCCCTCAGGCGGGGTGGTCAGCGCCCGTTGAACGCGTCCTTCAGGCGGCTGAAGAGGCCCTGCTGCCCGGGCTGGAACTGGCCGGTGGGCCGTTCCTCGCCGCGCAGCTTGGCCAGCTGGCGCAGCAGGTCCTCCTGCTGCGCGTCCAGCTTGTTCGGGGTCATGACCTCGACGTGGACGATCAGGTCGCCCCGGCCGCCGCCGCGCAGGTGCGTGACGCCGCGGCCGTGGAGCGGGATGGACTGGCCCGACTGGGTGCCGGGGCGGACGTCCACCTCTTCCATGCCGTCCAGGGTCTCCAGCGGGCACTTCGTGCCCAGGGAGGCCGCCGTCATCGGGATGGTGACCGTGCAGTGCAGGTCGTCGCCGCGTCGCTGGAAGGTGCTGTGCGGCAGCTCGTGGATCTCGACGTAGAGGTCGCCGGCGGGGCCGCCGCCGGGGCCGACCTCGCCCTCGCCCGCGAGCTGGATGCGGGTGCCGTTCTCGACGCCGGCCGGGATCTTGACCGTGAGGGTGCGGCGGGAGCGGACCCGGCCGTCGCCCGCGCACTCGGGGCACGGGGTGGGGACCACGGTGCCGAAGCCCTGGCACTGCGGGCAGGGGCGCGAGGTCATGACCTGGCCCAGGAAGGACCGGGTGACCTGCGAGACCTCGCCGCGGCCGCGGCACATGTCGCACGTCTGCGCCGAGGTGCCGGGAGCGGCGCCCTCACCGGAGCAGGTGGTGCAGACGATGGCCGTGTCGACCTGGATGTCCTTGGTCGTCCCGAAGGCCGCCTCGTCGAGTTCCAGGTCGAGGCGGATCATGGCGTCCTGGCCGCGGCGGGTCCGCGAGCGCGGTCCGCGCTGCGAGGCCTGGCCGAAGAAGGCGTCCATGATGTCCGAGAAGTTGCCGAAGCCCCCGGCTCCGAACCCGCCCGCGCCGCCGCCGCCCGAGTTGGACAGCGGGTCGCCGCCGAGGTCGTAGACCTGCTTCTTCTGCGGGTCCGAGAGCACCTCGTAGGCCGCGTTGATCTCCTTGAAGCGCTCCTGCGTCTTCGGGTCCGGATTCACGTCCGGGTGGAGTTCACGCGCGAGGCGCCGGAAGGCCTTCTTGATCTCGTCCTGGGAAGCGTCGCGGCGCACGCCGAGTACGGCGTAGTAGTCCGTGGCCACTTACGACTCCGCCAGGATCTGTCCGACGTAACGTGCCACTGCGCGTACCGCTCCCATCGTTCCGGGGTAGTCCATGCGGGTCGGTCCGACCACGCCGAGTTTGGCGACTGCTTCGCCGCCCGAACCGTAACCGACCGAGACGACCGACGTGGAGTTCAGCCCCTCGTAGGCGTTCTCGTGCCCGATCCGTACGGCCATTCCCGACTCGTTGGCCTCGCCCAGCAGCTTGAGGAGCACGACCTGCTCCTCCAGCGCTTCGAGCACCGGCCTGATCGTCAGGGGGAAATCGTGGCCGAAGCGGGTGAGATTGGCGGTTCCGCCGATCATCAGCCGTTCTTCGGCGTCCTCCACGAGGCATTCGAGGAGGGTCGCGAGGACGGTGGAGACCGTCGCCCGGTCCTCGGTCTCGAAGGACTCGGGGAGGTCCTGCACCAGCGGCGGCACGTCGGTGAACCGGCGGCCGACGATCCGGCTGTTGAGCCGCGCCCGCAGGTCCGCGAGCGAGGTCTCCCCGAAGGGCGTCAGGCAGTCGACGAGCCGCTGCTCGACCCGGCCGGTGTCCGTGATCAGGACGAGCATCAGGCGGGCCGGGGCCAGCGAGAGGAGCTCGACGTGCCGGACGGTGGAGCGGGTCAGGCTCGGGTACTGGACGACGGCGACCTGCCGGGTGAGCTGCGCGAGCAGCCGCACCGTGCGGCCGACCACGTCGTCGAGGTCGACGGCGCCGTCGAGGAAGTTCTGGATGGCCCGCCGCTCGGGGCTGGACAGGGGTTTGACGCCCGCCAGCTTGTCGACGAAGAGGCGGTAGCCCTTGTCCGTGGGGATGCGCCCCGCGCTGGTGTGGGGCTGGGCGATGTAGCCCTCTTCCTCCAGCACGGCCATGTCGTTGCGCACGGTGGCGGGCGAGACGCCGAGCCGGTGCCGCTCGGTGAGCGCCTTGGAGCCGACCGGCTCCTCCGTCCCGACGTAGTCCTGGACGATGGCGCGCAGCACTTCGAGTCTGCGTTCGCTGAGCATCGCGCACACCTCCGTCTGTGATGCCTGTTGCCGTACTGCCCCTGCCCGGACGGGCTGGTCACCGGGTTCTCGTGGTGAGTGCCGCTGGCACTCGCGGACGGCGAGTGCCAGAGATCCCCCGGTCAGTGTACGGCGGGTACGTACGGCGATAGCAAGGGCCGCCCCTCGCGGCCCGCAAAGGTACCGCGCGGGGAGCGGCCGCTCGACTAGCGTCGCGGCATGGACATCGGTTGGGAAGACGCGGGGTGGGAACGGCTGACGGCGAGGTCCGGGCGGCTGCGGCTGCCGGTGTGGGACTGCACCGCGGGGCTGGTGGTGGGCGATGACGCGGTCCTGCTGATCGACCCGGGATCCTCGCTGCCGGAGGGGGCCGGGCTGCGGGCGGCGGCGGAGCGGATGACGGGCCGCCGGGTGACGCATCTCGCATTCACGCACGCCCATTTCGATCACGTGCTGGGCTCGGCGGCGTTCCCGGAGGCCGAGGTGTTCGGCGCGGTGGGGCTGGACGCGCTGCTGGACACGGGGCGCGAGGAGCTGTGCGAGGACGCGGTGCGCCAGGGGCTGGCGCGGGCCGAGGCCGTCGAGGCGGCGCGGGCGCTGCTGCTCCCGCGGCACCTGGTGTCGGGCGAGTGGACCCTGGAGCTGGGTGGGCTGCAGGTGCTGCTGGCCAACGTCGGGCCCGGGCACAGCGGGCACGATCTGGCGGTGTGCGTGCCGGGCGAGCGGGAGGTGGTCTTCTGCGGGGACCTGGTCGAGGAGTCCGGTGAACCCCAGGCCGGGCCCGACGCGGTGCCGGGGCAGTGGCCCGCGGCCCTGGACCGGCTGCTCTCGCTGGGTGGGGACGACGCGCTGTACGTACCCGGTCACGGCGCGGTGGTCGACGCGGGCTTCGTGCGTGCGCAACGCGACACACTGGCCCGGCGGTTCGGCGTGTCGCGTGCGTGAGGGCGCCGGGCCTCCTAGCGTCGGCCGGATGCGTGAGTACTCGCCCGACCTGACCCCCGCGTGGAAGCGCCCCCGCCCCGTCCCGGAGGTCCCCGCGGACCCGAACCTGGTGGTCGAAGAGGCCGGTACGGGCTTCTGCGGCGCCGTGGTCGGCTGCGAGGCGGGCACGGTGACCCTGGAGGACCGTTTCGGCAAGCGGCGGGTGTTCCCCATGGAACCGCGCGGCTTCCTGCTGGAGGGGGCCGTGGTGACCCTGGTGCGCCCTTCCCGGGCCCCGGCGGCCCCCGCGCGCACGGCGTCGGGGTCGATCGCGGTCCCGGGGGCGCGGGCGCGGGTGGCGCGGGCGGGCCGGATCTACGTCGAGGGGCGCCACGACGCCGAACTGGTCGAGCGGGTGTGGGGCGACGACCTGCGCATCGAGGGCGTGGTGGTGGAGTACCTGGAGGGCATCGACGACCTCCCGGCGATCGTGGCGGAGTTCGCCCCGGGGCCGGACGCCCGCCTCGGCGTCCTGGTCGACCACCTGGTGCCCGGCTCGAAGGAGTCGCGCATCGCGGCCGTGGTGACCTCGCCGGACGTCCTGGTCGCGGGCCACCCGTACGTCGACGTCTGGCAAGCGGTCAAACCGTCCGCCCTGTCCATCCCGGCCTGGCCGGTGGTCCCCCGGGGCCAGGACTGGAAGACGGGCATCTGCCGCGCCCTGGGCTGGCCCGAGAACACGGGCGCCGCCTGGCAGCACATCCTCTCCCGCGTCCACACCTACCAGGACCTGGAACCGGCCCTCCTGGGCCGCGTGGAAGAACTGATCGACTTCGTCACGGCCCCCTGACCCCGCGCGGCCCAGGTCACGGCCCGGCCCCGCCCGCCCATCCAGCTCGCTGACCTACCCCGCCCGCACGTCCAGCTCGCCGACGTGCCACGCCGCCCACTCCAGCCTCGCCGGCGTTTGAGGCGCCCCCGGAGGGCAGACGGAGCGGCACCTGCCCCGCGACGTGCGTTGGACGCCGGGTGCGGCTGAGCGGACCCTCCGGGGGCGCCTCAAACGCCGGCGGGGCTGGATTTGGCGGGCTAAGCGCCCCCAGGGATACGGGCGCCAGCCGGGCGAAGCCCGGAGGGACGCGGAGGGGCAGCAGGCCCGGCCCGCGACCCAGGCTGGACGCCGGGTACGGCTCGGGGACCCTCCGGGGGCGCCTCAAACACCGGCGAGGCTGGATTTGGCCGGGCTCAGCGCCACAGATGCGGGCGCGGATGGGGCGAAGCCCGGAGGGACGCCGAGAGGCCAACGGGCTGGCGGGCCAGGCCCGTGAGCCCGGGCCCGGGAGGCCGAGCCGGCCCGTCAGTCGACCAGGTCGCGGACCACCGCGTCGGCCAGGAGCCGCCCGCGGAGGGTGAGGACGGCCCGGCCCTCGCCGAAGGGCACGGGCTCCAGGAGCCCGTCCGCCAGCGCCCGCCCCGCCGCGGCGCGCCCGGCCGCGGCCAGCAGGGACAGCGGCACGCCCCCCACCAGCCGCAGCTCCAGCAGGATCCGCTCGACCCGCCGGTCCTCGTCGGAGAGCCGCTCCCGCCCCGCCCCGGGCGACCGCCCCGCGGCCAGCGCGGCCGCGTACGCCCCCGGATGCTTCACGTTCCACCACCGCACCCCGCCCACGTGCGAGTGCGCCCCCGGCCCCGCGCCCCACCAGTCGGCCCCGCGCCAGTACAGCTCGTTGTGCAGGCAGCGCCCGGCCTCGGTGGTGGCCCAGTTCGACACCTCGTACCAGTGGTAGCCGGCCTCCGCCATGACCGCGTCCGCGATCAGGTAGCGGTCGGCGTGCACGTCGTCGTCGGTCATCGGGACCTCGCCCCGGCGGATCCGGCGGGCCAGCTGCGTGCCCTCCTCGACGATCAGGGCGTAGGCGCTGATGTGGTCGGGACCGGCGCCGAGCGCGGCGGCGAGCGTGGCCCGCCAGTCGTCGTCGGACTCCCCGGGGGTGCCGTAGATCAGGTCGAGGTTGACGTGCTCGAAGCCCGCCGCCCGCGCCTCCGCGACGCACGCCTCGGGGCGCCCGGGGGTGTGCGTGCGGTCCAGCACCTTCAGGACGTGCTGCTTGGCGCTCTGCATGCCGAAGGAGACCCGGTTGAAGCCGCCGGCCCGCAGTTCGGCCAGGTACGCCGGATCGACCGAATCCGGATTGGCCTCGGTGGTGATCTCGGCGTCCTCGGCCAGGCCGAACTCGTCCCGGATCGCCGCGAGCATCCGGACCAGGTCGGCGGCCGGCAGGAGCGTGGGCGTACCGCCGCCGACGAAGACCGTGCGGACGGCCCGCGGGTCGTCGCCGAGCACCTTGCGGGCGAGGCGCACCTCGTCGATGAGGGTGTCGGCGTAGTTCTCGCGGGAGGCGAGGACCCCGCCGGTGCCGCGCAGCTCGGTGGCGGTGTAGGTGTTGAAGTCGCAGTAGCCGCAGCGCGTGGCGCAGTACGGGACGTGCAGGTAGAACCCGAGCGGCCGGTCCGCCGCACCCACCAGGGCGTGCGACGGCAGCGAGCCGTCTTCGGGCAGGGGTTCCCCGTCGGGGAGGGCGGAAGGCATGCCCCCATTGTCCCGCACGCCGCCCCGCACGCCCGCCGCGGTCGGCGCTGCGTGCGGGACGGCCCGGTCCGGGGCCCGTCAGGCCTCGTTCGCGCCCGCGTACATCTCGTCGATGAGAGCCTTGAACTCGCGCTCGACGACCGGCCGCTTCAGCTTGAGGCTGGGCGTGAGGTCGCCGTGCTCGACGTCGAGGTCGCGCGGCAGGAGCCGGAAGGTCTTGACCGTCTGCCAGCGCTGGAGGCCCTCGTTGAGGGTCTGTACGTACGTCTCCACCAGCCGGTTGGTCTCGGGCGCGGCGACGACTTCGGCGTACGTCTTGCCCTCCAGCCCGTTCTCGGCGGCCCAGCCGAGGATGGCGGGGCCGTCGAGGGCGATGAGCGCGGAGCAGAAGTTCCGGTCGGCGCCGTGGACGACGATGTTGGAGACGTAGGGGCAGATCGCCTTGAAGCGGCCCTCGACCTCGGCGGGAGCGACGTACTTGCCGCCCGAGGTCTTGATCAGGTCCTTCTTGCGGTCGGTGATGCGCAGATAGCCGTCCGCGGACAGCTCGCCGATGTCGCCGGTGTGCAGCCAGCCGTCCGCTTCGAGGACCTCGGCGGTCTTCTCGGGCTGGTTGTGGTAGCCCTCCATGATCCCGGGGCCGCGCAGTAGGATCTCGCCGTCGTCGGCGATGCGGACCTCGGTGCCGGGGAGCGGCTTGCCGACGGTGCCGGTGCGGTAGGCCTCGCCGGGGTTGACGAAGCTGGCCGCGCTGGACTCCGTCAGGCCGTAGCCCTCCAGGATGTTGATGCCGGCGCCGGAGAAGAAGTAGGCGATCTCGGGGGCGAGGGCCGCGGAGCCGGAGACGGCGGCGCGCAGGTGGCCGCCGAAGGCGTCGCGGAGCTTGGCGTAGACGAGCGCGTCGGCGACCCGGTGCTTGGCGGTGAGGGCGAGGGGGGCCTTGGCGTGGCCGGTGCGGCGGAAGTTGTCCTGGGTGACCTTGGCGTACTCGCGGGCCACGGCGACCGACCACTTGAAGATCTTGTACTTGGCACCGCCGCCTGCCCTGGCCTTGGCCGCGACCCCGTTGTACACCTTCTCGAAGATGCGGGGGACGGCCGCCATGTAGGTGGGCTGGACGATCGGCAGGTTCTCGATGATCTTGTCGATCCGGCCGTCGACGGCGGTGACGTGCCCGACCTCGATCTGGCCCGAGGTCAGCACCTTGCCGAAGACGTGCGCGAGCGGCAGCCACAGGTACTGGACGTCGTCCGCGGAGATCATGCCGGTGGCCACGGTGGCCTTGGCCATGTACGACCAGTTGTCGTGCGGCAGCCGCACGCCCTTGGGGCGGCCCGTGGTGCCCGAGGTGTAGATGAGGGTGGCGAGCTGGTCGGCGGTGATCGCCGCGATCCGCTCGCGGACGGCCTCGGGGTACTTGGCCAGGTGCTCGGCGCCGCGCGCTTCGAGGTCGGCGAGGGAGAGCACCCAGCCGTCCGGGTCCCCGTCGGCCGCGATCGCGTCGGCGGCGTTCAGCACGATGACGTGCGCCAGGCTCGGCAGGTCGGCACGGTGCGCGCGGGCCTTGGCGAGCTGGGCGGCGTCCTCGGCGATCAGCACCCGGCTGTCGGAGTCGGCCAGGATGAACGCCGACTCCTCGCCGTTGGTGCTGGGGTAGATGGTGGTGGTCGCGGCTCCGGCGCACATGACGCCGAGGTCGGCGAGGATCCACTCGACGCGGGTGCTGGAGGCGAGGGCGACGCGCTCCTCGGGCCGCACCCCGAGGGTGACGAGGCCCGCGGCGATGGCGAAGACCCGTTCGGCCGCCTGGCCCCAGCTGAGCGACTTCCACTCGTCCGGGCCCTGGCCGGGGGCGGCGATGACCGGGTAGCGGTAGGCCTCGCCGTTCGGAGTCGCGGCGACGCGCTCAAGGAAGAGGGCCGCCACGGTGGGCGGGCGGTTCTCGATCATGGTCTGTGTGTCGCTCACGACATCCTCCGGACCGGTCCACGCGGCTAGGGCGTGAAGACGTGGGGACTGGCGGGTTTCTTGTGACTGGCGAGTAACCAACGAGCAGTGATCAGAGTAGATGGCCGCCCCACCCACGCGTAAGGGTCGGCAGGCGGCCGGTTCATAACGAAACGGGCCCCCGCGCGTGTGCGCGGGGACCCGTTCCGGTGACGCGGGGCGGCGGGGGGCGGGGCCGCGTCCCGGCCCTCCCCCGGCGCGCCGCGGGGCACGCTCCGGCCTGCGGCTACTTCTTCTTGCCGCCGGACTCGTCGCTGGACAGCACGGCGATGAAGGCCTCCTGGGGGACCTCCACGGAGCCGACCATCTTCATCCGCTTCTTGCCTTCCTTCTGCTTCTCCAGCAGCTTCCGCTTACGGGAGATGTCACCGCCGTAGCACTTGGCGAGGACGTCCTTGCGGATGGCGCGAATCGTCTCGCGGGCGATGACCCGGGAACCGATGGCGGCCTGGATCGGGATCTCGAAGGCCTGCCGCGGGATGAGCTCGCGCAGCTTCGCCACCAGGCGCACGCCGTAGGCGTAGGCGGCGTCCTTGTGCGTGACGGCGGAGAAGGCGTCGACCTTGTCGCCGTGCAGCAGGATGTCGACCTTGACCAGGCCCGAGGCCTGCTCGCCGGTGGGCTCGTAGTCGAGGGAGGCGTAACCGCGCGTCTTGGACTTCAACTGGTCGAAGAAGTCGAAGACGATCTCCGCGAGGGGCAGCGTGTAGCGGATCTCGACGCGGTCCTCGGACAGGTAGTCCATCCCCAGGAGGGTGCCGCGGCGCTGCTGGCACAGCTCCATGATCGCGCCGATGAACTCGGAGGGCGCGAGCAGGGTGGCGCGGACGACCGGCTCGTACACGTCCGAGATCTTGCCCTCGGGGAACTCGCTCGGGTTGGTGACGGTGACTTCCTTGCCGTCCTCCATGACGACCCGGTAGACCACGTTCGGCGCGGTGGCGATCAGGTCCAGGCCGAACTCGCGCTCCAGGCGCTCGCGCACCACGTCGAGGTGGAGCAGGCCGAGGAAGCCGACGCGGAAGCCGAAGCCGAGGGCCGCCGAGGTCTCCGGCTCGTAGACCAGCGCGGCGTCGTTGAGCTGCAGCTTGTCGAGGGCCTCGCGCAGGTCCGGGTAGTCCGAACCGTCGAGCGGGTAGAGGCCGGAGAAGACCATCGGGCGCGGGTCCTTGTAGCCGCCCAGGGCCTCGGTCGCACCGTTGTGCAGGCTGGTGATGGTGTCACCGACCTTGGACTGACGGACGTCCTTCACGCCGGTGATGATGTAGCCCACCTCGCCGACGCCGATGCCGTCGGCCGGGGTCATCTCCGGGGACGAGACACCGATCTCCAGCAGCTCGTGGGTGGCGCCGGTGGACATCATCCGGATGCGCTCGCGCTTGTTGAGCTGTCCGTCGACCACACGGACGTACGTGACCACGCCGCGGTACGAGTCGTAGACCGAGTCGAAGATCATCGCGCGGGCCGGGGCGTCCTTGGGGCCGACGGGGGCCGGAACGGTGGCGACGATCTTGTCGAGCAGCACGTCCACGCCGAGACCGGTCTTCGCCGAGACGCGCAGGACGTCCTCGGGCTGGCAGCCGACCAGGTTCGCGAGCTCCTCGGCGAACTTCTCCGGCTGGGCGGCCGGCAGGTCGATCTTGTTCAGGACCGGGACGATCGCGAGGTCCTTCTCCATCGCCAGGTACAGGTTGGCGAGGGTCTGCGCCTCGATGCCCTGGGCGGCGTCCACGAGGAGGATCGTCCCCTCGCAGGCGGCCAGCGAGCGGGAGACCTCGTAGGTGAAGTCGACGTGGCCGGGGGTGTCGATCATGTTCAGGATGTGCGTGCTGCCCTGGTCGTCCCCCGTGGTGGGGGCCCAGGGCAGACGGACCGCCTGCGACTTGATCGTGATGCCGCGCTCACGCTCGATGTCCATGCGGTCGAGGTACTGGGCACGCATCTGCCGCGAGTCGACGACGCCGGTGAGCTGGAGCATCCTGTCGGCGAGGGTCGACTTGCCATGGTCGATGTGCGCGATGATGCAGAAATTGCGGATCAGCGCCGGGTCGGTACGGCTCGGCTCGGGCACGTGGCTGGGGATCGCGGGCACGCAGTGTCCTGATTCTCGGGTCGCAGTCGGAAGCGTGGTCGGGAGCGGAAGTCGGTTCTCGTCGCCTTCGTCGGCGCGATGTCGGATCCATACGCAGACTCCCATGGTCCCATGGCCGGGGCAGTGCGGCCGGTTTGGGCCGGTCGGAGCGCGGCTGGTAGCCTGGGCAGCTGTGTGTCGCATGCCCTCTCAGCAGACGGCACACAATCCGAAGATCAAACTCTGAACCTGAAAAGGCTCTTTCGTGGCGAACATCAAGTCCCAGATCAAGCGGAACAAGACCAACGAGAAGGCGCGCCTGCGTAACAAGGCCGTCAAGTCGTCGCTCAAGACCGCGATCCGCAAGGCCCGCGAGGCCGCCGCCGCCGGTGACGTCGAGAAGGCCACCGTGGCTTCTCGCGCCGCTTCGCGTGCGCTCGACAAGGCTGTCTCGAAGGGTGTCATCCACAAGAACGCCGCCGCCAACAAGAAGTCGGCGCTGGCTCTCAAGGTTGCCGCCCTGCAGGGCTGAGCTTTCTGATGTGAACGCCGGAACGGAACCAGCGGGCCCTCTCTCCCGCTCCTGACCGGCACCCCGCGCCGCACACGGCCTGCGTTCGCCACGCGGGTGCGGCGCACACCAGCAGTACGCAGTACCAGCACCACCCGAAGGCCCCGACCGCCCCCCTTCCCCAGGGGAGCGACCGGGGCCTTCGCACGTGCGGGCGGGCCTCCGACCCCAGCAGGGCGAACCCAGCCCGGCCGGGGCGGGCGAACTCAGCCCCACCGGACGAACCCAGCCCCGCCGGCGTTTGAGGCGCCGCCGGAGGCAGGGAGGGGCGAGGGCCACCCGCAGGGCACAGCGGCGGGGCCGAAGTGCGGGCCGGAGCCGGGCCAGGGGCAGCCCGGACCGATGGCAGCCCGGGACTAGGGCCACGGGCCGCAGGCGGGCCGCGCCCGGGGTCAGCGGGACAGGGGCGGCGCGCCCAGGGTCAGCGGGCCGGCTGGTGGGGGCGGGCGGCGCGGGCCACCGCTACGACCGCCTTCTCCAGCGCGTACGCCGCGTCATCGCCCCCGCCCTTCACACCCGCATCGGCCTGCGCCACAGCCCGCAGCGCCTCCGAGACGCCGTCCGCGGACCAGCCCCGCATCTGCTGCCGGACCCGGTCGATCTTCCACGGCGGCATGCCGAGGTCACGGGCCAGGTCGCCGGGCCGGGCCCCGCGGGGGGCCGACGCCAGTTTGCCGATGGCCCGCACCGCCTGGGCCAGGGCACTGGTGATCAGCACCGGCGCCACCCCCGTGGACAGGGACCAGCGGAGGGCTTCGAGCGCCTCGGCCGCACGGCCCTCGACCGCCCGGTCCGCGACGGTGAAGCTGGAGGCCTCCGCCCGGCCGGTGTAGTAGCGGCCGACCACGGCCTCGTCGATGGTGCCCTCGACATCCGCGCACAACTGGGCCGCCGCGCTCGCCAGCTCCCGCAGGTCGCTGCCGATGGCGTCGACCAGGGTCTGGCACGCCTCCGGCGTGGCCGACCGGCCCAGCGTCCGGAACTCGCCCCGCACGAAGGACAGCCGGTCCGCGGCCTTCGTCATCTTCGGGCAGGCGATCTCCCGGGCACCCGCCTTGCGGGCCGCGTCCAGCAGGCCCTTGCCCTTGGCGCCCCCCGCGTGGAGGAGGACGAGGGCGATGTCCTCGTAGGGCGCGTCGAGGTACGCCTTGACTTCCTTGATCGTGTCCGCGGACAGGTCCTGCGCGTTGCGCACGACCAGGACCTTGCGCTCGGAGAAGAGCGAGGGGCTGGTCAGCTCGGCCAGCGTGCCGGGCTGGAGCTGCTCGGACGCGAGGTCGCGCACGTCGGTGTCGGCGTCGGCGGCCCGGGCGGCCGCCACCACCTCCCGCACCACGCGGTCGAGGAGCAGGTCCTCCTGGCCCACCGCGAGGGTGAGCGGGGCGAGCGGATCGTCGGTTGAGTTCTTCCTGGTGGCCATCGCCTCCAGCATCCCACGCCGTACTGACAGCGCCCGGCCCCGCATACCGGAGAATGATCCGGTGAACGTGCGACATGTACTGGTCCTGCCCGACCGCGACGCCGCCGACGAGGTGGCCCGGGAGCTGGTCGACCGCTTCGGCCTGCCCGAGGAACCGCAGCTGGTCCGCGACGCCCTGGCCGGCGAGGACGACGCCGAGGACGCCCAGTGGCTCGTGGTCGTGGAGGACCCGAAGGAGCTCCTGGACACCGCCGCCCTGGACGACCTCGCCGCCGATCACGACGGCTGGCTGGAAGCCCCTTAGCCGCGCCCCCAGCCCGCGCCGCGGGGCTCCCGTGCTCCTGCGGTCCGTCAGGCCTTGTGGATGATCTGGACGTCCAGCGCGACCTCCACGCTCATGCCGACCGCCGCGATGCCGTGCGCCAGTATCGACTGCCAGTTCAGGGTGAAGTCCTCGCGGTGCAGCTCGGCCGTCGCCCGGCAGGCCGCCCGGGTCTCGCCCTCCATGCCCGTGCCCACGCCCAGGTACTGGGCGTCCAGGGTGACCGAGCGGCTGACGCCGTGCAGGGTCAGGGCTCCCGCGACGGCCCAGCGGCTGCCGCTGCGGTGGATGAACCGCTCGCTGTAGAACTCCACCGTCGGGTGGCGCTGCGCGTCCAGGAAGTCCGCGGAGCGCAGGTGGTCGTCGCGCAGCCGGACCCCGGTGTCGATGCTCGCCGCGTCCATGATCACGTGCATGGAGGAGTCCTCCATGCGGTCGGCTATCCGCACCGCCCCGGCGAAGGTGTTGAACCGGCCGTGGATCCTGGCCATCCCGATGTGCCGGGCCGTGAAGCCGATGGAGGAGTGGGAGGGGTCCAGCTCCCAGTGCCCGGGCTTCGGCAGCAGCGGCGGCTCGACCGCCGCGAGCACGATCTCCGCCCCGCCGTGCTGCGTGCCGTCCCCGATGGTCGTCGCCCCCAGGTAGGGCGCGTACCCCTCGGCCGTGACGGCCAGCCGGTACTCCCCCTCCGGCACCGCGGCGACGAATCCGCCGTAGGGGTCGGTCTCCCCGCTGACGATCCGTCGGCCGATCGGATCGGTGACCTCGAACCGGGCCTGGCGGACCGGCTGGTGGACGGCGTCGAGCACCCGGCAACTGAGCAGACCCGCCATCGGCGGCAGCATCAGCGTCGCGGATCCGGGCGGGCTGGAACCCGCACCCGTCTCCATACCCCGTCGGCGACTGAACATGGTTGATGCACCCCCGTGCGCTGTGTGAACTTGAGTGGTCGTGAATCGGTCTGGCGGAAACGCATTCGATCACGCTGTCGAGTTGGGAGCAAACAGAACGGTCACACCCCCTGCCGGCCCCGGGACGCCTCCGCCTCCCGCGCCGGCGACCGGCCGGAAATGCACGTAGCCCGGAGCCCGATCCCGCGACCGCCACCGCCCCGTCGGCATCGGTGCGCAGGACGGCCGCCCCCGCCGCCCGCAGCCGCGCGAGCGTCACCGGCGCCGGGTGACCGTAGCGGTTGTGCGCCCCGACCGGAACGATCGCGATGCGGGCGGCGATCCCCGCCTGCAGCGCGAAGTCCTGGTGCGCGGAGCCGTGGTGGGCCACTTTCAGGACGTCCACGGGCCCCCACCGGGGACGGTCCCTCAGCAACCGGCCCTGCGAGGCCGGTTCGAGGTCGCCGAGCAGGAGCAGCCGCAGCCCGCCGCTGTCGACCAGCAGGGCCACGCTCGCGTCGTTGGGGCCCTCGGGCGCCGGTCCCGCTCCCGGCCCGGCGGGCGGCGGCCAGAGCACCTCCCAGGCCAGCGGCCCGATCCGGCGCCGCTCCCCCGCGCGGGCCACCTCCACCGCGATGCCCGCGGCGGCCGCGGCCCGCCGGACGAACTCGGCCTGGCCCGGCGGCTGCGCCAGCGTGGTGGTCTGGATCAGGCCGACGGCCCGCCCGCGCAGTACTCCGGCCAGCCCGCCCACGTGGTCCGCGTGAAAGTGCGTCAGGAGCAGCAGCGGTACCCGCCGCACCCCCAGGGCCCGCAGGCACGCGTCCACCGGCCCCGGATCCGGACCGGTGTCCACGACCACCGCGGTGCCCGGCCCGGCGGCCAGCACGCCCGCGTCCCCCTGGCCCACCGCGCACTGCACGTACCGCCACCCCGGCGGCGGCCAGCCGGTGAGGGTCCGGGTGAGCTGCGGGGGCCGCAGCAGGGCGAGGAGCAGGAGCAGGGCCGTCGCCGCGCAGGCCCAGCGGTACCGGCCCAGGCGCGCCGCCAGCCCTACGGCGCCCAGGGTGACCAAGGCCAGCAACAGGCCCCCGCCGATCCCGCCGGGCCAGGACAGCTCCGCCCCGGGCAACCCCGCCCCCGTCCGGGCGACGGCGGCGATCCACCCGGCGGGCACCCCGGCGCACCAGGCCAGCACCCGCGCCCCGGCCGGCCACACCGGGGCCACGGCGAGCGCGCCGAAGCCCAGCACCGTCGCGGGACCGGCGGCCAGCTCGGCCAGCAGATTGCACGGGACCGCCACCAGGCTCACCCGGGCCGCGAGCACCGCCACCACCGGCGAACACACCGCCTGCGCGGCCGCGGCGGCGCCCAGCGCCTCGGCGAGCCGGAAGGGCACCCCGCGCCCGCGCAGGGCCTCGCTCCACCGGGGCGCCAGCGTCAGCAGGGCGCCCGTGGCCAGTACCGAGAGCAGGAAGCCGTAGCTCCGCGCCAGCCAGGGGTCGTACAGCACGAGCAGCACCACGGCCGCGGCCAGGGCGGGGATCAGGGATCTGCGCCGCCCGGTGGCCAGGGCCAGCAGGGTGACCGCCCCGCACGCCGCGGCCCGCAGCACGCTGGGCTCGGGTCGGCACACGACCACGAAGGCCAGGGTGAGCGCCGCCCCGCCCAGCGCCGTGCCGCGCAGCGAGAGCCCGAGCCGGGGAGCCAGCCCGCGCCGCTCGGCCTGTTGCGCGGTGCTCGCGGGGCCGATCAGCAGGAACAGGACGACGGTGAGGTTGGACCCGGACACCGCCAGCAGGTGCAGCAGGTCGGTGGCGCGGAAGGCGTCGTGCAGATCGGGCGCCACCCGCGAGGTGTCCCCCACCACCAGCCCCGGCAACAGCGCCCGCGGATCGGGCGCGAGCCCGTTGGTGGCCACGCGCAGCCCGGCCCGCAACCGCCCCGCGACCCGTTGCGCGAGATCCGGGCCCCCGATCAGGACGGGCGGGGCGTCCTCCACCGGGCGCAGCAGCGCCACCGCCCGCTCCCCCGCGCGCCCCGGAGCCAGCCGGACCACGGCCCGCACCCGGGTCGACGGCAGCAGCCCGGCCCAGCCGGGGTGTCCCGCCATGACCCGGACGGGGCTCTCCACCCGTGTCCGCCTCCCCTCGGAGTCCGTCACCCGGGTCACTTCGGCGTCCAGCATCAGCACGGGCGGTCCCGCCCCGGACGCGGCTCGCCGGGGGTCCGAAGCGACCGTCAGCTCCGCGGTGACCAGGGCGTGCTGCCGCGCGAGCCCGGTCACCGGACCGGAGCGGTCCCCGGCCCGCTCCAGGGCGGCCACGGCGGCTCCGGCGGCGGCGCACAGCAGGACCGCGGCGACGGCCACCCCCGCGGCCCACCGGGGTTCGCCCCGGCGGCACGCCACCAGCACGAACACCCCCGCACCCGCCACCGCCAGCCCCACCCCGCAGGCCGTCCACAGGGCCGGTGCCTCCAGCGCGAGCGCCGCCGCCCCCCACGCACCGAGGGCCGGCCCCACGAGCCGCAGGTCCACCACGGCCGGCCGGCGGCCCGGCGAACGGGCCACCGACCCGCCCGGGACCAGGCCCGACACCTCGCCCGGAGGCCCGTTCGCCCCGGTCACGGCCGGACCAAGGGGCGCAGATCGGCGAACCGTCGTTCCCCGATCCCGTTGACCTGGCGGAGTTCCTCCACGGAACGGAAGCCACCGCGCGCGGTGCGGTAGTCGACGATGTGCCGGGCCAGCACGGGCCCGACGCCGGGAAGTCCGTCCAGCTGCTCGACCGTGGCGGTGGCGAGGCTCACCGGAGCCGTCCCGGCACCGGCGGAACCGCCCCCGCCGCCCCCTCCCGGCGCGCCCCCGACCGGCGCGGGTGGCGCCGGGACACCGACCAGCACCTGTTCGCCGTCCACCAGGATCCGCGCCCGGTTCAGCCCGGAGAGGTCCGTACCCGGCCGCGCGCCCCCGGCGGCGGCCAGCGCGTCCTCGACCCGCGACCCGGCGGGCAGCCGCCGGATCCCCGGGTCCCGGACCTTTCCGCTGACGTCCACCACGATCCGCGGCCCGCTGGACGGAGCTGCGGGCACCGGCCCCACCACGACCCCGCCCGGGGAGGCGAACGCGGGAAACGGGGTGGACGCGGCCCCCGCCGGAGTCAGCGGCGGAGCGTCGACGGCGGGCGCGGTCACCGGCTTCGGCCCGGCCGACCAGTACTGCTGTCCGGCGAACCCCACGGCCGCCACCAGCACCACCGCGACGGCGCCGAGGGTCTTCGGCTCCAGCCCGCACCGCGTCTGCACCCACACCGGCATCCGCTCCCGCACCCCGAGCGCCCACCCGACCCGATCCGCTCGCGGCCCGACCGGACCCACACCCTCAGGACCACCAGCACCACCAGCACCACCAGAGTCGACACCGGAGCTGACCCCGGAGCCGCCCTCCACCCCGCCGTCCGGCGGGGCCTCCCGCGCACCCCCGGAGCCGTTCAGCAGGGCGTCCGCCCGGCGGCGCAGCGCCGGGGAGACGGGAGCGGCCCCCTGGCGGCGCGTACGGCCGTCAGAGGCACGGAACCGGCCGCCGGCAGTGCGGGACCGGCCGTCGGAGGAGTAGGGGCGGCCCGGGCCACTGGTGGCCCGGGAGGTCGGTGCGGTACGCGTACGAAGAGTCATGCGAACGACGGTAGGGACGAATGCGCCGCTCGGGGCGGAGCCCCCGATTCCGGTGGACGGCAGCCCCGTTGTGGACAACTCCGTCACCCGTGAGGGGGAAGCGGACCCCCGTGCGCGGGTCAGCGCGGTGAGACGACCGCCGCCAGCAGCCCCGGCCCGGTGTGTGCGCCGATCACCGCACCGACCTCGCTGACGTGCAGTTCCACCAAGCCGGGGACGCGCTCGCGGAGCCGTTCCGCCAGCTTCTGGGCGCGCTCCGGGGCCGAGAGGTGGTGCACCGCGATGTCCACGGCCCCCGAGCCGGCGCGCTCCACCGCCAGCTCTTCCAGGCGGGCGATGGCCTTGGACGCCGTACGCACCTTCTCCAGCATCTCGATGCGGCCGCCCTCCAGCGTGAGCAGCGGCTTGACGGCGAGCGCCGAGCCGAAGAGGGCCTGGGCCGCGCCGATGCGGCCGCCGCGGCGCAGGTAGTCCAGGGTGTCGACGTAGAAGTACGCCGACATGCCCGCCGCGCGCTTCTCCGCGGCGGCCACGATCTCGTCGGGGGAGCCGCCCGCGTCGGCGACCTCGGCGGCCGCGAGCGCGCAGAAGCCGAGGGCCATGGCGACCATGCCCGTGTCGACCACCCGCACGGGCACGGGCGCCGTCCGCGCCGCCACCACGGCGGCGTCGTAGGTCCCGGAGAACTCGGCGGAGAGGTGCAGGCTCACGATGGCGCTCGCACCGGCGTCCGCGGCCGCCTGGTAGGCCCGTACGAACTCTTCCGGGCCGGGCCGGGAGGTGGTGACCGACCGGCGCTTCTGGAGGGCCAGGGCGAGGCTGCGGGCCGAGATTTCCGTGCCCTCTTCGAGGGCCTCGTCACCGAGGACCACGGTGAGGGGCACGGCGGTGATTCCGTGCCGCGCCATCGCCTGTTGGGGCAGGTAGGCCGTGGAATCGGTGATGATCGCGACATGGCGGGACATGAGCCGGAGGGTACCGCCAGCGGGCCGCGTCCGGCAGCCCGGTCCGGCGGTGGCCCGCCCCGCCGCCTGTGCGGACCACCGGCCAAAGCCGTCCGGCGTCCGGCGCCCGCACGCGGCGCGGCACTGCCCCTACGAGCCCTGCGAGTCGGGCCGGTCGGGCCGGCCGCGCCTCGACCCGGGCACGAACCCCCGTCGAGCCCGTCTCAGGTGGTCGTCCGAAATGGTCGTCTCAGGTCGTCGTCTCAGGCCGCGCGGCCTTGTCCCACGGGTAGGCGGCCCGGCGCGCGGACTTCGGCAGCGCCGCCGCCGGCCCCTGCGCCCGCGGCGCGTCCGGGGCGGCGGAAGGCGAAGGGGCCGGCCCGGTGGGCGGCTCGGCCGCCCAGCCCGCGAGGTCGTCCACCGACGGGCGGGACCAGTCCCGCAGCGCTCCGGACTCGACCTCGATCTGCGCCGACAGCACGCTCAGGTCGTCCTCGGCGAACCGCCGGGCCCGGTCGCGCGCGGCCCAGCGCAGCGAATCCGATCCCTGGGTGACCTGGCCGACGCGTTCCCGCAGGTCCGGCAGGCGCTCGGCGATCCGCTTCTTGTCCGGTTCCTGTTCGAGCCGCTTCAGCTCGTCGTCCAGCTCGTGCCCGTGGGCGCTGAGCCGTTCGAACAGGGCGATCGACTCCTTCAGCGAGGCGTCCGTCTGCACGCCCTGGTAGAGGGCCTGCTGCGTGGACCTCATCGACATCCGCAGGTCCAGCCGCATCTGGGCGAGCGCCCCCGCCACCCCGACCTGGCCGAAGCTGCGCGCCTTCAGGCTGGTGTCCTCCACCGTCCGCCGCGCCTGCGTGATCGTCCGGTCGACGCCGCGCTTCGCCGCACCGACCACCTTCACGGTGACCCACACCCCCAGTCCCAGGGTGAACAGCACCATCAGGGCCATGATGATCAGCGCGGCCTCCATGAGGTTCCCTTTCCCCTGAAACGAGTGAAACGAACGGAACGAGTGAAACGAATGCGGCGGCCGGAGCCGGTACTTCTCCGCCCTCCCACCGTAAACGCCGCGGGCAGGCCAGGGGTTCCAATCGAACCCCCAACCTGCCCGTACGGGATGACCCCTAGACCGGGACCGCATGTTCCCGGTCTGCCAGCGGCCGACCTCAGATGACGATGTTCACCAGCTTCGGCGCCCGCACGATCACCTTACGGATCTCGGCCCCGCCCAGCGCCTCGACGACGCCCGCGTCGGTCACCGCCAGCTGCTCCAGGTCCGCGTCCGAGATCGTCGGCGGCACCTCCAGGCGGGCCTTGACCTTGCCCTTGACCTGCACGACGCAGGTCACGCTCTCGTCCACGACGTACGCCGGGTCCGCGACCGGGAAGTCCTGGTGGACCACCGAGTCCGAGTGGCCCAGCCGGTGCCACAGCTCCTCCGCGATGTGCGGGGCCAGCGGCGCGACCAGCAGCACCAGCCGCTCGGCGACCGAGCGCTCCAGCGGGCGGCCCGCCTTGGTCAGGGCGTTGTTCAGCTCGGTGATCTTCGCGATCGCCGTGTTGAACCGCAGCCCCGCCAGGTCGGCGCCCGCGCCGTCGATCGCCTTGTGCAGCACGCGCAGCGTGTCCTCGGCCGGCTCGGCGTCGACCACGGTGACCGCGCCCGTCTCCTCGTCGACGATGTTGCGCCACAGGCGCTGCAGCAGCCGGTACTGGCCGACCACCGCGCGGGTGTCCCAAGGACGCGAGACGTCCAGCGGGCCCATCGCCATCTCGTACAGGCGCAGCGTGTCCGCGCCGTACTCCTCGCAGATCTCGTCGGGCGTGACGGCGTTCTTCAGGGACTTGCCCATCTTGCCCAGCTCGCGCTTGACCGGCTCGCCCTCGAAGAAGAACTTGCCGTCGCGCTCCTCGACCTCGGTGGCGGAGACCGGGAAGCCGCGCGCGTCACGGTAGACGTACGCCTGGATCATGCCCTGGTTGTACAGCTTGTGGAACGGCTCGACCGAGGACACGTGGCCCAGGTCGAACAGCACCTTCGACCAGAAGCGCGCGTACAGCAGGTGCAGCACCGCGTGCTCGGCGCCGCCGACGTACAGGTCGACGCCGCCGTGCGGCTGGCCCTCGCGCGGGCCCATCCAGTACTGCTCGACGGCCGGGTCGACCAGGGCCTCGGAGTTGTCCGGGTCCAGGTAGCGCAGCTCGTACCAGCAGGAACCGGCCCAGTTCGGCATGGTGTTGGTCTCGCGGCGGTAGCGCCGGACGCCGTCGCCCCGGCCCAGGTCCAGCTCGACCTCGACCCAGTCCGCCTTGCGCGACAGCGGGGTCTCCGGCTTGCTGGTCGCGTCGTCCGCCTCGAAGGTGCGCGGCGAGTAGTCCTCGACCTCGGGCAGTTCCAGCGGCAGCATCGATTCGGGCAGCGCGTGCGCGACGCCGTCCTCGTCGTAGACGATCGGGAAGGGCTCGCCCCAGTAGCGCTGGCGGCTGAACAGCCAGTCGCGCAGCCGGAAGTTGACCGTGCCCTCGCCGATGCCGCGCTCGGCCAGCCAGTCGGTGATCTTCACCTTGGCGTCGACGACGCCCAGGCCGTCCAGGGACACGCCCTCGCCCGTGGAGTTCACCACGGCGGCGTCGTAGGAGACGAAGGCGTCGTCCCACTCCGCCGGGTCGGTGCCGCGTCCGTCCGAGGGCTGCACGACGCAGCGCATCGGCAGCTCGAAGGCGCGCGCGAAGGCGAAGTCGCGGCTGTCGTGCGCCGGGACGGCCATGATCGCGCCGGTGCCGTAGCCCATCAGCACGTAGTCGGCGATGAAGACCGGGACCTGGTCGCCGCTGACCGGGTTGACCGCGTAGGCGCCGGTGAAGACGCCGGTCTTCTCCTTGGCGTCCGCCTGCCGCTCGACGTCCGACTTGGACGCGGCCTGCTTGCGGTACGCGTTGACCGCCTCGGCGGGGGTGGCGTGGCCGCCGGTCCACACCGGGTGGGTGCCCTCGGGCCACGCGGCCGGGACGATGGAGCCGACCAGCTCGTGCTCGGGCGCCAGCACCATGTAGGTGGCGCCGAACAGGGTGTCGGGGCGGGTCGTGAAGACGGTGATCGCGCCGGCGCCGCCGACGGCGAAGTCGACCCGCGCGCCTTCGCTGCGGCCGATCCAGTTGCGCTGCTGGAGCTTGATGGCCTCGGGCCAGTCCAGCGCGTCCAGGTCGTCCAGCAGGCGGTCCGCGTAGGCGGTGATCCGCATGTTCCACTGGCTCAGCTTGGCCTTGAAGACGGGGAAGTTGCCGCGCTCGGACCGGCCGTCGGCGGTGACCTCCTCGTTGGCCAGGACGGTGCCCAGGCCCGGGCACCAGTTCACGGGCGCGTCCGAGGAGTACGCCAGGCGGTACTCGTTCAATACGTCGGCCCGCTCGCCGGCGGTCAGCGCGGCCCAGGAGCGGCCGCCCGGCACCTCGCGGGAGCCGTCCTCGAAGGCGGCGACCAGTTCGTCGATCGGGCGGGCCGTCTTCGCCTCGGTGTCGTACCAGGAGTTGTAGATCTGCAGGAAGATCCACTGGGTCCACTTGTAGTAGGCCGGGTCGATCGTGGCGAAGGAACGGCGCTTGTCGTGGCCCAGGCCGAGGCGGCGCAGCTGGACCTTCATGTTCTCGATGTTCGCCTCGGTCGACACGCGCGGGTGCGTGCCGGTCTGCACGGCGTACTGCTCGGCGGGCAGGCCGAAGGCGTCGAAGCCCAGCGTGTGCAGCACGTTGTGGCCGGTCATCCGCTGGTGGCGGGCGAAGACGTCGGTGGCGATGTACCCGAGCGGGTGGCCGACGTGCAGGCCCGCGCCGGAGGGGTACGGGAACATGTCCATGATGAACTTCTTGGGGCGCGCCACCACGGCCGGGTCCCCGGCGAGGTCACCGGTCGGGTTCGGGGCCTCGTAGGTCCCCTCCGCGTCCCATACGTCCTGCCAGCGTGCCTCGATGTCGGCGGCCATGGCAGCCGTGTAGCGGTGCGCCTCGGCCGCCTCGGGGGCCGTGGTGTTCGTCTCGCTCATGATTTCTGAAGCTCCATCGATCGTCTCTGCCGTCTCTGCCTGCCCAAACGAAAAAACCCCTCGCACAGGAGGGGGCGCCGCGCCGATGCCGACCGTCTCGCAGGTCGGCGCTCTTCAGCGCGGCTCGGTAAGCAGAAGGCGTACGGCACGCATGGCGTCAGGGTACCGCAGCGGCCCCGACGCCCGCTCGGCCGTCCGGCGGGCCGGGCACGACGAGAAGCGGGCCACCCGATCCGGGTGACCCGCTTCTCTTCACTGTGGAGCTATGGAGAATTGAACTCCAGACCTCCTGCATGCCATGCAGGCGCTCTACCAACTGAGCTATAGCCCCTCGATGCTGCTCTGTACTGCCCGTCGCCCCGGTGTTCCTCGCGGTTTCCCTTGGCGACGTCCCAAACATTACACGGTGATGGCCCTGGTCCAAAAATCGGTTTCGGCCGGGTTCCGGAGCCGCCCGGTCCGCCCGTCCAGGGCCTCGGTCCGCACCTGCGTCACACCCCCGTCACGCCTGCCCCGCGCCCGCGGGTCAGGCCCGCGCGAACTGGTAGAACCGCTTGAGCGTGCAGTGCTCGTCGAGCAGCCGGCCGTAGATCGGCTCCCCTTCGAGTTCCCGGTACGTCTCGATCGGGTCGCCCTTTATGATCAGCGCCCGCGCGCACTCTTCGCACCAGTACTGGTAGTCGGGGTTGACCGGGTCCATGTCCCGCACGATCGGCGTGCCGTTGTTGCACCAGTCGCACCGGCGCCGGTGTGCACCCATCCGTCAGCGACTCCCTCCCGCCCGGGGCCGCCCTCTCCCCTCCGGCCGTCCGATTCTGCCATGCCGTTGGCGGGCGGGGCAGCCGGGACAAAAGCAAGGATCCCGCCCCCTGTTGGGGACGGGATCCTGATTGTGGAGCTATGGAGAATTGAACTCCAGACCTCCTGCATGCCATGCAGGCGCTCTACCAACTGAGCTATAGCCCCGCTCTCCGCCGCGCTCCCCCCGTTTCCGGTGTTCCGCGCTGCGAACAAGAAGAACTCTAGCCTGCGACCCGCCCGAAAGTGAAATCCGGGTCTGCGGGCCGCCGGGAGCAACGTCAGACGTCGTCGCCGAGCACCGGTTCCGGCAGCGTGCCGGCGTTGTGCTCCAGCAGCCGCCAGCCCCGCGCGCCCTCACCGAGCACGGACCAGCAGCAGTTGGAGAGCCCGCCGAGGCCCTCCCAGTAGTGCGCTTCCAGACCGAGCAGACGGCCGATGGTGGTGCGGATCGTGCCGCCGTGGCTGACCACGACGAGCGTGCCGCCCTCGGAGAGCCGGTCCACGTGCTTGAGGACCACGGGAGCCGCCCGGTCGGCGACCTCCGTCTCCAGTTCGCCGCCGCCGCGCCGCACGGCCTCGCCGCGCTTCCACGCCGCGTACTGCTCGCCGTACTTCCCGAGGATCTCCTCGTGCGTCAGGCCCTGCCAGGCGCCGGCGTACGTCTCGCGCAGCGCGGCGTCGTGCTCGACGGACAGACCCGTGACGTCGGCCAGCTCCGCGGCGGTCGCGGCGGCCCGCTTGAGGTCGGAGGCGACGATGGCCTCGGGCCCCAGCGAGGCCAGCAGCCGGGCGGCGCGGCGCGCCTGCGCCACACCATCCTCGGTCAGCTCGATGTCCGTGGAGCCCTGGAAGCGGCGCTCCAGGTTCCAGGCGGTCTGGCCGTGGCGCCACAGGACGATCTTGCGGCCGGTCTTCTTGTCGCCGCCGGTGCCGGCGCCCGCGCCGGTGTCGATCGCGCTCAGAACAGATCACCGTCCAGGTCCTCGTCGCCCTGCGCGGCACGCAGTGCGGCGTGCTCCTCGGCCTTGCCCTTGGTGAGCTTGGCGTCCTCGGGCAGGTCGATCTCGGGGCAGTCCTTCCACAGGCGCTCCAGCGCGTAGAAGACGCGCTCCTCGCTGTGCTGCACGTGGACGACGATGTCGATGTAGTCGAGCAGGATCCAGCGGGCGTCGCGGTCGCCCTCGCGGCGCACCGGCTTGGCGCCCAGCTCCTTCTGGAGCTTCTCCTCGATCTCGTCGACGATCGACTTGACCTGGCGGTCGTTGGGCGCCGAAGCGAGCAGGAAGGCGTCGGTGATCGACAGCACATCGCTGACGTCGTACGCGATGATGTCGTGCGCGAGCCGGTCGGCCGCGGCCTGGGCGGCGGCGGTGATGAGCTCGATGGAGCGGTCCGTGGCGGTCACTGGCCATGCTTTCGGGTCGGCGGGCAGATCCTTACAAGGGTCTCATGTACCGCCGACACCGCCCGCGCCAAAGCCGTGGCGCGGGCGTAAATGCCGGTCAGGGGCGTGATCCGCGGCGCGATCGGGGTGCCGCCGCAGCCGATCAGGGGGCCTTGTAGTCCTTGCCCAGGGTGACCACGACGTCCGCGTTCACCGCGTTCTCGGCCTTCTTGACCACCGTTTCGGGCAGCCCCAGCGTCTTGGAGACGTCGATCGCCTTCGGCCGCTGGGCGTCGTCCTGGTAGGTGATCTGCGAGGTGCTCAGGGTCGCCGCGGCCTTGCCACCGTCCACGAAGCCGTAGCCGGCGTTCTGCAGCGCCGCCTTCGCCGCGAGCTGGGTCTTGTCGCTGCCGGTGGCGTCGCGCAGGCCCACCCGCGGGGCCGTGCCGGGTGCCGGGGCGGTCAGGGTGCCGCCGAGGACCTCCTTGACCACGGTCTTGTTGGCTTCGTCGGTCAGGGCGCCGTCGGCCTTCACCGGGAGCACGTCGGTGCGGTAGTCGCCGACCTTGGCGTGCTCGGCGAGCTTGGCCAGGGAGCTGCCGAGAGCCTTCTCGTTCAGCGAGGGGTCCAGGATCTGGGCGAGCGTCTCCACGGTGACCGTGGCGGCCGCCGGGTCGCTGGGGATCTTGCGCAGCACGGCGTAGAGGACCTTGCCGAAGCGCTCCAGCTGCTTGGCCTCCGGTTCGCCCTGCGCCCGGTAGGTGGCGTAGGCGACGGCCATGGGCCCGCTCAGGGTCTGCTTGGCGCCCTGGGCGACGGCCGGGGTCTTGGCCTTGTCGTCGGCGGGGACGGCGACGTCCGTGTCCACCTCGATCCCGCTCTCCAGCTCGACGAGCCGCTCCAGGAAGGGGGTGTCCAGCCGCCAGGTGCCGCCGATGCGGGTGCCGAGCATGGTGTCGAGGGCCTCTCGGGTGCCGCCGAGACCGTCCTCCTGCACGGAGGTGGCGAGGGGGGTGGAGGTGCCGTCGTCCTTGGGCACGACGAGCGTGTTGGGGAGCAGGACGGTGGCGCCGCGCTTGGTGGTGACGTTGTCGACCAGGAGGGCCGTGGAGGTGCCGCCCCGCTTGGTGTTGTGCAGGTGGACGACGATCATGTCGCGCTTCTGCGGCCCGGTGGCGGCCGCGGCGCCCTTCGCCTTCGACGACGCGTGCAGGAAGGGCAGCTCGTCCGCCCACCAGAGGTAGCCGAGGCCGCCCACGACGAACAGGGCGAGCACGACGATCAGCGCGACCACCCGGTTCTTGCCCCGGCGGCGGGCCTCCTCGCGGCGCTCGGTGCGGCTCTCGGTGAACTTGAGCCAGTCGATGACGTCCTCGGAGTCCTCGTCCGGCTGGTCGATGAAGGCGAACTGCGCGGTGTGGTAGCCGTCGGCGTCGGCCCGGCGCGGTTCGGGCACCTGCGCGGACCCGGGCGCCGCGGCCCGCTCGGGCTCCGGTTCGGGGGCCGGCTGCTGCGCGGGGGCGCTCTGCTGCGGGATCCACTGCTGGGTCTGCTGTTGTTGCTGCTGCGGCTGTTGTTGCTGCTGCTGCTGCGGGTAGTAGTACTGCTGTTGCTGCTGGTCGTAGCCCTGGTAGTCGTACGGCTGGACCGGCTGCTGGTACTGCTGCTGGTCGTACGCGGGCGGTTGCTGCTGCTGAGCGGGCACCGGGCCGTACACCGGCTGCCCGTACGCGTCGTAGCCGAGGAGCTGCTGCTCCTGGGCGGCGTACGGGTCGTACGGCTCCTGTCGGTCGTTCACCGCGGGGCCCCTCTCTGCGGAAGCGGAAGCTCAGGCTCCCCGGTACAGCTCACGCTTGTCGATATAGCGCACGACACCGTCCGGTACCAAGTACCAGACGGGGTCGCCCTGGACCACCCTCGCACGGCAGTCCGTGGACGAGATCGCCAGCGCGGGCACCTCGACCAGGGACACCCCGCCCTTGGGCAGGCCGTCGTCGGTGAGCACGTGCCCCGGCCGGGTCACGCCGATGAAGTGGGCGAGGGCGAACAGCTCCTCGGCGTCGCGCCAGGTGAGGATCTGCGCGAGGGCGTCGGCGCCCGTGATGAAGAAGAGGTCCGCGTCGTCGTTCAGCGCGCGCAGGTCCCGCAGGGTGTCGATCGTGTACGTCGGGCCGCCGCGGTCGATGTCGATGCGGCTCACCGAGAACTGCGGGTTCGACGCCGTAGCGATGACCGTCATCAGGTAGCGGTCCTCGGCGGCCGAGACGGCCCACTGGGACTTCTGCCACGGTTCGCCCGTCGGCACGAAGATCACCTCGTCGAGGTGGAAAAGGGCGGCCACCTCGCTGGCGGCCACCAGGTGTCCGTGGTGGATCGGGTCGAATGTGCCGCCCATCACCCCGAGCCGGCGCTTGACCGGGCCGGTAGGCATTTCCTGCTCTCCCATGAGCGCAGAGCCTACTGGCCCGGTGGCGCGACCAGGACCCCGGAATCGAGCACCTGCGCGACGGGCCGCGCGCGGGTCCCGGGGACCGGCTGGGGGGGGTCGGCTAGCGGTCGCGGTTCAGGCGCGTGGTCACCCAGAGCATCAGCAGCAGCAGGAAGAAGGCGCCGCCGCCGGTCAGGTAGGGGTTGAGGCTGTCGTGGCTGCCGCCGTGCTCACCGGCGCCCTCCGAGGCGAGGAGGACCAGGTCGTGGGCGGTGGACTGGAGGCTCATCAGGCTGGTTACCTATCGAGTCGGGGAGCGGGCGGAGACTTCCCTCACATCGTATGCGGGGCCCCGGGGCACGCTCACGCCGACTCAGGCGTTGGAGACGATGGACGCACGGCACAGAGCTGGACCGAGGGGGAAGCGCGATGACAGACGGCACGTCGTTCGAGAAGGCACCGGCCCGGGACCGCAGGAGGTTCCCCGGCATCTCGTCGCGGGCGTACGAGCACCCGGCGGACCGCTCGGCCCTCGTGGCCCTGCGCAGACTGAGCGGTTTCGACACCGTCTTCAAGGCCCTCAGCGGGCTCCTGCCGGAGCGCAGCCTGCGGCTGCTGTTCCTGTCGGACTCCGTGCGTGTGGGCGAGACCCAGTTCCCGCACCTGCACGCGATGCTGCTCGACGCCTGCTACGTCCTGGACCTGGAGAAGGTCCCGCAGATGTACGTCCAGCAGGACCCCAAGCCCAATGCCATGTGCATCGGGCTGGACGAGCCGATCATCGTGGTCACCACGGCCCTCGTCGAGCTGCTGGATGAGGAGGAGATGCGGGCCGTCGTGGGGCACGAGGTGGGTCACGCCCTGTCGGGGCACTCGGTGTACCGCACGATCCTGCTGTTCCTGACGAATCTGGCGCTGAAGGTGGCGTGGATCCCGCTGGGCAATGTGGCGGTCATGGCGATCGTCACGGCGCTGCGCGAGTGGTTCCGCAAGTCCGAGCTGTCGGCGGACCGGGCCGGGCTGCTGGTCGGGCAGGACGTCCAGGCCTCGATGCGCGGTCTGATGAAGATCGCGGGCGGCAACCACCTGCACGAGATGAACGTGGACGCCTTCCTCGCCCAGGCCGAGGAGTACGACGCGAGCGGGGACCTGCGCGACTCCGTCCTGAAGATCCTCAACGTCCTGCCGCGGACCCATCCCTTCACCACTGTGCGGGCCGCGGAGCTGAAGAAATGGGCCGAGAGCCGCGACTTCCAGCGGATCATGGCCGGTCACTACCCGCGCCGCGAGGAGGACAAGGACACCTCGGTGACGGACTCCTTCCGCCAGTCCGCGGCTCATTACGCCGACGCGGTGCGCACCAGCAAGGACCCGCTGATGAAGCTGGTCGGCGACATCGCGGGCGGTGCGGGCGACCTGGGCGGGATGCTGCGGGACAAGTTCACCGGCGCCGGCGCCGGCGCTCCTGGTCCGCGGGGTGACGGCGGGGACACCGGCGAGGGCGGCGCCCCGGGCAGGGGCGGGGCTACGGACCGGGGCTGACCGCGGGGCCGGCGGCCGGCGGCGGGGCCAGGACCCCGCAGAGGCCGGAGGTGCGTCGCGGCCTGCCCCCGGCGTACGGGTCGGTCGCGGCCGGGCCCACCGTGGTCGCGGCCGCCCCCGCGAGCAGCGGGCGGAATCCGGTGGCCGGGTCGGCGGAGCAGTCCTGTGGCCCGGCCATCACGTAGGCCGACAGCAGCTCCACCCGGTGGGCCACCAGGTCCTCGCGGTCGAAGCGCATCCGCAGTTCGCGCCGGACCGTGAAGAGGGAGGCGCTGTCGAGGCCGGGTCCGGCCTGGGCCGCGCGGACGGTGTAGGCGAAGGTGTGGTCGGTGGTGACCTCCAGGACGTCCGGCGTCACCTCCTCGAAGTGCAGGGTGCCGTTCACCCGGACGCGGGAGTCGGCGAGCACCGCGGTGGCCGGGTCGAAGCGGACCAGCCAGCCGGTGGCGGCGTGCTGTCCGTCCCCGCTGGGGGCGGTCATGCTGCGGTCGAACTGCGCCAGCAGGTCGGGGTCCAGCAGGACCCGCACCGGCCGGGAGGCGGCGCCGCCCAGCACGTCCGGGTCGAGCGAGGACTGGACGAGGTAGTCCTTGGCGGTGGCCAGGGCGGTCAGCACCTGGGGCTCGCTGAAGTGATCGGTGCGGCGCACCGCCGGGAGGGTGATGCCGGCCGCGCCGACCCGGTAGGAGGCGGCCGGGCCGTTCGCGTACAGGTCGGCGGGCTTGCCGCCGGGGACGGTCGTGGTCGGGGCCAGCGGCACGACGGTGGCGGTGAGTGGCTGGGCGCGTCCCGGGGGCGGGGGCACGTACGGATTGCTCAGGCCCAGGTAGACGGCCACGCCGAAGGCCATGGCGATCAGCAGCACCAGCAGCAGCCCCTGGCGGGCGGCGCGGCCCGGGGCACCGGTGGGCGGCCGGGGCGCGCCGGAGGACCACATGGAGCGGCTGCGCACGGCCCTGGCGTGCTCGCCCATGCGTTCCTCGGCGGAGAACTCCTGGAGCCGGGCAGCCCGGACGAAGTCCTCGTCGAACACCACCGACCGGTATTCGTCCGGCCGGTACTCGTCCTCGCCACCGCCGATGCCCTCGGGGGTGCCGTCGGGTGGGTCTCCTGGCACGGCCATCGCTTCTCCCCGCTGTCCCCGCTTCAGAGAAGCCCCCTGCCCGGACGTGCGCCGCAATCCGGTCGCGCGCGAGAGGGGTCGTACCTTCAGGGTTGGCGAACGGCGGGGTGCGTAAACTCGCCGGACCCGGTGACTTCCGTCAGCGGGGTACTGGCGGGGGCCGGCGCCGGGTGCGGCGCCGGGTCGGGGTCGCCGGAGGCACCGCGGTAGACGGCGGTGAAGGCGAGCGTGACCATGCCGACGCCCATCACGACGGCGAGCACCCAGGCGACGGGCCGCAGCCACCGGGCGCGGCCGCGGTAGGGGCGCAGGGAGCCCCCGTAGGCCCCGTACGGACCGTACCCATAGCCGTAGCCGTAGTCGCGCCCGGACTCGTCGAGGCCGTAGCCGTCGGGCGCGTAGCCGTACGGATAGCCCTCGGGGCCCTCGAAGTCGTCGTCGGCGACCCAGCCGCCCGCGACGGCGGCCGCGCGGGCCTCCGCCTCGGCGCGTGCCCGGTCACCCGCCCGCTGGCGCTCCAGGGCGCTCGGCTCATGGATCTCGGCGTTCCGGACGAAGTCCTCGTCGAACACCACGGAGGCGAAGTCCTGATCCGCGCCTCCGCGGTCGTCGTCGGGCTCCCCGTCGTCCGGGAACGGTTTGCCCCCCACGTCGTCCGGCACATCGCCAGCGTAGCCCCGGGGGGCCGCTTTGGGCAGGTCATCCGCCGAAATCCGGCCACCCGGGGTACTCGGGGCCGCTACCGGACGTGACCGTCGCCGGTGACGATGTACTTGGTCGAGGTCAGCTCCGGGAGCCCCATGGGGCCCCGGGCGTGCAGCTTCTGGGTGGAGATGCCGATCTCCGCGCCGAAGCCGAACTGACCACCGTCGGTGAACCGGGTGGACGCGTTCACGGCGACCGTGGTCGAGTCGACCAACTGGGTGAAGCGGCGCGCGGCGGCCTGCGAGGTGGTGACGATGGCCTCGGTGTGCCCGGAGGTCCAGCGCCGGATGTGGGCGACGGCGTCGTCGAGGGAGTCCACGACCCCCGCGGCGATGTCGTAGGACAGGTACTCGGCGGCCCAGTCCTCGTCGGTGGCGGCCAGCGCGGTCACCTTGGACTCCTCGGCGTACGAGAGCACCTCGGCGTCACCGTGCACCGTCACCCCGGCGTCCGCGAGGGCGTCCAGCGCCAGCGGGAGGAAGGCGTGCGCGATGTCGCGGTGGACCAGGAGGGTCTCGGCGGAGTTGCAGACGGAGGGGCGCTGCGCCTTGGAGTTGACGAGGATGTTCACCGCCATGGCGAGGTCGGCCTGCGCGTCCACGTAGACGTGGCAGTTGCCGGTGCCGGTCTCGATGACGGGGACGGTGGACTCCTCGACGACCGTCTTGATGAGGGAGGCGCCGCCGCGCGGGATGAGGACGTCGACGAGGCCGCGGGCGCGCATCAGCTCGCGGACGGAGTCGCGGCTCTCGCCGGGGACCAGCTGGACAGCGTCGGCGGGCAGGCCCGCGCTTTCGACCGCGTCCCGCACGATCGCGACGAGGGCGGTGTTCGAGGCGTAGGCGGAGGAGCTGCCCCTCAGCAGGACGGCGTTGCCGGACTTCAGGCAGAGGGCGGCGGCGTCGACGGTGACGTTGGGGCGGGCCTCGTAGATGATGCCGACGACGCCGAGGGGGACGCGGACCTGGCGCAGGTCGATGCCGTTGGGGAGGGTGGAGCCGCGCAGCACCTCGCCGACCGGGTCGGGCAGCGCCGCGACGTCGCGGACGTCGGAGGCGATGGCCGCGATGCGGTCGGGGGTGAGGGTGAGGCGGTCGATGACGGTCTCGCTGGTGCCGGCGGCGGCGGCCTTGGCGGTGTCGACGGCGTTGGCCTCGATGACCTCGGCCGTACGGGCCTCCAGCGCGTCCGCGATCGCCAGCAGGGCCTTGTCCTTGGCGGACCGCGGGAGGGGGGCGAGGGTGGCTGCGGCCGTCTTCGCGCGGGTGGCGGTGGCGGTGACGGGGGTGGCGTCGTTGAGCGAGGTCATGGGTGCAGGGTAGTCCCAGGGGGCGGGTCGGTGGCCGGGCTTCCACCCCGCGAGACGGGTCCCTCCGGGCTCCGCCCGGCCCCGGTCCTCAAACGCCGGACGGGCTCGATGTGCGCCGGGCTCCGCCCGCACCCGCGCCTCAAACGCCGGACGGCTTGAGGTACGGCCGGCGGGACCGGAAGCCGCTCCGGGGCGCTTGGGGTACGGCCGGCGGGACTGGGAGCGGCCCAGGGGCTCCGCCCGACCACAGTCCTCAAACGCCGGACGGGCTCTCTATGGCCCGTCACCGCGGCGGGTCAGTACGGGTGGACGCCCACCGGGTGGGCCGGGGGTGGGCCGTAGCCCTCGGCCACGCGTTGGTGGTAGGTCGCGCGGTCGATGACCTCCAGGCCGACGATCTCCCAGGCGGGGAGCTTCGCCGAGGAGCGGTGCTCGCCCCACAGCCGCAGGGCCACGGCGGCCGCGTCGTGGAGGTCGCGGGCCTCC
This sequence comes from Streptomyces sp. NPDC006529, assembly GCF_040611795.1. NCBI lineage: Bacteria > Bacillati > Actinomycetota > Actinomycetes > Kitasatosporales > Streptomycetaceae > Streptomyces > Streptomyces sp. NPDC006529. The sequence continues at coordinate 54,660 of NZ_JBEXPB010000021.1, read as the reverse complement.
TCCCAGTACCGGATCTCGGCGTGGTCGTCGGCGTACCGGCTGGTCAGCAGGAAGGGATGGTCGTGGGCCAGCTGTTCCAGGCCGCGCCGGACCTCGGACAGCGGGACCGGCTTGCCGGAGACGCTCAGGGTGATGTGCCACAGCCGCGAGTCGTCCCGCTCGTCGCCGCGCCCGGAGCCCGCTCCGTCGCAGTCGCCCGAGCCGACGCTGGTCAGCGCTCGTCTCACCAGCCGCCTCCTGTCTGCCCGCTCCGCGTGTCCGCCCCTCACAGTTGACCAGTCGCCGACCGGCCGCGCGGGGGTTTTGCCCAACATCGCCTCCCGCGGGCCCGGTCCGGCTTCAGTCCTGGAGCAGCACCAGGTCGTCCCGGTGGACGACCTCCCGCTCGTACGCGGGCCCCAGTTCGCGCGCGAGTTCCTTCGTGGAGCGGCCCAGCAGCAGGGGCAGTTCCTTGGCGTCGAAGTTGACGAGGCCCCGGGCGACGGCGCGGCCGCGCGCGTCCCGCAGCTCGACCGGGTCCCCCGCGATGAAGTCGCCGCCGAACGAGGCGATGCCCGCGGGCAGCAGCGAGCTGCCGCGCTCGGTGACCGCGCGGACCGCGCCGTCGTCCAGGACCAGGTGCCCCTGGGGCGCGGAGGCGTGCTGGAGCCACAGGAGGCGGTCGGTGGAACGGCGGCCGGTGGCGTGGAAGTGGGTGCCGGTGCCGCCGCCCGCGAGGGCGTCGGCGGCCTGGCTGGCGGAGGTCAGGACCACCGGGATGCCGGCCGCGGCGGCGATCCGCGCGGCCTCGACCTTGGTGACCATGCCGCCGGTGCCGACGCCCGCCTTGCCCGCGCTGCCGATGGAGACGTGCGCGATGTCCTCGGGGCCGCGGACCTCGTCGATGCGGCTGGTGCCGGGGAGGGCGGGGTCGCCGTCGTAGAGCCCGTCGACGTCGGAGAGCAGCACCAGCAGTTCGGCGCGGACCAGGTGGGCGACGAGGGCGGCCAGCCGGTCGTTGTCGCCGAAGCGGATCTCGTCGGTGGCGACGGTGTCGTTCTCGTTGACGACGGGCAGGGCGCCCATCGCGAGCAGCTGGTCCAGGGTGCGGTAGGCGTTGCGGTAGTGCGCGCGCCGGCTGGTGTCGTCGGTGGTCAGCAGCACCTGGCCGACGCGGACGCCGTAGCGGGCGAAGGAGGCGGTGTAGCGGGCGACGAGCAGGCCCTGGCCGACGCTGGCCGCGGCCTGCTGGCGGGCCAGGTCCTTGGGGCGGCGGCGCAGTCCGAGCGGGGAGAGCCCGGCGGCGATCGCGCCGCTGGAGACCAGCACGATCTCCTTCTCGCCGCCGCTGCGGGCCTTGGCGAGGACGTCGACCAGGGCGTCCACCCGGTCGGCGTCGAGCCCGCCCGCCGCGGTGGTGAGCGAGGAGGAGCCGACCTTGACCACGATCCTGCGGGCGTCGGCCACGCCCTGCCTTGCCGCCGCTGACACGTCTGTCCCCTTGCCCCTCGCCCGATGTACGGGCCTCAATCTACGGGGTGCCCTCCCGGGCGTGCCCGCCGGTTTCAGACCGTGGACGCGGGCGATGCCTTGGGCGGCTGCGGGTCGGCGGCGTCCTGGTCGGCGGCCGCCGCGGGGCCCGTCCCGGGGATCAGGATGCGCCGCGAGATCACGTAGGTGAAGGGGATCGCGATGACCGCGGCGACGAGCGGGGCGATCTTCTCGTTCATCCCGGCCCAGTCCACCAGGAGCAGCAGGCCCACGGACTGGATCACGTAGTTGGTGATGTTCGTCAGCGGGAAGAGCAGGAACTTCTTCCAGGTGGGCTTGGTGCGGTAGGTGAAGTAGGTGTTCATGAAGAACGAGCCGACCATCGCCAGTACGAAGGCCAGCGAGTAGGCGGCGAAGTACGGCATGTACGGGTGCAGCAGCAGGTACAGCACGAAGAAGGTGCCGGTGTTCACGCCGCCGACGAGGCCGAAGCGGACGATCTGGCCGAGCTGGCTCCTCATCGGGCGTCCTGCTCCGTGGGGAGCGCGGTGGGCCGCAGCGTGCGGGGCGGCGGTTCCACGGCGACGCCGTGCGCTTCCTTGACGAGGAAGTGCGGGCGGCGCTTGGTCTCGTAGTAGATGCGCCCGATGTACTCGCCGATCAGGCCCAGCATGATCATCTGGACCCCGCCGATGCCGACGATGATGGCGACCAGCGTGACGTAACCGGGTGAGTCGATGCCGTTCGTGATCGCCATGACGGTGATCCACAGGGCGTACAGGGCCGTCAGGGCGACCAGCGACACGCCCGCCCAGATCCCGATCCGCAGCGGCCGGTTGTTGAAGGAGATCAGGCCGTCCATGCCGTAGTTCAGCAGGGACCCCAGCTTCCACTTCGTCTCGCCCGCCTCGCGCTGCGCATTGCGGTAGTCGAAGTGGACGGTGTCGAAGCCGATCCAGGAGAAGAGGCCCTTGGAGAAGCGGTTGTACTCGGGCAGTGAGAGCAGCGCGTCCACGGCGGGGCGGGACAGCAGCCGGAAGTCGCCGACCCCGTCGGCCAGCTCCACGTCGACCCAGCGGTTGATCCCGCGGTAGTAGAGCCGGCTCAGGGCGCTGCGCAGCTTCTTGTCGCCCTCGCGGGTGCGCCGGGCGATGATCTGGTCGTGGCCGTTGCGGTAGTGGTCGAGCATGGTCGCGATGAGGTCCGGCGGGTGCTGGAGGTCCGCGTCCATGATCACGACGGCGTCGCCGGTGGTCTCGCGCAGGCCCGCGAGCATGCCGGCCTCCTTGCCGAAGTTGCGGCTGAAGGAGACGTACCGGGTCCGCTCGCCGTGCTCGGCGGCGATCTTCCGGAGCTTGGCGAGGGTGCCGTCGCGGCTGCCGTCGTCGACGTAGCAGACCTCGTACTCGACGGGGAGGGCGTCCAGGACCCTGCGGATCTCGGTGTCGAAGCTGTCGATCACCGCTTCTTCGTTGTAGCAGGGAACCACTACGGACAGCTTCGTCATGAACACTTCCTGCTGGATCCGAACGGGTGATCGTCAGCGGCCGGACCCGACGCTCACCTCTTCCTCAGAAGTATGCACGCCGCCGGACGGCCTGCCTGAGGTGACTGCGGTACACGGTAGCTTTGAACTGGTGGGGGTCCCTCCGGACGGAGTCCGGAGGCGGAAGGAACAACAAGATCGAGGTGCACGTGCCTGACGTCTCCGTGGTCGTCATCGTCTACAACGACGCAGAGCGTCTGCCGACTGCCGTGCGGTCGGTTCTCAACCAGACTCTCAACGGGGTCGAAGTCGTGATCGTGGACGACTGCAGCAAGGACGGGTCCTTCGAGGTGGCCCAGGAACTGGAGGCGGCCCATCCGGGCCGGATCCGGGCGTTCCAGCTCCCCGAGAACAGCGGCGGCTGCGGCGCTCCCCGCAACCACGGGATCGGGCAGGCCACCGGTACCTACGTCATGTTCCTGGACAGCGACGACGTCCTGGAACCCAACGCCTGCCGCAACATGCTCGACGCCGCCGAGCGGACCGGCTCCGACCTGGTCTCCGGCATGTGCGTCCGGGTCCACCTGGACAACCGGTTCGGCAAGACGACCGAGTGGTACCCCTGGATCTACTCCCGCACCCGCACGCTGGAGTCGATCACCGAGTACCCGGACCTGCTGGTCTACGACACCCTCTCGACCAACAAGTGCTACCGCCGCGCGTTCCTGCTGGAGCAGGGCCTGGAGTTCCCCGTCGGGATCCACTACGAGGACCTGCTCTTCTCGGCCCAGGCGTACGTCGCGGCCCGGCGGATCACGCTGATCCCCAACCAGGTCTACTTCTGGAACGTGCTGGAGAACACGGCCGCCAAGTCGATCAGCAACCGGCGCCACGAGATCGCGAACTTCGTCCACCGGATGGAGATCCACCGCCGGGTCGACGAGCTCCTCGCGAGCAAGGGCCACGACGAGATCAAGTCGGCCAAGGACGCCAAGTTCCTCAAGCACGACCTGGTGCTGCACCTGCGCGACCTGCGGCTGCTGGACGACGACTACCGCCAGGAGTTCGCCCGCCTGGCCAACGGCTACCTGGCGGGCATCGACCCGGCCGCCTACGAGCACGTCACCGCGCTCCAGGCGATCTGCGCGTACCTGCTCGGCAAGGAGGACTGGGACAACCTGCTCTCCGCCGCCGACGCCATGACGAACAAGGGGCGGCTGTCCTCCCCGCTCGCCGAGCGCGACGGGCGCGTCTACTGGTGCGCCGAGCACCTCGACGACGCCGAGGGCCGCCGGATACTGGACGTCACCGACCAGGGCTTCCACACCACGCCGCTGACCTCCCTCATCCTGGGCAACCGGCTCACCTCCTACGAGGACGACGGCCGCGGCACGGTCACCGTGGCGGGCTCCGTCGTGAACCCGCTCGGCCGGATCGCGCCCGACGCGGAGCTGAGCGCCGAGCTGGAGTTCCGGGCCCGGCGGCAGATCGGGGTGCGGTCCTTCCGCTTTCCGGTGGCAACCGTGCGCCACGCGGGTGACACGATCGAGTGGACCGCGACGGCCGACATCGGCTCGACGGTGCGCCCGCTCGGCATCATCGACGCCGTCTGGGACGTCCGGCTCAAGATGAAGGCGGGCGGGGACCGCCTCTCCACCCGCGTCTCCGTCGGCGACGTGGACCTGGAGTCGGCCGCCGCCCTGCGCGTGCGCCCGCGGCTGACCCGGCTGGTCTCCGACCGCTTCGAGCCGGAGATCACCAAGAAGGGCAACCTCTCCTACGTCCTGACCGCCGAGGGCGCCGCCGCCGTCCGCACCCAGAACCTGATCAACAACGCCATACACGGCAAGGCCGCCGGCGTCGTCAAGCGGGGACTGCGCAAGGCACTGCGGGCCCGCCGCAACATCGGGTCCGGCGAGCAGAAGGTGAAGGTCTACCACGAGGTCTTCTCCAAGCTGCCCGTCAAGAAGGGCACGGTCGTCTTCGAGAGCCACATGGGCAAGCAGTACAGCGACAGCCCCAAGGCGATCTACGAGGAGATGGTCCGCCAGGGCATCGCCTTCGAGGCGGTGTGGTCCTACGCGGGCGCCCGCCCGACCGGCTTCCCCAAGGAGGCGACCCTGGTCAAGCGCTGGAGCTGGCCCTACCTGCGCGCGCTCGCCCAGGCCGAGTACTGGATCGACAACCAGGGCTTCCCGCTCGCGCTCGCCAAGCGCCCGGGGACGACGTACATCCAGACCTGGCACGGCTCCGCGCTCAAGCGGATGGGCTTCCACGAGCCGCGCACCAAGGCGCAGGGACGCGCCGGGCAGGCCAAGTTCCAGAAGGCGGTGGACCGTTTCGACCACTTCCTGATCCGCTCGGAGCACGACGCCCGCACCCTCGCCAAGGGCTTCCGGCTGCGCGACGAGGTCCTGCTGCGCACCGGCTACCCGCGCAACGACGCGCTGGTCGCGGTGCACCGCGCCGAGACGGACAGCGGGGAGCGGGTGCGCGGTCCGCTCGCCGCGGAGCTGGGCATCGACCCGGAGAAGAAGGTGCTGCTGTACGCGCCGACCTTCCGGGCGAACGCGGACGGCGCGGTGGAGGGCTTCGCCTTCCCCTTCGACGTGGAGGAGTTCGCCGACCGCCTCGGCGACCGCTTCACGCTGCTCGTGCGCACGCACTACCTCAACAGCGTGTCGCTGCCGCCGTCGGTGGCGGGCCGGGTGATCGACGTGTCCCGCAGGCACGACATCACGCCCCTGCTGGAACTGGCGGATGCGCTGATCACCGACTACTCCTCGGTGATGTTCGACTACGCCGTCCTGGACCGGCCGATGCTCTTCTTCGCCTACGACTACGAGAAGTACTCGACGGACATCCGCGGCACGTACTTCGACCTGAAGGAGAAGGCCCCCGGCCCGGTCGTGGCCACGGCCGACGAACTCCTCCAGGCGTTGGGCGCCTTCGAAGAGGCCGACACCAAGTACGCGGAGGCGCGCGCGCGTTTCCTCGCCGAGTTCGGCGAGTACGACCGCGGGGACGCGGCCCGTCAGATCGTCGAGAAGTTCTTCACCAGGGGTGGCAAGTGAGCCAGCAGAGCGACGGGTCGCCGACGGCCGGCGGCCGGGACGTCTTCATCGTCTCCAACAGCGTGGACGAGCTGGGCGGGGTGACGACCTGGTCGCACCAGATGGCCGGGCTCCTCACCGACCGCGGCCACCGGGTGCACGTCATCGGCATCGCCCCGGTCGCCGAGGAGATCCGCCAGCGGCTCCCGGCGGACCTGCCGTACGACACGACCACCCTGTACGACGCCCACCCGCCCGCCGCCCGCCGGCTGCACGGCATCAAGGGGCGCCTCAACGCGCCCGAGCGGCGCCGCCAGGCGGCCCGCCGGGCCGGGATGCGGGCGAAGGCCGAGCAGCTGAGCGCGATGTTCCAGGCGGCCCGCCCCGGCGCGGTCGTCATCGTCACCCAGGTCTGGGCGATGGAGTGGGTGGCGCTCAGCGACACCAAGCGGCTCAGTGTCATCGGGATGAGCCACGAGTCCTTCGAGGCCAGCCACAAGTGCACCCGCGCGGCCCGCGTCCGGCGCCACTACCGCGACGTCGACCGGCTGCTGGTGCTGACGCCCGAGGACGCGGACCTCTGGATCCGCTCCGGGATGCAGAACGTCTCCAGCATGCCGAACCCGCTGCCCTTCATGCCGGACTCCCCCGCCCCGCGCACCGGGAAGGTCGTCGCCAGCGTCGGCCGCCTCGCCGACGAGAAGGGCGTCGACCTGCTCCTCGACGCCTGGGCGGACGCCGTCCCGCACCACCCGGACTGGACCCTGCGGATCTACGGCGCGGGCGTGGACGCGCAGATGCTGCGCGAGCGCTGCACCTCGCTCGGCCTGGACGACTCGGTCGAGTGGATGGGCAGCACGGACGACGTGCTGGGCGCCCTGCGCGGGGCCTCGGTGTTCGCCCAGGCCTCGCGGGCCGAGGGGTTCCCGATCACCCTGCTGGAGGCGATGGCGGCGGGCGTGCCCTGCGCCGCCTTCGACTGCGCGCCGGGCGTGCGGGCGATCGTCAGCCACGGCGAGGACGGGCTGCTCGCGCGGCTCGGCAACACCATGGAACTGGCCGGGCACCTGCGCGTCCTGATGGCGGACAAGGAGCTGCGCGACCGGATGGGCGACGCGGCCTTCCAGAGCGTGCGCCGCTATTCGAGCGCGGAGATCACCGACCGCTGGGAGCGGCTGTTCGCGTTCCTGGAACGCTGACCGGCCCGTACGTACGAAGCCGCCCGCCCCGGTACCGGTACCGGGGCGGGCGGCTTCGTACGTGGCGGTGCGGCGCCCCGGTCAGCGGCCGCGGTGGGCTTCCCAGCCCGCCCACGCCGAGGTGATCATCTCGCGGACGTCGTGGCGGGCCTTCCAGCCCAGCTCGGCCGAGATCCGGTCGGCCGAGGCCACGACCTTGGCCGGGTCGCCGGGGCGGCGCGGGGCGACGACCGGGGCGATGTCGTGCCCGGTGTGCTCGTTCATCAGCCGGACCATCTCCCGTACGGAGACGCCCTCGCCGCGCCCGATGTTGACGGTCAGGTCCCCGTACTCGCCCCGCGCGGAGCGTTCGACGAGCTTGCGTGCGGCCACGAGGTGGGCCTCGGCCAGGTCCTCGACGTGGATGTAGTCGCGGATGCAGGTGCCGTCCGGGGTCGGGTAGTCGTCGCCGAAGATCAGCGCGCCCTCGCCGGCGTCGTAGCGCTCGAAGACCATCGGGACCAGGTTGTAGACGCCGGTGTCGGCGAGTTCGGGGGTGGCCGCGCCCGCCACGTTGAAGTAGCGCAGGCACGCCGTGGAGATGCCGTGGGCCCGGCCCGCCGCGCGGACCAGCCACTCCCCGGCCAGCTTGGTCTCGCCGTACGGGCTCAGCGGCGCGCACGGGGTCTCCTCGGTGACGAGGTCCACGTCGGGCATGCCGTACACGGAGGCCGAGGAGGAGAAGAGGACGTTGCGGATCCCGGCGGCGGCGACCGCCTCCAGGAGGACCACGAGCCCCTGTACGTTCTCGTGGTAGTAGTACGCCGGCTTCTCGACGGACTCGCCGACCTGCTTCTTGCCCGCCAGGTGCACCACGCCGGTGATGTCGTACTGCTGGAAGGCCTCGTCGAGGACGAGACGGTCCAGGACGGACCCGATCACCAGCGGAACGCCCTCCGGGACGCGGTCGGCGTTGCCCGTGGAGAGGTCGTCGAGGACGACGACCTCCTCACCGGCGAGCAGCATCGCGCGGACGACGTGTGCGCCGATGTAACCGGCGCCTCCGGTGATCAGAAACGTCATGCGGTTCTCCCGAGCTCTAGCGCGGCCGACGGCCCGGACGGGCCCGGCCGAGGCGGTTGCGTACGAAGGTGGCGGCGCCCTCCGCGCCGGGTGCGAGCCGCAGCGCCAGCGATCCCGCGGCGGTGCGGTAGGGCTGCGTCAGCAGAACACCGTACCGGCCGCTGAGCAGGGCCCGGCGCCGCAGCAGGTCGCCCAGCGGGCGCAGGGCGGTGAGCAGGGAGCTGCCGTCGGCGCAGTCGACGCTCACCCGGACGTCCCACGCCTGGATCCCGCGCAGACCGCGACGGCGGCCGGTCGCGGCGAGCGCGGCGAGCCGGAAGGGCAGCTCGGCGCTCCAGCCGTCCGCGCCGTCGGGGCGCAGGGCGACCGCCTGGACGACGACCGGTTCGCCGCCCGCGCGCGGTACGAAGCGCAGCTGGGCGGTGCGGGGCGGGGCCTCGGCCAGGCGCCCGTACAGGTCGTGGACACGCAGGGTGAGACGTGCGCCGCCGCCCGCCGGTTCCGCGTCGACGGTCACGGGCAGCTCGGCGACGGGCAGCTCGGCCAGTCCGTCGAGCACGGCGGGGGTCTCCTCGCTCCACACCGGGACCCCGTCGGCGTTCCGGGCGTACGGGGGCAGCAGCCGGGGCGGCTCGGCGGCGAAGCGCATCAGGCGCCGCACGTCGGCGGGCGGCGCCGGGGCGGCGCGCAGCACGCGCACGATCCAGCGGGCCCGGGCCCCGGCCGCCTCGACGGCGGCCTCGTCGAAGCCGGCGACGTAGTCCCGCGTCAGGGTCCACCAGGCTGCCTGGTAGCCGGGGTCGGTGCCCAGCTCCCGCAGGTACATCCGCAGGTCGTACTCCAGGAACTTGACCTGGCAGGCGAGGCCGAGCGCCGGATCGGCGGCGGTGAGCACGGCGGCCGCGGCCGCGTGGGCCTGGACCCGCGCCGCCCAGTTGCCCACGTCCTTGCGGTCCAGGGAGATCGACACCCGGGCCGCGGCGCGGCGCACGTGCCAGACGTAGACCAGCTCGGGGACGACGGCGATGCGCGGGGCGGCGGCCAGCACGCGGGCGGTGAAGACGAAGTCCTCGTAGACGAAGCGGCCGTCGGGGAAGCGGATCCCGTGCTTGTCGAGGAAGGACCGCTCGTACAGCTTGTTGACGCACAGGGTGTCGCGGACCAGGCCGGGCCGGTCCGCGGGCCGCTCGATCACCTCGCCGGGGGTGTGCAGCCCGGGCATCCAGGGCACGTCGTGCCCCTGCGGCAGCTCGCGCCGCACGCACGCGCCGACGGTGACGGGCGCCCGGTGCTCCTCGGCTCCGCGCACCAGCGCCGCGGCGGCCCCCGGGGGGAGCACGTCGTCGCTGTCGAGGAAGAGGACGTACGGCTCGGTCGCGGCCGCGATCCCGTCGTTGCGGGGCGTGCCGCAGCCCCCGCTGTTCTCCGTGCGGTGCACGACCTTCAGGCGCGGGTGGACGGCGGCCAGCTCGTCGAGCACCCTGGCGGTGCCGTCGGTGGAGGCGTCGTCGACGGCGATGACCTCGCCCACCACGGGGCCCTGGGCGAGGGCCGAGGTGACGGCTTCGCCCACGAGCGCGGCGTCGTTGTAGGCGATCACCACGACGGAGACGCGGGGAGTGTTGGTGCTGCTCACCCCAGGATCCTATGGGACGTCCGGGGAGGGGTGGCCGGTACCGGCGCACTCCGTGCGAAAGCCCCCGCAAAGGTCCCGGACGGGACCCCGGCGGGGGCTTTCAACGCACGCGGGCCTCGGTCAGGCGCCGGTCTGGTTCTGGCGGAACGCGTCGTACTCCTGCTGCGCCGTGTCGCCGCGCTCGGCTTCCTTGTCGCGGCGGCGGGTCGCGGCCGGACGCGGGGCCTCCAGGCGGTGGTCCTCGCCGCGGCGGCCCAGCATCTCGGCGCCGGCCATCATGGTCGGCTCCCAGTCGAAGACGACCGCGTTCTCGTCGGAGCCGATCGCGACGCCGTCACCGGCGCGGGCGCCGGCCTTGCGCAGCCCGTCCTCGACGCCGAGGCGGTTGAGGCGGTCGGCGAGGTAGCCGACGGCTTCGTCGTTGTTGAAGTCGGTCTGGCGGACCCAGCGCTCGGGCTTCTCGCCGCGGACCTTGTAGACGTCCTCGACCTCGTCGTAGGTGATGGTGAACCCGGAGTCGTCCACGGCCTTCGGCCGGATGACGACGCGGGTCGCCTCTTCCTTCGGCTTGCGGGCGCGGGCCTTCGCGATGACCTCGGCGAGGAAGAAGGACAGCTCCTTCAGGCCGGTGCGGGCGACCGCGGAGACCTCGAAGACCTTGTAGCCGCGGGCCTCCAGGTCCGGGCGGACCATCTCGGCGAGGTCCTGGCCGTCGGGGATGTCGACCTTGTTCAGGACGACGAGGCGCGGACGCTTCTCCAGGCCGCCGCCGTAGAGCTTCAGCTCGTTCTCGATGGCGTCGAGGTCGGCGAGCGGGTCGCGGTCACTCTCCAGGGTGGCGGTGTCCAGCACGTGCACGAGGATCGAGCAGCGCTCGACGTGGCGCAGGAACTCCAGGCCGAGGCCGCGGCCCTGGCTGGCGCCCGGGATCAGGCCCGGGACGTCGGCGATCGTGTAGACCGTCGAGCCCGCGGTGACCACGCCGAGGTTGGGGACCAGGGTGGTGAAGGGGTAGTCGGCGATCTTCGGCTTGGCCGCGGAGAGCACCGAGATGAGCGAGGACTTGCCCGCGCTCGGGAAGCCGACGAGCGCCACGTCGGCGACGGTCTTCAGCTCCAGGATGACGTCGCCGCCGGTGCCGGGAACGCCGAGTAGGGCGAAGCCGGGCGCCTTGCGGCGGGCCGAGGACAGCGCGGCGTTGCCGAGGCCGCCGCGGCCGCCTTCGGCAGCGACGTAGGTGGTGCCCTGGCCGACGAGGTCGGCGAGGACGTTGCCCTCCTTGTCGAGGACGACGGTGCCGTCCGGGACGGGCAGGATCAGGTCCTGGCCGTCCTTGCCGGAACGGTTGTCGCCCGCGCCGGGCTGGCCGTTGGTGGCCTTGCGGTGGGGACTGTGGTGGTAGTCGAGCAGGGTGGTGACCGCCTGCTCCACCACGAGGATGACGTCACCGCCACGGCCGCCGTTGCCGCCGTCGGGGCCGCCGAGCGGCTTGAACTTCTCCCGGTGTACGGAGGCGCAGCCGTGGCCCCCGTTACCCGCGGCGACATGCAGCTCGACGCGGTCCACGAAGGTGGTCATGGTTGTTCCTCCAGATACAGCGGGAATATCCCGGAAAGCCCGGGGGGTAGGCCTTGCTACCCATTAAACGTGTCTATGTGACAACGCGCCGAGGGCGGACCTCTCTTCCCGGCTTTCACCGGAAAGAGCTGAGATCCGCCCTCGGGAAGTTACGTACGCGAGACCAGCAGGAGCTGGATCAGGCGGCCGGAACGATGTTGACGACCTTGCGGCCGCGGTGGGTGCCGAACTCGACGGCACCGGCCTGCAGCGCGAACAGCGTGTCGTCGCCGCCACGGCCGACGCCCGCACCCGGGTGGAAGTGCGTGCCGCGCTGGCGGACGAGGATCTCACCAGCGGAAACGACCTGACCGCCGAAGCGCTTCACGCCGAGCCGCTGGGCATTGGAGTCGCGCCCGTTCCGGGTGGAAGATGCGCCCTTCTTGTGTGCCATGTCTCAGTCCCTCTTACTTCGCAGCCGCGGGGATACCGGTGACCTTGATCGCCGTGTACTGCTGGCGGTGACCCTGGCGACGGCGGTAGCCGGTCTTGTTCTTGTACCGCAGGATGTCGATCTTGGCGCCCTTGTGGTGATCCACAATCTCGGCCGTGACCTTGATGCCGGCCAGGACCCACGGGTCGCTGGTCACGGCTTCGCCGTCGACGACGAGCAGGGTCGAGAGCTCGACCGTGTCGCCAACCTTGGCAGTGGGAATCTTGTCAACTTCAACGATGTCGCCGACAGCAACCTTGTGCTGGCGACCACCGCTGCGCACGATGGCGTACACGCGGATCTCTCTCTCACTCGAAGGGAACCCCTGAAGCCAGCCGGCCACCGCGGGAACCCGCAGGCCGGCCTCCCCCGTACCGCGAGGCGGTACGGGAGGTGAGGTGCTCAGTGGATGGCGCGTCCACAGACACGCCAGCGACCTAGGTTACGGGGCCCGGTTTGAGAGGTCAAACCGGGGGTGAGGAGCGCAGCCGCGAGCCTCCGCGGAGCTACTTCACCCCGGAGGAGAAAGTCACGATGGGCCCGTCCTCGGAATGCACGACTCCGACATCGAAAGCCCGACCGGGGAATTCCACGCACAGTGCGGCTCGCCATGCTCGCGCAATACTCTCAGCCACATAGTTCAACGCCCGTACATCCTCGTCCACATCGCGCGATTCGACCAGCTGCCATACTCGCACCCGATTGAGCGTTGCCTCAAGTCTCCGAACATCACCTGAGAGGTTCTCACGCCAGAGAGCGAAATTCGACTCCTCGTATACACGATCCCACAACACGCATCCTTGCACCTCGACAAACCTGGGCCAGAAGATACGGGAAAACGCCGCCAGCAGCGCCAGATCTCCATTTCCCTTCACATAATCGACGTAGTCGAGACCCCCTCCCCACTCATCCGCCCAGGATTTAATTTTAGGGTATTCCGTCGGGTCATACATTGAAACTCCTCGGCATCGCACCCTCGGGGGCTAACACCATGAGATATCTCGCACAGATGAACTCGTATCTCTGGCGCGGCGAACGCGTAGGTGCCCGCCACGGACTGACGGGCACCTACGATCATCACTTTATCCGGTGCGGGCCTCTCTGAAGAGGCGGTTAACAACTCCAGTTACGCCAGGGCATGCGCCTACCTGCAGCCACACAGCTCTTCTTCTGGGCGAAGAGACCGCGGCATCTTCTCCCACCTGATGAACTTCTGTCCAGTCTTCGGATTTGTATGCGTCACGGTCGAGAGGATGTGCGGGGCCGGCACATTGCCATGAGTGGCCGACTCTTCCAGCAAATCTGCGCGTTGATAGAGTTCTCCTTCGTCGTCATACCGCCCGTAGGCGGTGACCGTCCCATCTTCTTTCTGACGGAAAAGCGTTTCACCGGGATTACCCTGGTCCGGGAATCGTCCACTGACTTGCCGTGCACCGACGAGACTCAACCCACCAGTGTCGCAGTTGTGCACAAGTACCGGCACGGTCTCGGCCAATACATAGTAGGCATGAACGCCCTCGATGGTCAGGTCGTGCGTCTGGCGCAACTCATTGAAGAATCGCATCCGCGACAGCTCGACCATGGCGCCATTCGGCGTCCGCAGTCGCATTCCAGGCCGCAGGTTGCCAGCATCAATGAAACGCTGTTCGCTCTCGACCCAGAAGGGGTGGGTGATGGTCGAGACAAGCGATACCTCTCCGGATTCGAAACGTATCCCCAGGTCGACGAATTCCTTGTCGTCGCGGGTGACGATCGTTCCGACGACCTCCCGGGTTACCGTCTCCCCAGTGGACGGATCCGTCGTAGTGATCCGGTCGCCGACCCCGACGTCCTCGATCTTCTTCGTTGATCCGTCGGCAAGCAGTACCTCAGTGCCGGGCAGGAAACTGTGCGGGATGGGGCAGCTACCACCGGACCCCTTGAACCGAGCCTTGACCGCAGCCAAGGCACCCTTGGCCTTTTCGAGCTTCTCCGAGGTCTTGAACCAGGACTTGACCCCGGATATCAGGTCGCCGGCGAGCCCGGCGAGCTTCTTCCCAAGAGTGAGGGCCTTCTCCCATTGGGTCGGCCATCCGTATTTCTTGGCGATCTTGCCGGCGATGCCGCCGGCGAAGCTGCTCGCGATGTTGAGCGCTGTTTCACCGCAGGCACCGAGGTCGCCGCTGGAGAAGCAGTCAAGGGCCGCCGTGATGCCAAGCTCGTCCATGAGGATCTTGGTGATCTGCTTGACGGCGTTCTTGATCTTCGCCTGGGTGCGGTTGTGCTCGCCCTGGGCCTTGTTGTAGTTGTCCTCGGCCTCCTCGACTTCCGGATCGGGCTGCGGATCGGACTTCGGGGTGTACCTGCCGTTCGTGCATTCCGGGTTGCCCCGGCAGAACGCCCGCTCGTCCGGGTCGTACAGACCGCTCGGGTCGCTCGCCGAGACCGGCCGGTTGTGCGCGTACGCGTACGCGTTCAGCTGCTGGGCGTCGCTCGTGTCGACGACGGGGTCGGGAGTGATGAACTTCCCGAGGAACGAGTCGTACTCCCGGGCCCCGATCGTCGTCAGACCCGTGGACGCGTCGATCGTTCCGCCGACGAAGCCCTTCTCGCCCTGCCAGGTTCCTTGGGGAGTACCACGGCTGTTGCCGTAGGGATCCATCCGCCGCTGGGTGACCGCACCCGTCGTGGCGTCGATCGACATCTCGGCCGTGCCGTGGTGGTCGGAGGCCAGGAAGGACAGCTTCTTGTCCGGGGTGCGGATCGCGACGCTCTGGCCCGCGAAGGCGTAGTACCGCGTCGCCTTGGCCGTGGTCGTTCCCGCGTCCAGGCGCAGCTCCATGCCCGGCAGGTACACCGTGGTGCCGGTGGCGTCCTTGCGCTGGACCCGGCCGCCATCGGGGCCGTAGAGGAACGTCGTCTCCGACGCCTCGTTCTTGCCCGGCGTGGTGACATCGTCCGGCTGGCTGTTCCGGACCGGGGTGCCGAGGGCGTCGTACTCCAGGGTCTGGGTGTTGCCTCCGATCGTGCGGGTGGTGGTGTTGCCGGCCGTGTCGTAGCCGTAGCTGTACTGCCGGTCGCCGGTCGGGGTGTTCTCCACGACCTTCTGGACCTGGTGGCTGCCCGCCTTGTACGTGAAGGTGCGCTTGACGTCCTTCGAGGCGGTCAGGCCGGTGTCGTGCGACGTCTCGGTGAGGCGGTTGCCGACCGAGTCGAAGGTGTACGAGTTCCAGTACGGAGCCGGGCCGCCCAGCGCGGAAGCGCCGGGAGCCGTGTTGCAAGCCGCCGGGCCCGATCCCGAGACGGGGACCTGACTGCCGACGGTTCCGGACGCGGCAGCCGCGGCCTTGGTCGTCGCCGGGGTCCAGGACTCCGTCATGCGGGCCTGGTAGTCGTAGGCGAAGCACTGCAGGTCGGGCGTGGCGCTGCCGGCGGTGTCCGCGATGGACCGGACGTTGCCGACCTGATCGTAGGAGTAGTTCGACTCCTTGGCCGGGCCGGTGGTGGACCCGTAGACGTCCACCTTCGAGTTCAGCAGCCGGTCGGTACCGGTCTCGTACTGGAAGGTCTGCCAGACCTTCTTGCCGCCGTTGTTCAGCTCCAGCTGCTGGAGCAGGGTGCGGCCGGACCAGACCGCGTTCGTGACGTACGACGTCGTGCCCGTCATGCTCTTCAGGCGCTGGATGTCGTCGTAGCCGTAGGCGAGCGTCTCGGCGTCGAGACCACCCGCCGCCGGGAGGGAGTCGCTCTGCTTGGTGCCGTCACGGTTGTAGGCGCTGCTGAAGACGTAGGTGCCGGCCAGGCCCGTCCCCGACGAGGCGGGGACCGTGTAGGCCGTCTTCAGCGGCTGGTAGAACTCGTCCATCGCCTGGACGACCGACGCGAAGTACTCCGTCGCATTGATGTAGCGCAGCGAGGCGTACCCGTAGCCGAGCCAGCCGGCTTTGTCGTAGCGCTGTTCGGTGAGCTTGGTCCCGGTGGTCGCGGGGCCGTCCCACGTCGTGACGACGCGGTCGAGCTTGTCGTAGACCGTCGAGACCGTCTTGCCGCGGGCGTCCGTCGTGGATGTCGGCCGGTCGGCCTCGTCGTACGTGGTCGTGCGCTTGCCCGAGTCCGGGTCCACCGCCTCGATCTGGCGGCCGAGCTGGTCGTACTTGTAGGACCACGTGTTGTTCGCCGCGTCGGTGAGCCGCTCCAGCTTGCCCATCGGCGTGTACGCGTACTTCGTGCTGTCGTAGCCGGTCGTCGGACCGTTCGGTACCGGGGAGGCGCCCTTGTAGTGGCGCACCTCGGTCGTGCGGCCCTGCGCGTCGGTCAGCGTCGTCGTGGGCGTGCCGCCTACCGGTGGGTCCTCGTGGATCCGGTCGCCGCCGTGGACGACCGTCGTCCTCCACTGTTCGCCGCCGGCCACCGCGGAGATCTTCGCAGTGGTGCGGCCCAGACCGTCGTACTCGTACAGGGTCTGCCCGCCGACGTCGCCGTTGCGGACGATCAGCAGCTCGTCCGAGGCCGCACCCGCCGCGTTGTAGGTGGCGTTGACCTTGGCGATCTTGCCCGTCGGCGTGTAGAAGGTGTCCGCGACCATGCGGGTGCCGGACGGTCCCTCCGTCTGCTTCTGACGAGGACGCAGCAGGCTGTCGTAGAGCTCGTACTCGGCTCCGTAGGAGCCGTCGATCTCGATCTTCTCCGTCTTCACGGAGACCGGCTTGTCGAGACGGTAGTTGTAGCTGTACTTGATGCTCGGCGTCTGGAGCGCGCTCTTGGAGCGGTCCGGGAGCCAGACGGAGACCAGTCGGCCGAGCGGGTCGAGCGCCAGATCGCCGCGCTTGCCGTTCGGGTCGGTCTGGCCGATGGACAGGCCCCAGGCGGGGTCGAAGTCCCTCGTGTTGACGTGGCCAAGAGCGTTGGTGACCTTGACCTGCGAGATGAGGCCGTTGACGTCGGTGTACGCCGTCTTGGTCTCCGCGCCCACGGCATCGGTCTGGGAAGACGGACGGCCGAAGGAGTCGTACGTCGTCGTAGCGGTGACCTGATAGGTGGCCGTCGTCCCGTTGTGGGAGGTCATGCGCTCGGTCTGCGTCGCGTTGCCCACGGTGGGCGCCGCGCCGAAGGCCAGGCCGTCGTACGAGGTGCGCTCGTCCGAGATCACCTGCGTCTTGCGGTCGGGGGTCGTGGCGCACTTCACCGAGACGGACTCGACCCGCGACGCCGTGGTGAGGATGTTGGCCGCCGTGTTGTCCGCGTAGGACGTACGGGTGCAGGTGTCGTCGGCCGCGGTCGACAGGTCGCCCAGTTCTTCCGACTCCAGGATGCGGCCGGTGCCGTTCGTGAGGTCGTACGTGGCGTTCGACTCTGCCTCGCGGCGGCCGTCACCCCCCTCGGTCATCGTGTAACCACGCGTCTTGACCGTCTTGACGATCGAGGCGTGGCTGGTGCCCCAGGTGTTCGTGTCCGTCGCGGTGTAGTGCCGCATCGGGGTCTTGATGACCTTGGAGACGAGCTTGTCGCCGTCGTAGGTCGCCGACTCCAGCTCGTGGCCGCTGAACTCCTTGTGATCGGTGTACGTACCGCCCTCGGAGTCGGCCACCGTCACCGAACGGGCCGTGCCGTCCGGCTTCTTGTCGCCGTCCATGCCCTGGAGGTAGGTGTAGTCGATCCGGGTCTTGCCCGCGGCCGAGCCGCCGGTGGTCACCTTGACCTTGCCGTAGCCCTGCCAGCCGCCCCAGGTGAGGTACTTGTCCTCGGTCATGCCGTCGGGCTCGGCCTTACGCCAGGCCGCGGGGCCCTGGTACTCGTAGTCCGTGACCTGCTGGGGGGCTCCACCGGTTCGGTCGGTCTCGATGACCTGCGCGACCACGTACTTGTGGAACCAGTCGGTGACCGGGTCGAGGAAGCCCGGCGGGGACCATACGACCGGGTAGCAGCGCTTGACGGACTCGCCCGGCTTGGGCAGGGCGTCCTTGGTGCACTCCGCGGGGGCGTAGTTGACGTCGAGCTGCGCGCCGGTCTCGCTCAGGACGGTGGAGAGGCGGAAGCGGTAGAACGGGGCGATGGACTCGCCGGGGCCGTCCACCCGGTTGGCCAGCTGCGTACCCATGAGTTCGACCGAGGGGACCTTGGCGCTGCCGCCCCTGCGTCCCTCGTGGTCGATCTTGGAGAGCCACAGGGTCTTGGACTGGTCACCGTTGTCGGTGAACTGGTGCGTGAACGTCCATGCTTCCACGTCGTCGTACGTCGTGGCGTCCTTGCGGATCTGCGTGGTGACGCCGGTCAGTCGCTGCCGGGTCCAGAAGGACGCGGCGACCTGGGTGGCGGTGCACTTGGTGTTCGGCGCGCAGTACCGGTCCATCGGTACGTCCGGCCAGAAGGCGGCGTTCTCCTTCTTGAAGTCGGCCGGAAGGCACTTGAAGGTGTCCGTGGGCAGGCAGCGTTCCTGCGTCGTGAAGACGACGCGCGCCGGGGCCTTGGCCGAGTAGACGGAGGCTTCGCGCTGGCCGTAGTCGACGCGCTTGAGGTAGCCGCCCGCGGTGTACGCGGTGCCGTTGACGTCGGTCTTGCCGTTCAGGGCGTAGGAGTTGGTCTCCTTGCCGTAGAAGTACGACATGACGTTGCCCTGGCGGTCCTTGACGTAGTCGAGGTTCCAGCGCCAGGCCTGCTGGCAGGAGGCGTTCGCGAAGGTGGCGTTGTAGCAGGGCTCGCCCGCGTTGTTGCCGAAGACGGGGGCGGTCCAGACGGACGCGGTCTCCTCGTTGCCGGTCGCCCAGCCCGGAAGACGGTTGCGGCCGAACCAGTACTCGGTACCGTCCGTCGTGGTGATCTTCCAGTGCTCGCCGTCGTTGTCACCGTTCGTGGCGCCGGTGACCTGCTCGATCTTCGAGCCGTCGTCGGAGCCCATGTGCCACTTGCCGTCGGTGTCGTCCTTGACCAGCTCGGTCGACGCGCCGTTCAGCATCACGGTGGCGTTGTCGAAGGCCCAGCACTGCTCGGCGGAGCCACTCTGGCCGTCCTTGGCGCAGGGCTTGTAGTGGCGCTCGATGAAGCCCGGTTCGTAGGAGAAGCCCTCACCGACCCAGGAGCCCTGGTTGTTGGTGTCGGAGGTACGGCCGTCCGCGGACTGCGAGGAGTAGCCGAGCCCGACCGTGGGCACCAGGCCGCCGGGGGCGGGCGGGGTGCGCAGCGGGTAGGACCAGGAGAAGCCGCCCGAGGAGTTCGACACGCTCCACTTCGCCGACGGGGACAGCGGCGTCGCCGCGTAGTTGCCCTGTGCGGAGGAGTCGCCGGCCGCGAGGGCGAGCATGGACGCGCCTGCGGCCGGGCCGGCCGCCAGGGCGGACATGCCGGCCGTACGGGCCGGGGCGGTGACGTCCGCGGAGACCGTCTTCGTCCGCGGATCGTTGACGCTCTTCAGCAGCTTGGGCAGCTCGGGGCAGGCGGCGGTGCCCGGGTCGGCGACCGTCGCGCAGGCCGGGAGTTCGACGAGCCGCAGGCGGGAGCCGTAGCCGCCGCCGAAGCCGTCGGCGAAGGCCGAGTAGTCGACGTGCACGCGGACCTGGGCGCCGTCGGCGGCCTGGTCGGCCCGCTGGACGCGCAGCAGCGCGCCGACGCCGAGCTTGGCGGCGCGTTCGGGGGCCACCACATCGACCTGAACCTTGCCGGGCGGCTTCCCTCCGGCGACCGCGGCCGCGCGGAAGGAGGCGGCCGGTGCCTTGACCGTGGTGTCCTTCGGGGTGGTCACGGTGACGGGCAGACCGCCCACCGCCACCCGGGCCGGGTCCCCGGCCCCGGAGACGGCCAGCTCCGCGCTGCCGCTACCGGGCCAGAGGGGCTTGTCCAGCTTCTTGACGGCCGCCTTGGCCGTCGCGTTCGCCGGGCGCTTGGCGGCCTTGGCGGCGGTCCCCTTGACGGGGTCGCCGAAGTCCTGGACGCCGGGCCGCTTCGTGCCGCCCGGGGCGGCCTCGAGGGCTTGGACGGACGAGGCGGACAGAGCCAGGCTCAGTCCGATGACGACGGACCCCAGTGTCCGTCGTGACATGCGCCGATTCAGCAATCGGCCGCGTAGAGACATCAGTGCACTCCACAGAGAAGGGGCAAGAAGGTACTGCGAGCGGACAGGCGTGCCCGCCCTGCGAGGGGCGGGCACGCCTGTCCTGTGGATGACCTAGCGGTCGGTCAGCTCTCCGGTCGCGGCGAGCTGGACGACGGCCGTCGGGTCGATGGCGCCGTTGTACGCGCGGACCTCGTCGATGGCTCCGGCGAAGTACTCGGCGCTGCCCCGGGCCGAACGGCCCACCTGCAGGCCGCCGGTCGCAGCCCAGGTGGTGTTCTCCACACCCTGGGCGGAAGCCGCCAGCTGTCCGTTGACGTACAGCCGGATCTGACCGGCGAACGCGTCGTACACCACTGCGAGGTGCTGGCCGACGGGGTTCGTGTCCGGCATGGCCTGGTCGTCGGAGAAGACCTTCACCGCGGCGCCGGGGGTGTCCGCCGTGGCGACGGCGAGCTCCCAGCGCTTGGTGGCGGCCTGGTACCGGACCTGCACCCGGTTCGTGTTCGCGCCCGGCAGGGAGAAGACGGTCTGCGAGGCGGTGGCGTCGAGCGAGCCGAGCTGGACCCGTGCCGCGAGCGTGAAGCTCGTGGCTCCCGTGACGGGGGCGTTCGCCGTCGTGGCGTAGTCCCCGTTGCCGTCCAGGACCATGTGCCCGGCCCCGACCATGGGTGCGGTCAGGAACGGGTCGAGCGGATCGGGGGTGTAGAGCGCCGCGTTGCCGGTCAGGGTCAGCCCCTGTCCGCCTGCGACGAGGTTGGGCGTCACGCCGGACTGTGCCGAGTTGAGCTGCCAGTAGCCGGTGCGGTCGGGCTTGACGGTGGTGATCTCGGTGATCTGAGCCGGCAGGAGCGGACGGCCGAAGACGCGGACTTCGGCGAGGTCACCGGCGAAGGCGCCTTCGTAGCCCGCCTTGTCGATGTGGCGGCCGATCTGGAGTGCGCCGTACGACTTCCAGGTGGAACGGCGGACCGTCTCGCCCTTGAGCTCCTTGTTGACGTAGAGCTGGAGCTTGCCCGCGGCGCCGTCGTAAAGACCGGTCAGCAGCACCCACTCGTCCTTGACGGGGGTGACACCGGTGGACACCGCCTTCCACTCACCCAGCGTGTCCACATCGCTGAGCGGAACGGAGAACTTCCAGGTCTTGGCGATGGCGTCGTAGCCGAGGACGAAGCCCGGCTCACCGGTGCCGTCCTGGCTGACCACCGTCATGTCACGGCTGAGGTCCGACGGACGCGCCCAGGCGCTGATGCTGAAACCCTTCAGGGTGTCCAGCACCGTGCTGCCCGCATCGACCCAGCTGTCGCCGGTTCCGTCGAAGTGGGCCGCCGAGTCGATGGCGCCACCAGGCCCGGGCACACCGAAGGTGACACCGGGGCCGAAGCCGGCCGGGTACTTGCCCGTCTCCTCGTCGGCCGCGTTGCCACCGGGCGCGTCGGCCAGGTTCCATTGGGCGGCGGCGGCAGCACCTGTTGCCACGTAGAAGCTGTGCCGGGCGAGGGCGCTGGGGTGCGCGGCCTTGTCGACGGCGACGACGTCGACCCAGTGCGGCCCCGGGCGTGTGGGCGTCCAGTTCACCGAGACCGGGCCACCCGCCGTCGTGCTCGCCACCTCGGTGCTGGGCTCACCGTCGAAGGCGTAGCGGTACTTGACGACGTCCGTGTCCGGAACCGCATCGTCCGGGTTCGGCGACATGATGAAGGTGCCGACGGCCCCTACCCCGTCGTGGTACTCCTTCGTCGCCGGGTACTCCGCGGAGAACACGTTCGGCTTGCCCGGGAACGACTTGTCGTACATGAACTCACACTTGGTGCTCCACGGTCCCCAGCCGTCGCCGTCATGCGTGGCGACGCTCCACGAGATCGCGGTGTTCTCCGGGATCACGGACTGCACGGTGTGCTCGAAGGGCGTGGAAGACGTCGGAGCCTTGTAGTCCGTGTCCTCCTCATAGGACTTGGCCGCTCCGGCCGCGTCCTTCCACTCGACCTTGAACCGGACCTTGACCTGCTCGCCCGCGTCCTGGTCGTTCGCGATGGCGCGGAGCGTCGGCGGCACGTCGGTGTAGGGACGGTTCGCACCGGTGACGCAGGCACCACCGGGGTTGGACGACATGGCACCGGAGTTGATGGCCCCCGGAAGCGTGTTGTAGCTGATGCTCAGGTAGGCGTTGCCGCACACGCGCTTCCAGCCCTGGAAGCTGCCCTCGTCCTGCGCCCGGAGGTTCAGGAGCATGGAGGGCCAGCCCTCGTCCGCCGCCGTGCGTACGCTGTTCGTCAGGCCACCGGTGGCACCCGACTTGAAGTGCATGTTGGCCTGCGACTCGCAACTGGTGGGCTGGATCTTCTCGTTGAGTGTCTCCAAGGTCGTGAGCGTGCTGTTCTGCGTGTTCGTCCAGTTGCTGCCGCTGTCGATGTGGGCCGTGCTGCCGCCGATCCGCTGGAGCTGGATCGGCTCGGCGTGGGCATCGGCCGGGTAGACGTGCTGGACGCGGGCGCTGAAGGTCGCACCCAGGATCTGCTTGCCCTTGTAGAAGGACAGCGGGATCTGGAAGGCGACACGGCGGACGCCGACACCGGCGCAGGAGGCCGCGCTGTAATCCGTCGGACACCTGCCCACGCCCGCACTGCCCGAGTACTGCCATTCGCCGACCGACGGCTTGCCGGACATGACGGCGGTCCAGCCGGAACGGTCGGCGGTCTTCTGGATCGGGTCGATGACCACGGGGAAGACGGTGGCACCGTCGCGCAGCATCTTCTGGTCGGGGACCAGCGTCAGCTTGTTCGCCGACACCTCGACGCCCAGGGGCGCGGCTTTGCCTCCGCCGCCCGGGCCCGCCAGGGCGGGAGTGAGGACGGCGGCCGCATTCGCCCCCGTGGGCGCGTCGGCCCGGGCCGCGGACAGGGACTTGGCGACGGCTCGGGGGCCCTTGTCGCGGACGGCCGTCTCCTGGGAGGATGCCGAGTCCCACATGCTGGGCGCGCCGGACTGGAACACGACGCCGCCGACTGCACTGTCCACAGCGGTGACGGCGCCGTTCGCGTCCTTCTTGTACGTCAAACCCTCGGCCTTCAGGCCCAGGTCCAGTCTCTGGAGGCGCGGATCGGCCGCGGCCTGTGGCGTTTTGACCACGAGCAGATGACCGAAACCGTTGGCCTCGGCGCGCACCTTCAGGTCCACGCCCGGCAGCGCGTCCACGTAGGTTGCGGTGTCGCCGTCGAGTACCGGCGTCGCGAGCTTTCCGTACGGCCAGGACAGTGACATTTCCCGGGTACTGCGGCGCATCGTGACGAAGGGCTTGCCCGCGGCCCCGTCCGAGAAGGCCAGGCCCACGGTGGTGGCTTTCGGGCCGACACTGCCGTCCGGCCGCCTGACCAGCGTCTTGTCGATGTCGACCCATGCGCCGTTCCGTACCGCGTGTACGGGTTCGGTGTATTCGCGGGCCGTGTACGTACCGTCCGGGGCGGCGAAGATCTCCCGCTGCTCGCTGCGCAGGCCGAGGACCTCGACCTGCTTCCCGCTGGTGCGGGCAGCGGTGAGAGCCTCGGCTTCCGTTTGGACGGGGGTGCCGACGGCCACCTCCTCCGTGGCCCGCGCATGTTGCTCCGGCGGCAGGCCGAGGCCCGCGGCCAGCACGGCGCCTGCTGTCACCACAGCGGCGAGAGAGGCACGCCGCAGCAAGGTCCGGCGGATGCCGGTCGTCTGGACGCCCATCACCGGACCGCCGTTCCGAAGGTGCCGATGCCGACGGGGATTCCGTCTTGACCGGGCTTGAAGGTCTGGACGGGGGCCCCGGCGTTCGCGACGTTCCAGGAGAAGAGGTACACCGCTCGGCCGGCGGTCGGCCCGTAGGGCAGTCCGACATAGAGGCCTGCGGTACTGCTGCCAAGGCTCATGCCGGCGTACTGACGCGGCGCGGCCGGAGCCGGCATGCCGTAGCCGGGAGCGAGCAGCACATCACTGTCGCCGGGAGGACCGACGAGCGGCAGAACCTGCACCTGACCGCGGTCCGCGACGCCACTGGTGCTCTCCTTGCCCGGTATGCCGACGGCCACACGGGTGTTCTCCGGAGTACTGACGCTGTCAGGTGCGGTGTTGGCGGCCACGACACGCTGGCCGAAATGGTCGCCGGAGGTAGCCGTACCCGCTACACCGGTCGTCGCCTGGTCGATGAACTGCGTCTGCTGGAATCCGCCGACCGCGTCGAGACGGAAGACCTCCACCCCTCCCGAGTCCTGCGTCGTTGTCCTCTCCTCATTGGGAATTCCGACGACCAGGAGGGACTCGCTCGTACTGGTGGCGCCTTCTGCCCGGTACGGCACTGCGGCGATCGACGTTCCGAAGGCGTCCCCCGTCTCACAGACCCCGAACACGTTGGGGGAATCCTGCGTGATCACGTTCAGCGGTGTGGGCACGCCGGAGACCAGCGTGTGGCTGAACGTCGTCACCGACCCGGCGTCCACGATGCTTCCCTGGGACTCGCCGGGAGCGCTGATCGCGAGGTGGGTCGGGGTGGCGGCGATGGCCGTACCGAACCGGTCGTACGCCTCCGCCGCGTCCGGGACCGCGCCCGCCGTCGCCGTGTCCTGAGTGATGATGCCGACGTTCACGGTCGTGGACCCCGAGACGTAGATCACGCCGCCCGCGTCGGGCACAGTACCGAGGTCCTCACCAGGAACGCCGATGGAGAGGAACGGCACACCCGCCGAGGACTTACCGGCCGCGAGGGAGTAGCCCGCCCAGTCCTCGGCTTCGGCCGAACCGGTCAGGGGGGCCGCCCCCTGCAGGTACTGGATGCTGGCCTTGCCTGCGGCCAGGCCGGTCGGCGAGCCGTAAACGACGACGGCCCGGCCCGCGTCGGGGCGGCCGGCGACGTCCTCGTACGGGACCCCGAGCGCCAGATCCGCGCAGCCGTCGAGATCGGCGTCGTAGACGGCCAGGGAGAAGCCGAATTGGTCGCCCGCTTCGGAGGCACCGGCCTTGGCGCTCTCCTGCGTCAGTTCGAGCGTCCCCTTGCCGCCGCCGTAGACGATGTGTACGAGCCCGGCCTTGGCCGCGCCGTTCACGGTCGCGCCGGTGTCGGCGATCGCGGTGTCCCGAATGCCGTCGCCGTTGAAGTCCGCTTCGGCTCCGGCGCAGCCGGGAGCGGCGGACGCCGAGCTTGCGAAGGGGGCTGATCCTGCTGCCAGCACCAGGGCGAGGGTCGTGGAGGACAGGATGGCCGCCGTTCTGGACGTATGCCGACCGACCGCGCCCACCAGCGCTTGTGTTGTTCTGCTCACGTGTTTCGTTCTGCCTTCGTCAGTTCTCACAGGACGCCGAGCGACGCCCGGAAAAACGTGAGAAAGGACGAAACGTGAAGATGTGCAACGCAGCGAGGACCACGGGCACCTCATCGGTGCACCTGGTCCCATCCCCCCGCCCGCCAGAAGTCCCCACCCATGGCAAGCCGCCTGAAGCGTTTGATCAATGTGTCGCAATCACACCGGGTGAACAAGAGTGGATGTCCGACATCGCGTGACAAAGAGCATCACAGATTGATCACAGGTGAGGTACAGGAGACGCACAGGTGACTGAAAACAGCCCCGCCCGGCACCGTGTTCCGGTGCCGGGCGGGGCTGTGTGCAGCGGGGTGTGGATCAGGCTTCGGTCGCCGGAGCCGAGACGGACGGGAGCGACTGCTGCTCCGCCGCCGCGGTCTTCTTCGTCGCCGCCTTCTTCACGGTCTTCTTGGCGGTCGCCTTCTTCGCGACCGTCTTCTTGGCAGCCGTCGCCGTGGTCTTCTTGGCGGCGGTCGCCTTCTTGGCCGGGGCCTTCTTGGCGGCCGTCTTGCGGACCGCCTTCTTGGCCGGAGCGGGCGCCTCGGTCTCGGCCTCGGCCTCCGCGACGGGCGCGGCGGCCGGGGCCTCCTCCGCCGCGGTGGCGACCACGACGATCGCGGCGTCCGCCGCACCGGCCGGGGAACCGGCGGGCGCGGTGGCCTTGCGGGTCGCCCGGCGGCGCGGGCGCGCCGGGGCGGCCTCCACCACGGGCTCGGCGACGGCCTCGGCGACCGGCTCGGCCACCGGCTCCGGGGCGGCCTCGACGACCGGCTCCGGTGCGGGCTCCGCGACGGCCTCGGCCGTCTTGGGGGCACCCGCCGGGGCGGTGGCCTTGCGGGTGGCGCGGCGGCGGGTACGGCCCTGCGGTGCTGCCTCCTCGACCGGCTCGGCCACCGGAGCGGCCTCGGTCACCGGCGCGGGCTCGACGACCGGCTCGACGACGGCCGGGGCGACCGGCTCGGCGACGGGCGCGACCGGCTCGGCGACGGCCTCGGCCACGGGGGCCGGGGCAGCGGCCGGGGCGGCCTGGGCCGCGGTCCGGTCGGCGCGCTCCGTGCGCTCGCTCCGGTCGCCGCCACCGCGCGGGGCGCCCGCCGGAGCGGTCGCCTTGCGGGTCGCGCGGCGGCGGTTGCGGCGGCCGCTGATGCCCGCCGCGGCCTCGGCCTCGCCGGGGCTGCTGTACAGCTCCTCGTCCGGAACGAAGGGCGGCTCCGGCAGGGCGCGCGGCGCGGCGGCCTCGGCCGCCACCTCCGCCTCGGTCTCCACCGGCTCCACCTCGGCGTCGATGTCCGCCTCGGCGTCGAGCTCGTGCTCGTGACCGTTCTCGTGGTCGTGCTCGGAGGTGCGGCCCGCACGCTTCTTGGCGCGCTTGCCGTTGCCACCGCCGCCCACGGCCGTCGGCTGCTCCATGTGCACGATCACGCCGCGCCCGTTGCAGTGGACGCAGGTCTCGGAGAAGGACTCCAGCAGACCCTGGCCCACCCGCTTGCGGGTCATCTGCACGAGGCCGAGCGAGGTGACCTCGGCGACCTGGTGCTTCGTACGGTCGCGGCCCAGGCACTCCAGCATGCGCCGCAGGACCAGGTCGCGGTTGGACTCCAGGACCATGTCGATGAAGTCGATGACGACGATGCCGCCCAGGTCGCGCAGCCGCAGCTGGCGCACGATCTCCTCGGCCGCCTCCAGGTTGTTCCTGGTGACGGTCTCTTCGAGGTTGCCGCCCTGACCGGTGAACTTGCCGGTGTTGACGTCGATGACGATCATCGCTTCGGTCTTGTCGATCACCAGGGAGCCGCCCGAGGGCAGCCACACCTTGCGGTCGAGCGCCTTGGCGAGCTGCTCGTCGATCCGGTACGTCGCGAAGACGTCGACCTCGGAGGTCCAGCGCGAGAGGCGGGGGGCCAGGTCCGGGGCCACGTGGTTCACGTAGCCGTGGATGGTCTCCCAGGCGCTGTCACCGCTGACGATGACCTTCGAGAAGTCCTCGTTGAAGATGTCGCGGACGACGCGGACGGTCATGTCCGGCTCGCCGTAGAGGAGGCTCGGCGAAGAGGTCGAGATCTGCTTCGCCTTCTTCTGGATCTCCTCCCACTGGCCCTGCAGGCGCTCGACGTCGCGGCGCAGCTCGTCCTCGCTCGCGCCCTCGGCGGCGGTGCGCACGATGACGCCCGCGTCCTCGGGGACGATCTTCTTGAGGATGGTCTTCAGGCGCGCGCGCTCGGTGTCGGGCAGCTTGCGGCTGATCCCGGTCATCGAGCCCTCGGGCACGTAGACCAGGTAGCGGCCGGGCAGCGAGACCTGGCTGGTCAGGCGGGCGCCCTTGTGGCCGATCGGGTCCTTGGTGACCTGCACCAGGACCGACTGGCCGGACTTGAGGGCGGCCTCGATGCGGCGCGGGCCGTGGGCCATGCCCAGCGCCTCGAAGTTGACCTCACCGGCGTACAGGACCGCGTTGCGGCCCTTGCCGATGTCGATGAAGGCGGCCTCCATCGACGGCAGCACGTTCTGGACCTTGCCCAGGTAGATGTTGCCGACGTACGAGGTGGCTTCTTCCTTGTTGACGTAGTGCTCGACGAGCACGTTGTCCTCGAGGACGCCGATCTGGGTGCGCTCGCCGCTCTGGCGGACGACCATCACGCGCTCGACGGCCTCGCGGCGCGCCAGGAACTCGGACTCGGTGATGATCGGGACGCGGCGGCGGCCCTGCTCGCGGCCTTCGCGGCGGCGCTGCTTCTTGGCCTCCAGGCGGGTGGAGCCCTTGATGGACTGCACCTCGTCGGAGGAGGTGGAGGTGGACGCGGACTCGGCGCGCTCACGGGCCGGGCGCGGCTCGCGGACCTTGACGACGGTGCGTACGCCGTCCTCGTCACCCGCGTCGCCCTCGGCACCGGAGTCACCGCTGCGACGGCGACGGCGACGGCGGCGACGGCTGGAGCTGGAACCGGCGGGGCCGTTCTCCTCGTCCTCGGCGGACTCGTCGTCCTCGTCGGACTCCTGCTCGGCGGCGGCTTCCTCGCCCTCCTCGGACTCCTCCTCGGCGGACTCGTCCAGGTCGGCGGATTCACCACGGCGGCGACGGCGGCCACCGCGACGGCGGCGGCGCGACGGGCGGTCGCCCGACTCGTCGTGCTCGTCCTCCTCCAGCTCCGCGGCCTCGGTCTCGGCCTCGGGCTCCTCGTCCAGGACGGAGGCTACGGAGATCGGACCGGCGGCCGGGGCGGCGGGCGCCGGGGCGGCCTCCGCCTGCTCGGGCGCGGCGCCTCCACGGCGGCGGCGACGACGGCCGGCGGCCGGTGCGGCGGAGGCCGGGGCGGGGGCGACGGCCTCGGTCTCGAAGTCGAGCTCGTCCTCGTCTTCCTCGACGTCCTCGGCGACGCGCGCGGCGGCGGCGAGCATGGCGGCGGTCTCGGGGGTCTGGAACATCGGCTCGGCGAAGACCGGCGCCTGGAAGACGGCGACGGCGGGGCGCGCGGCGCGGCGGCCGCGCGGCTCGGCGGCGGGGGCGGGCGCGGCCGTGGGCTGCGGGGCTGCGGCCGGGGCGGCGGACCGGGTGGCCCGGCGGCGCGGGGCGCGACCCTTCGGGGAGTCCACGGCGTCGGCGACGGTCACGGGGGCCTTGGCGGCGGGCTCCTTGGCCTCGGCCTCCTCGACCGGCTCGGCGGCCTGCGGGGCCGGCGCCTGCGAGGTCTGCGGGGCGGCGGCCTCGGCGGCCGGGGCCGCGACGGCGCGGGTGGCGCGGCGACGGGCACGCGGCGCGGGAGCGGCGTCCTCAGCAGGCGCGGCGGGAGCGGCGGCAACCGGCTCGGCGACCGCGGGGGCCTCCTCGACCACGGCAGCGGCCTCGGCGGCCGGGGCGGTGACGGCGCGCGTGGCGCGACGACGCGCACGCGGCGCCGGAGCAGCGTCCTCAGCAGGCGCGGCGGCGACCGCGGGGGCCTCCTCGACCACGGCAGCAGCCTCGGCGGCCGGAGCCGCAACGGCGCGCGTGGCGCGACGACGGGCACGCGGCGCCGGAGCAGCATCCTCAGCGGGAGCGGCGGCGACCGGTGCAGCGGCGACCGCGGGGGCCTCCTCGACCACAGCTTCGGCAGCCTCGGCGGCCGGAGCCGCAACGGCACGGGTGGCACGGCGACGGGCACGCGGCGCCGGAGCAGCGTCCTCAGCAGGCGCGGCGGGAGCGGCGGCAACCGGCTCGGCAGCCGCGGCGGGAGCCTCCTCGACCACGGCAGCAGCCTCGGCGGCCGGAGCGGCCACGGCGCGCGTGGCGCGACGACGGGCACGCGGCGCCGGAGCGGCGTCCTCAGCGGGCGCGGCGGCAACCGGCTCGGCAGCCGCGCCGGGGGTCTCCACCGTCTCGGTGGTGCCGACGGCGCCCGGCGGACCGGCGGGCCGCGAGGCGGCGCGGCGCCGCCTGCGCGGGGGCAGGTTGTCGCTGGGGCCGCTGCCGTCGGCGGTGGTGTCGTTGGTGGTGTTCTCGTTGTTGAGCATGTGCGGGGTTCTCCCGTCGCGCTCCCGGGCGCCGCGGCTGACATCCGGTCCGGCACGGCCCCGCACGATGAGCGCGGATCCGGCCTCCGGGGCGCGTGCGCCACACGGGAGCTTGTAGTCCATGGCCGCCGGTTCCGTACGTGTTTGTCCGTACGGCCTGGCGGAAGTCTTCAGGTCTGTGCGCTGCCCGACCCACGGGGATCCCGGATGTCAGGGCGGCGCGGCAACGGCGGTCCTTACGCGGCGGGACCTTCCGGCGCCTTCGCGTCGGCCGCTACGGCAGCCGTGGGTGGGGCGGCCGTGACGGCTTCGCGGTCGGGCGCGAGCGGGTCGGTCACCGTGCCGGACTCCTCGTCGAAGGGCCCCTGCGCCAGCCTGGTCACCGCTGCGGGGACCGGCGGCGCCAGGTCGGCCACGGCTCGAAGACCGGACAGGACGTCGTCGGGTCGCACGGCAGGTGTCAAATGCCGAACAACCAGCCGCAGTATCGCACAAGCACTGTCCAGCGGCCTATCAGCCGCTACAGCCGGTGCCGCGGCCACGTCGAGACTGACTACGGCGCCGCGCGTGTCGAAGGTGCGCATGCCGTTCTTCGTCCGGCGCTGGACCTCGACGGTCTCGGCGGCCAGGAAGAGGGCCACGGCGCGTTCGGCCTCGGCGGGGTCCGTGCCGTCCAGGCGCAGCTCCCAGACCGAAGCGGTCAGCCGGTCGGCCAGGCCCGAGGTGCGGGCCTCGACGGCGTCGGTGATGTCGAGCCCGACCGGCATCGACTCGTCGAGCAGCTCGCGCAGCTTCTGCGGGTCGCGGGCCTCGGCGAGGGCGATCTCCAGGTACTCGGCCTCGCTGCCGGTCCCGGTGGGGGCGGCGTTCGCGTACGAGACCCGGGGGTGCGGGGTGAAGCCCGCCGAGTACGCCATGGGGACCTCGGCGCGGCGCAGGGCCCGCTCGAAGGCACGCTGGAAGTCTCGGTGGCTGGTGAACCGGAGGCGGCCGCGCTTGGTGTAGCGCAGTCGGATGCGCTGCACCACCGGTGCGGGAGGGGGGCCTTCGGGCTGTCGCTTGCCCAGTGGTTCTTCTCCTTGTGCGGGGCGGCCGCTCTCGCGCGCCGCCCGGAGGTCTGTGGAGCCGTCCGGCCGTGCCCGCTGCTCCGGCTCACCCCCGCTGGTGCGGGGAGATCTCGGGTGCGGGCGCGTTGCCGACAGCTGTCGTCCTACCCACACTACGCGTCCGTGACCTCCCCGGTTGCACGGAAGGTGAACCGAACAGGGCCCGCCGTACGTCGGCACGCGCCTCCCGCGCCACCGCGCGGGCCGTCCGCCACACCTCGCGCACGGCCCGCCCGGCCGGAGCGAGCGCGTACCGGTACACCCGGGACGCGGGCCACCCGACCAGTACCCACCCCGCCCGGCGCAGCGCGCGCCCCACGGCCCGGGTGATCCGCCCGGCCACGCCCCAGGCCCAGGACAGGAGCCGCCCGAGGGGAACGAGCACGTACCGCAGCAGCAGCCCGCCGAGCCACGCCAGCCCCCGGCCCACCGGAACCAGCAGGTACCGCAGCAGCAGCCCGCCGAGCCACACCAGCGCGTGCCCGGCCGGGGTCAGCACGTACCGGTGGAGCAGACCGGCCGCCCAGGCCAGGGCGTGTCCGGCGGGGGTGAGCAGGAAGCGGTAGAGGGCCCGGCCGGCCGGAGCGAGCACGTACCGCCACAGCGCGGCCCACGGCCAGACGAAGACCAGCTTGAGCAGCGTCCCCACCACCCACCCGAGCGCCCGCAGCACCGGCCGCAGCAGGTGCGCGTACACCCACCCCAGCCCCGCGCCGAGCGGTCGCAGCAGATGGCGGCGCACCAGCCGCCCGAGCGCCGCGAGCACGTCCCACACCGCCCGCACCGGCAGCACGACGAGCACCGCGACCACCTTCGCGGCCCCCTGCACCACCCCCACCAGCCATCCGCCGCCGCTCTGCTGACGGTCCGTGTATCGCGTATCCCCTGCGTGCCTTTCCATACAGCCGAGGACACGCGGAAGGCCCCCACCGTTGCGGTGGGGGCCTTCCGGTACTCAGTTGTTACGCGTGGTGCGCGCACACTTCACGCGCTCACTTCATGCGCTCACTTCACGACCGACAGCGGCAGCAGTTTCTGTCCCGTGGGGCCGATCTGGATCTGCGTGTCCATCTGCGGGCACACGCCACAGTCGAAGCACGGGGTCCAGCGGCAGTCCTCGACCTCGGTCTCGTCCAGGGCGTCCTGCCAGTCCTCCCAGAGCCAGTCCTTGTCGAGGCCGGAGTCCAGGTGGTCCCAGGGGAGGACCTCTTCGTAGGTGCGCTCGCGGGTCGTGTACCAGGGCACGTCCACGCCGTACGCGGGCAGGGTCCGCTCGGCCGCCTGCATCCAGCGGTCGTAGGAGAAGTGCTCGCGCCAGCCGTCGAAGCGGCCGCCGGACTCGTAGACCGCGCGGATGACGTCGCCGATGCGGCGGTCGCCGCGGGAGAGGAGGCCCTCGACGATGCCGGGCTTGCCGTCGTGGTAGCGGAAGCCGATGGAGCGGCCGTACTTCTTGTCGCCGCGCAGCTTGTCGCGCAGCTTCGTCAGCCGTGCGTCGGTGTCCTCGGCGGACAGCTGCGGGGCCCACTGGAAGGGGGTGTGCGGCTTGGGCACGAACCCGCCGATGGAGACCGTGCAGCGGATGTCGTTCTGCCCGGAGACCTCGCGGCCCTTGGCGATGACGTTGACCGCCATGTCGCCGATCTGCAGGACGTCCTCGTCGGTCTCGGTCGGCAGGCCGACCATGAAGTAGAGCTTCACCTGGCGCCAGCCGTTGCCGTAGGCGGTGGCGACCGTGCGGATCAGGTCCTCTTCCGAGACCATCTTGTTGATGACCTTGCGCATGCGCTCGGAGCCGCCCTCGGGGGCGAAGGTGAGGCCTGAGCGGCGGCCGTTGCGGGTGAGCTCGTTGGCCAGGTCGACGTTGAAGGCGTCCACGCGGGTGGAGGGGAGGGACAGGCCCACCTTGTCCTCCGTGTAGCGGTCCGCGAGGCCCTTGGCGATGTCGGCGATCTCGCTGTGGTCCGCGGAGGACAGGGAGAGCAGGCCGACCTCTTCGAAGCCGGTCGCCTTCAGGCCGCGCTCGACCATTTCGCCGATGCCGGTGATGCTTCGCTCCCGCACGGGGCGCGTGATCATGCCGGCCTGGCAGAAACGGCAGCCGCGGGTGCAGCCGCGGAAGATCTCCACGGACATGCGCTCGTGGACGGTCTCGGCGAGCGGGACCAGGGGCTGCTTCGGGTAGGGCCACTCGTCGAGGTCCATCACCGTGTGCTTGGACACCCGGTGGGGAACGCCGGAACGGTTCGGGAAGACACGCGCGATGCGGCCGTCCGGGAGGTACTCGACGTCGTAGAAGGCGGGGACGTAGACGCCACCGGTCTTCGCGAGGCGCAGCAGCACCTCCTCGCGGCCGCCGGGGCGGCCCTCGGCCTTCCACGCGCGGATGATCGTGGTCATGTCGAGGACGGCCTGCTCGCCGTCGCCGATGACCGCGCAGTCGATGAAGTCCGCGATCGGCTCGGGGTTGAAGGCCGCGTGGCCGCCCGCGAGGACGATGGGGTGGTCGACCGTGCGGTCCTTGGACTCCAGCGGGATGCCCGCCAGGTCCAGGGCCGTGAGCATGTTGGTGTAGCCCAGCTCCGTGGAGAAGGACAGGCCGAACACGTCGAAGGCGCCGACGGGACGGTGGGAGTCGACCGTGAACTGCGGCACCTTGTGCTCGCGCATCAGCTCTTCGAGGTCGGGCCACACGCTGTAGGTGCGCTCGGCGAGGACGCCCTCGCGCTCGTTGAGCACCTCGTACAGGATCATGACGCCCTGGTTGGGGAGCCCGACTTCGTAGGCGTCCGGGTACATGAGCGCCCAGCGGACGTCACATTCGTCCCAGTTCTTGACGGTGGAGTTCAGCTCCCCGCCGACGTACTGGATCGGCTTCTGGACGTGCGGAAGCAGGGCTTCGAGCTGGGGGAAGACCGACTCGGTCATCACGCGACTTTCGTGAAGCGGGCAGGGGGCGACTCTCAAGCGTACCCCGGGGCGCGGTCGCCCCCCGCCGCGTCGGCGGGAGGGCGGCCGCTGCCCGGTCAGGCCGACATCGGCCGTTGCACCCTGATCGACTGCAGCAGTCCGATGGCCACCCACACGGCGAACATCGAGGATCCTCCGTAGGAGACGAACGGCAGCGGCAGCCCGGCCACCGGCATGATGCCCAGCGTCATGCCGATGTTCTCGAAGGCCTGGAAGGCGAACCAGGCGATGATCCCGGCGGCGACGATCGTCCCGTACAGCTCGGAGGTCTCACGGGCGATCACGCAGGCCCGCCAGAGCACCACGCCGAGCAGGACGAGGATCAGTCCGCCCCCGACGAAGCCCAGCTCCTCCCCCGCCACGGTGAAGACGAAGTCGGTCTGCTGCTCCGGCACGAACTGGCCAGTGGTCTGGGAGCCCTGGAAGAGCCCTTCGCCGAGCAGGCCGCCGGAGCCGATGGCGATCCGGGCCTGGTTGGTGTTGTAGCCGACGCCCGCCGGGTCGAGGGCGGGGTTGGCGAAGGCCGCGAAGCGGTTGATCTGGTACTCGTCGAGGATGCCGAGCTGCCAGATGAGTACGGCGCCCGCCGCGCCGGAGCCGAGCAGTCCGAGCACCCACCGGTTGGAGGCCCCGGAGGCCAGCAGCACGCCGAGCACGATGACCAGCATGACCATGACCGAGCCGAGGTCGGGCATCAGCATGACGATGCCCATGGGGGCGGCGGCCAGGCAGAGCGCCTTGACCACGGTGCGGTGGTCGGGGTGGTCGAGGTCGCCCGCGTCCACCCGGGCCGAGAGCAGCACCGCCATGATCAGGATGATGGTGATCTTGCAGAACTCGGAGGGCTGGAGCGAGAAGCCGCCGCCGATCACGATCCAGGCGTGCGCGCCGTTGATGGTCGCGCCGAGCGGGGTGAGCACGGCGAGGACCAGGACCAGCGAGAGCCCGTACAGGACCGGCACGGCGCCGCGCAGCGTGCGGTGGCCGAGCCAGATCGTGCCGATCATCAGCACCAGGCCGATGCCGGTGTTCATGGCGTGCCGCAGGAGGAAGTAGTACGGGTCCCCGTTGTTCAGCGTGGTGCGGTTGCGGGTGGCCGACCACACCAGCAGCGAGCCGATGAAGGACAGCGCCAGGGCGCTGAGCAGTATCGGCCAGTCCAGCCGGCGCAGCACCGAGTCACGGGCGGTGAGCTTGCCGAGGGCGCCGCGGTCGGGGGCGTAGCGGGAGACGGAGAAGGTGTTGGGTCCGGGCATCAGTCCTGCCTCCCGGTTCCCGGGGCGGGCGGTCCGGCGAGGGGCGGCGGCGCGTCCTCGGGGCTCGGGGGTACGTAGGGCTTGATCTCGGGTGCGTCGATCGAGCCGTCGGCCTGGATCGTGGGCAGGGTCGACTGGGGGCGCGGCAGGAGGGCCTTGGCGGGGTCCTGCTTGCCGGCCATGTCGAGGCCGTAGATGGCGTTGTAGATGTTGCGCACGGCGGGGCCGGAGGCGCCGGAGCCGGTGCCGCCCTGGGAGATCGTCATCACGACCGTGTAGTCCTCGGTGTACGTGGCGAACCAGGACGTCGTCTGCTTGCCGTAGACCTCGGCGGTGCCGGTCTTGGCGTGCATGGGGATCTGCTTCTGCGGCCAGCCGCCGAAGCGCCAGGCGGCGGTGCCGCGCGTGGCGACACCCTCCAGCGCTTCGTTTATCTTCGACCGGGTTTCCTCGGTCATGGGCAGCTTGCCGTGCGCCTTGGGCTTGATCTCCTCGACGTTCTTGCCGTCGGCGCTGATGACGGCCTTGCCGATGGTCGGGTTCCAGAGGGTGCCGCCGTTGGAGATGGCCGCGTAGATGGTGGCCATCTGGATCGGGGTGACGAGCGTGTCGCCCTGCCCGATGGAGTAGTTGACGGCGTCACCGGCGCGCATGAGGTTGCCTTCGAGGCAGTTCTCGTAGGACAGCAGCTCGACGTAGGTGCCGCCCTTCTTGCCGGTCTTGCACCACTGGTCCTTGTTGGCCTCCCAGAACTTCTGCTTCCACTCGCGGTCGGGGACGCGGCCCTTCTCCTCGCCGGGCAGGTCCACCCCCGTCTCCGCGCCGAGGCCGAACTGGTGGGCGGTCTTGTAGAAGATCTGGGCCGGGTTCTTGATCGGCTTGAGGCCGCCGTCCTTGAGCCACTGCTGGTGGCCGAGGGCGTAGAAGACGGTGTCGCAGGACACTTCCAGGGCGCGGCCGAGGGTGATGGATCCGTGTCCCTGGGACTCGAAGTTCTTGAAGACCTGGCCGCCGATGGAGTAGGAGCTGGGGCAGGGGTAGTTGCCGTCGAAGTCGTATCCGGCGTTGACCGCGGCCGCGGTGGGGATGACCTTGAAGATGGAGCCGGGGGCGGCCTGGCCCTGGATGGCCCGGTTCATCAGCGGGACGTTGGACTCCTTGGCGGTGAGCTTGGCGTAGTCCTTGCCGGAGATGCCGCCGACCCAGACGTTCGGGTCGTAGGTCGGGTTGGAGGCCATCGCCACGACGCGGCCGGTCTTGGACTCCAGGACGACGACGGCGCCCGCGTCGGCCTTGTAGTTGACGCCGGTGTTGCGGTCGTTCTGCTTGCGGGCCTCGACCATGGCGGCGTTCAGCTCGTACTCGGCGACCGCCTGCACGCGGGCGTCGATGCTGGTGACCACGTTGGCGCCGGGGACCGCGGGGTCGTTCTTGGCCTCGCCGATGACGCGGCCGAGGTTGTCGACCTCGTAGCGGGTGACGCCCGACTTGCCGCGCAGCGCCTTGTCGTAGGTGCGTTCCAGGCCGAAGCGGCCGACCTGGTCGGATCGCAGGAAGGGGGAGTTGGTGGTCTTGGCGGCCTGGATCTCGTTGTCGGTGACGGGCGAGAGGTAGCCGAGGACCTGGCCGGTGTTGGCGCCGCCGGGGGCCGGGTAGCGGCGTACGGCGGTGGGCTCGGCGGTGATGCCGGGGAAGTCCTCGGGGCGCTCGCGGATCTGCAGGGCCTGCTGGGTGGTGGCTTCCAGGGTGACCGGGATCGGCTGGTAGGGGGAACCGTTCCAGCAGGGCTGGGGTGTCTTGGAGTCGCAGAGGCGGACCTTGTCCATGACGTCCTGCGGCTTCATGTCCAGGACCCCGGCCAGCCGGGTGAGGACGCCCTTGCCCTTGTCCTTTATCTTC
This sequence comes from Streptomyces sp. NPDC006529, assembly GCF_040611795.1. Classification (NCBI taxonomy): domain Bacteria; kingdom Bacillati; phylum Actinomycetota; class Actinomycetes; order Kitasatosporales; family Streptomycetaceae; genus Streptomyces; species Streptomyces sp. NPDC006529. The sequence goes on along the minus strand of NZ_JBEXPB010000021.1, from coordinate 17,644 downwards.
ATCAGCTCGGTGCGGCTGGCGGAGACGACGAGGCGGGTCTCGTTGTCGGCGAGCGGCACCCCGCGGGCGTCGAGGACCGAGCCGCGCACGGCGGGCTGGACGACCTGCTGGACGTGGTTGTTCTTGGCCTCGTCGGCGTACTCGGCGCCGTTGCGGATCTGCAGGTACCACAGCCGCCCGCCGAGGGTGAGCAGCAGCGAGAAGACGAGCACCTGGATGATGACGAGCCGGATCTGCACCCGGGGGGTGCGGCCGGTCTCGGGAATGTTGGTCACGCGTGATCCCCCGTCACAGCTTCTTGACGCTCTTCACGCCCTTGAGGCCCTTGACGCTCTTGACGCCCTTGACCCCCTTTATGCGCACGGCCCGGTCCGCGCGGCCGCGCGCGCTCTTGAGCCGCAGGCCGCCGCGCTGGCTGCCGATGCGCAGGCCCGTACCGCCGGAGAGCCAGCCGGAGGCGACGTCGGCGCCCTGCGCCGGGCCGCCGTTGGCCTCGACGGCCATCGGGTCGTTCTCCGCGCGCCGGGCCAGCGCCATCAGGAACGGCACGGTGAACGGTGCGAGCAGCAGGTCGTAGAGGACCGCGGTGAACAGCAGGCCGGTGAGCCCGACGTGGCGGGCGGCGGTGTCGCCGACCAGCGCGCCGACGCCCGCGTACAGCAGGGTGGAGCTGACGGCGGCGGCCACGACGGTGAGCATCGGCCCCCAGGCGGAGCGGAAGCGGCCGGTGTCGGGCCGCGCCAGCCCGCAGGCGTAGCCGATGAGGCAGAGCACCAGGGCGTAGCGCCCGGCGGCGTGGTCGGCGGGCGGGGCCAGGTCGGCCAGCAGTCCGGCGGCGAAGCCGATCAGGGCGCCGCTGACCGGTCCGTAGACCAGCGCGAGGGCGACGACGGTGAGCAGTACGAGGTCGGGTACGGCGCCGGGCAGCTGGAGCCGTCCCAGCACGGTGACCTGGACGACGAGGGCGACCACGATCAGCGTGGCGGAGAGCAGGATGCGGTTGAAGCGCATGACGTTCGGCTCCTACTCGTCGGCCGGCTTGAGGGACGCGCCGGCGGACGGCGTGACGGTGACGGTGACGGTCGGCGTCGGCTTGGGTCCTTCGGGCTTGGGCGGCAGGACGGCGTCGCGCGGGTCCTGGCGGGGCGGCATGACGACGACGCCGACGATGTCGAGGCGGGAGAAGCCGACGTAGGGGCGGACCCAGACCGTGCGGGTGAGGTCCCCGCGGGAGGGGTCGACCTTGACGACCTCGCCGATCGGGACGCCGGGCACGAAGGGCTTGTTGCCGCGCGAGCCGAAGGTGACGAGGCGGTCGCCGGGGCTGATCTTGGCCTTGCCGTTGAGCATCTGGACGGACAGGGCGCGGTCGCCCTGGCCGGTGGCGAAGCCGAGTTCGCCGGTCTTCTCCAGGCGGGTGCCCACCGTGAAGTCGGGGTCGTTGGCGAGGACGACGGTGGCGGTGTCGGGGCCGACGGTGGTGACCCGGCCGACGAGGCCTTCGCCGTTCAGGACGGTCATGTCGCGTTCGATGCCGTCCTTGCTGCCGGCGTCGATGGTCACGGTCCAGGAGAAGCCCTGGGCCGCTCCTATGCCGATGACCTCGGCGCCCTTGATGCCGTACTGGCCGGAGCCGGCCCGCTTGAGCATCTCGTCCAGTTCGCGGATGCGGCTCTTGTTGCGGTCGTCGCTGCCCAGTTTGGCCTTGAGCGCGGCGTTCTCGCCTTCGAGCGCGGTGATCCGGTTGTGGCGCTTCCCGGAGTCCCGCACCGCCCCTATGGCGTGGGCGACCGGGTCCACCGCGGTCGCCATGCCCTTCTCGACCGGGCCGAAGGCCGCTGCGGCGGCCTGCCGGGCACCGTCGACCGGTGACTCCTCGCCCGCTCTGATGTCCACCGTGATCAATGCGAACGCGATGGCGATCAGAAGCACCAGGAGCAGCCGGCTCTCTCGTGTGTCCCTCACGTGCGGCGGCCGTGCCTTCCTCGTCGGAATAATTCCCTGCCTGTATATCAACGATCCGCCGTACGGGAGCGGCAGCACCCGTACGGCGGATCCTTGTGTTCCGCGGCCCTCGGCCGGACGGGTCAGCGACGGGGCTGCGCGTCCAGGACCTGCTGGAGCGCCTCGAACTCCTCGACGCACTTGCCGGAGCCGAGGGCGACCGAGTCGAGCGGGTCCTCGGCGATGTGGATGGGCATGCCGGTCTCCCGGCGCAGCCGCTCGTCGAGGCCGCGCAGCAGCGCGCCGCCGCCGGTCAGGACGATGCCGCGGTCCATGATGTCGCCGGACAGCTCCGGCGGGCACTTGTCCAGGGTCGTCTTGACCGCGTCGACGATGGCGTTGACGGGCTCCTCGATGGCCTTGCGCACCTCGGCGGCGGAGATGACCACGGTCTTGGGCAGGCCCGAGACGAGGTCGCGGCCGCGGATCTCGGTGTGCTCGTCCTTGTCGAGGTCGTACGCCGACCCGATGGTGATCTTGATCTGCTCGGCGGTGCGCTCACCGAGGAGGAGCGAGTACTCCTTCTTGATGTGCTGGATGATCGCGTTGTCCAGCTCGTCGCCGGCCACCCGGATGGACTGTGCCGTGACGATTCCGCCGAGGGAGATGACGGCGACCTCGGTGGTGCCGCCGCCGATGTCCACGACCATGTTGCCGGTGGCCTCGTGGACGGGCAGGCCCGCGCCGATGGCGGCGGCCATGGGCTCTTCGATGATGTGCACCTGGCGGGCGCCGGCCTGCGTGGACGCCTCGATGACGGCGCGCCGCTCCACTCCCGTGATGCCGGAGGGTACGCAGACCACGACGCGCGGACGGGCCAGGTAGCGGCGCTTGTGGATCTTGAGGATGAAGTACCGGAGCATACGCTCGGTGATCTCGAAGTCGGCGATGACGCCGTCCTTGAGGGGTCGTACGGCGACGATGTTGCCGGGCGTGCGCCCGATCATCTTCTTCGCCTCGGTGCCGACCGCCAGGATGCCACCGGTGTTCGTGTTGATGGCGACCACGGACGGCTCGTTCAGGACGATTCCCCGGCCCCTCACGTACACCAGCGTGTTGGCGGTCCCGAGGTCGATCGCCATGTCACGGCCGATGAACGACATGTTGTTCCCCTTGTTCCCCATGAGGAGCGTCTGGCCTTCCAGTTGATAGCGGCTGCTGTCAGGGTCGGCGAGGTGGGTGTGTGGGTGGAGGCCCCATCGTAGTGCCGGTGGTACGGGCACCGCGCTGCGGGACTCCGGCAATCCCGCCGGAACGGAAACCCGCCCCCTTGGTGGTGACGTCGTGTCCTGCTGATGCGTTCCCGGGATCCGCCGTTCATACCGAAGGGCGACCGAAATTACTTCGGTCGCCCCAGGTCATGAGCGCTATTCGGCTGATGTCGCGTCAGCGGCGGGCCGTCGCTGAGCCATCAGAGGGCCGGGAAGAACAGCTTCAGCTCGCGCTCGGCGGACTCCTCGGAGTCCGAGGCGTGGATCAGGTTCTCCCGGACGATGGTGCCGAAGTCACCCCGGATGGAGCCGGGCGCCGCGGCGATCGGGTCGGTGGGTCCGGCCAACTGGCGGACACCCTCGATCACGCGTTCCCCTTCGACCACCAGGGCGACCACGGGACCGGAGGCCATGAAGCCCATGAGGGGCTCGTAGAACGGCTTGCCCTTGTGCTCGCCGTAGTGCGCCTCCAGGGTCTCCTGGTCCAGCGTGCGCAGCTCCAGCGCGGGGATGGTCCAGCCGGCCTTGCGCTCGATGCGGCCGATGACCTCGCCGATCAGGCCGCGACGGACCGCGTCGGGCTTGAGCAGGACGAGAGTGCGCTGGGTCATGTTCGAACTCCTTGCGGCATACGGGTGCGGTGCGTCGAGGCTACAGGGGCCGTACGGGTCCCCGTCACGCAGCGTCAGGTGCGGACGCCTCCGCCTGCGCGGCCCAGCGGGCCTTGATGACGTCGATCCTGCGCCCGTAGTGCACCGAACACCACCACAGGCCCGCGAACACCGCACCGAGGATGAACATCATCGGAACGACGAACCCGCTCAGCACGAGCCCGATCTGCAGCGCCCAGCCGATCTGGACCGCGCCGGGGCGCGAGAGCATCCCGCACAGCAGCACCGACAGGAGCATGGCGACCCCGCAGACCGTCCAGACCGCGGCCTGGCCGAGGTCCGGGTTCTTCATCGCGACCAGGCCGGCGAAGCCGATCACGAAGAACTCGCCGATCAGCGTGCTGGCACACAGCGTGCGCATGTCCTCAGCCCCTCTTGAGCAGCAGGCGGGCCTCGCCCACCGTGATCACGGAACCGGTCACCAGGACCCCGGCCCCCCCGAATTCGGACTCTTCCTCCGCCAGGGTGACGGCCGCCTCCAGCGCGTCGTCCAGCCGGGGCTCCACCTGCACGCGCTCGGCGCCGAAGACCTCCACCGCGATGGCGGCCAGCTCGTCCGCGCCCATCGCCCGGTGGCTGGTGTTCTCGGTCACCACGACCTCGGCGAAGATCGGCTCGAAGGCCTCGAAGACGCCCCTGACGTCCTTGCCCTCGCTCGCGGCGACCACGCCGATGAGCCGGCTGAAGCCGAAGGACTCGGTGACCGCCTCGGCGGTGGCCCGGGCGCCGGCCGGGTTGTGCGCGGCGTCCAGCACCACCGTGGGGCTGCGCCGTACGACCTCCATCCGGCCCGGGGAGGACACGGAGGCGAAGGCCTTGCGCACGGTGTCCACGTCCAGCGGGCGCGCGTGCTCGCCGCCGACCCCGAAGAACGCCTCGACCGCCGCCAGGGCGACGGAGGCGTTGTGGGCCATGTGGGCGCCGTACAGCGGCAGGAACAGGTCGTCGTACTCGCCGCCCAGGCCGCGCAGGGTGAGCCGCTGGCCGCCGACCGCCACCTCGCGGGAGACGACGCCGAACTCCATGCCCTCGCGGGCCACGGTCGCGTCCACTTCCACGGCCCTCTTCAGCAGCACCTGCGCCGCGTCCACCGGCTGCTGCGCCAGGATGACGGCGGCGCCCTGCTTGATGACCCCGCCCTTCTCCTGCGCGATCTCGCCGGTGGTGGACCCCAGCCGGTCCGTGTGGTCCAGGCTGATCGGGGTGATCACCGCGACCGTCCCGTCGATCACGTTCGTGGCGTCCCAGCTGCCGCCCATGCCGACCTCGATGACCGCCGCGTCGACGGGGGCGTCCGCGAAGGCCGCGTACGCCATCCCGGTGAGCACCTCGAAGAAGGACAGCCGGTACTCCTCGGCCGCGTCGACCATCTCCACGTACGGCTTGATGTCGTGGTAGGTCTCCACGAACCGCTCGTGGCTGATCGGCAGCCCGTCGAGGCTGATCCGCTCGGTGATCGACTGCACGTGCGGGCTGGTGTAGCGCCCGGTGCGCAGCTCGAAGGCCACCAGCAGGGACTCGATCATGCGGGCGGTGCTGGTCTTGCCGTTGGTGCCGGTGATGTGGATGGAGGGGTACGCGCGCTGCGGTGCGCCGAGGACGTCCATCAGCGCCTCGATGCGCGTGACGGACGGCTCCAGCTTCGTCTCGCCCCAGCGGCCGGCCAGCTCCTGCTCCACCTCGCGCAGGGCCCGCTCGACCTCCGGGTCCTCGGGGCGGGCGGGGGCCTGGTCGCCCTGCGGCGCCCCGCCATGGGCGCGCAGGGTGCGGCTGCCGGCCTCGATCACCGCCAGGTCGGGGTCGCGGTCGGTCTCTTCGGCCACGATCTCGTCGAACTCGTCGGGCCGGTCGTCGCTCTCAGGCTGCTGCTCACTCACGGGCCCCAGTCTACGGACGGGGAGCGGGAGGACTTTCGGCCCGGCCGGTTCGGGACCTTGGGCGCGCGGGCCGAGGGGTAGCCCGTGCGAGTGTTGCGGCAGGAGATAGGGGAACGAATGCCGCAGGCCAGCAGCAACAAGACGGGTTCCAGCCGCGACATAGGGATGGATCTGGGCACCGCGAACACCCTCGTCTACGCGCGGGGGCGCGGCATCGTGCTCAATGAGCCGTCCGTGGTGGCGGTCCGGGCGGGGACGGCGACGGCCGTGGCCGTCGGCGCCGAGGCCAAGGAGACCATCGGCCGCACCCCCGGCTCCATCACCGCGATCCGGCCGCTCAAGGGCGGGGTGATCTGCGACTACGAGGCCGCCGAGGAGATGATCCGGCACTTCGTGCGCAAGGCCGTGCCGGGCCGCAGGACCCGCACCCGCATGGTGGTCTGCGTACCCTCCGGGGTCACCCCGGTCGAGCGGCGGGCCATCGTCCACGCCTCGACCCGGGCGGGGGCCAGGGCCGTCCACCTGATCGAGGAGCCGATGGCGGCGGCGATCGGCGCCGGGCTGCCGGTCGGGGAGGCACGCGGTTCGATGGTGGTGGACATCGGCGGCGGCACCACCGAGGTGGCCGTGATCTCGCTCGGCGGGATCGTCACCGCGCGGTCGCTGCGGGTCGGCGGGGACCGGTTCGACGCCGCGATCACCGACCACGTCCGCAAGGCGCACGGACTGCTCATCGGCGAGCGGACCGCCGAGGACGTCAAGTGCGCGATCGGCACGGCCTGGCCGGTGCCCGGCGAGCCGGAGCGCGAGGAGCGCACCTTCACCGTGCGGGGCCGCGCGAAGGTCGCCGGGATGCCCACCTCGCTGGAACTGACCGCCACCGACGTGCGCGCGGCCCTCGACGAACCGGTGGAGGCGATCATCGCGGCGGTCCGCGCCACCCTGGAGGAGTGCCCGCCGGAGCTGTCCGGGGACGTGATGGAGCACGGGATCGTGCTGACCGGCGGCGGCGCGCTGCTGCCGGGCCTGGAACTGCGCCTGGCCTCGGCCACCGGCATCCCGGTCTTCGTGGCGGACGACCCGCTGGACTGCGTGGTGCTGGGCACCGGGATCTGCGTGGAGGACATGGACACGCTGAACTCGCTGCTGTCCCCGGCGGCGAAGTAGGCGAAGTAGGCGAAGGAACGGTTCTGCGGATGGGGCGCGGCCCCGGGCGTCGCCCCGGGCGCCGCCGCGTGACGGCTCAGCCGCGCGGGAGGGTGGCGACGACCCGGTAGCGGTCCTCCGTGCGCGTCGCCGTCAGGGTGCCGCCCAGGCTGCGGACCCGCTCGGCCATGCTCGCCGTGCCCGAGCCCGCCGAGACGGGCGCGCGCACCGGGCCGCGCACCGGCAGGCCGTTGCCGACCGAGATCCGCACCTGCGGCCCGTCGAGCGCGATGGACACCTCGATGGTCTCGCCGCGGGCGTGCTTGGCGGCGTTCGTCAGGCACTCCTGGACCACCCGGTACACGGCCGCCTGGCGCAGCGGCGAGAGCGCGCGCACCTCCGGGTCCATGACGAGCCGGACGGGCGAGCCGGCCCGGCCGCTCTCGTCGGCGAGCGCGGCCAGCCCGTCCACGCCCGGGGTCGCGGCCCGCTCGCCGCGCTGCACGATGATGTCGTTCAGGACCAGGTGGGCGCGGCGCGCGGTGTCGGCCAGTTCCTCGAAGTCCTTGGCGTACGCCGTCTCGCGCGCCCGCATCGAGAGCACCTCGGAGCGCACCGTCAGCAGGGTCAGTTCCCGCCCGACGAAGTCGTGCACGTCCCGGGCGACCGAGCGCCGCTCCTGCTCCACCGCCTCGTAGACGGCCGCCTCGCCGCGCCGGACGGCCAGCTCGCGCACCAGGTCGTGCCGGTAGGCGGCGATCCCGACGGCGGCGGCCAGCACGCCGATGGGGATCACCAGGCTGAGGAAACCGCTGAGGGTGTCCGCCCGTTCCTCGGGCCAGCCGGGCAGGTTGAAGAGGGCGAAGGCGAAGAGGACGTACCCGGTGGTGGCCAGGACCCCGGCCCGCCGCCCGCGGTAGCGGCCGACCGAGTACAGGGCGAACTGGATCAGGGTCAGTTCGTGCAGCCAGCCGATGAAGAGCAGCGCGGTGAGGTACGCCGCCCACGGGGTGCGGCGCCGCAGCAGCAGCGTGGCCGCTCCGGCGGTGAGCACCACCGCGGCCTGCGGGGCGCTGAGCGAGTTGTCCTCGGCGGCGAGTCCCGGCAGGTCCAGGGCCATCAGCGCGAGGCAGCCGAGGGCGGTGAGGACGTCGAGCGCGCGCGGCGAGGCGGCCCGGCTCCCGGTGAGCCGGCGGCCGGTGTCCCGGACCCACTGGAACGCCGAGGCGACGGGCTTGACGTGCATGTCCTCCATCATCCGGGGTCCGGGAGGCCGATCGGATCGGCCCGGCGCCCGGAAGAGGTGATATGCCGCACTCCGTCCCGGACCGGAAGGAATTCCGGTCGTCTGAATTTCCGCACACGGTGTTCGAATCTCCTGACGGTTTATCTAAGATCGGGGCTCTGCGGCCCTCCGGTCCGGCAGCACACCGACCACCCGAGGCCCGCATCGCGATGAGTACCGCCCCGACCACCGCCGTCGCCCTGCCCGGGGCGGCGGGCAGCCACACTGGAACGGAGCGCCGCCCCGCGCCCGCGGGCCGCCGCCGCGCGGGCGCGCTCGCCGCCCTCGTCTCGGCCCTCATGTCCATGGCCGCCTACTGCGCCGGCCTCGCCCTCCACGGCAGTTACCCCTTCGGGCCCTCGCCCCGCGCGGACAACGACCTGCGCCACCAGTACGTCCCCTTCCACACCCACTTGTGGGACCTCCAGCACGGCGCCGCGCACGGCGACCTCCTCTACAACTGGCAGAGCGGCTACGGCGTCGGCTTCCTCGGCGACTTCTTCACCTACCTGGCCAACCCCTTCTCCTGGCTCGTCGGCCTCTTCCCCCGCGACCAGAGCGAGTTCCCGGTCTTCCTGGTCAGCCTGTTCAGCACGGGCCTGGCCGCCGCCGCCATGACCGTCTGCCTCGGCAGGCTGCGCCCCGGCTCGCCGTGGCTGCGCGCCCTGATCTCCGTCGGCTACGCCCTCTGCGGCTGGAACACCTCCGAGGGCGCCATCGTCCCCATGTGGATGTGGGGGCTGGTCGCCCTCCCGCTGCTCTGCATAGCCGCCGACTGGTGTCTGACCGGCCGTCATCCCATCCTCGGCAGCCTCGTGGTCGCGCTCTGCTGGTACGCGAACTTCTACACCGCCGCCATGGCCACCCTGGCGGCCGCGCTCGTCCTGCTGCTGCGGCTGACGAGCGCCGGCACCGACCGGCGCACCCGGCTGCGGGTCCTGGGACGGGCCGCGGCCAGGACCGCCACCGGCATGCTGCTGGCCGCCCCCGCCATCCTGGTGTGCGCGCTCGCCAACGCCCAGGCGCAGCCCACCGACAAGTACGTCGTCAGCGTGGCCACCCCCGTCCGGACCTACCTGGCGATGTTCCTGCCCGGCAGCATCGCGAGCCCCTCCGCGCCGAACGTGTTCACGGGCTCCCTCGTCCTCCTGCTGGTCCTCGCACTGCCCTTCCAGTCCCGCGTCCCGGTCCGCGAACGGGTGGCCTGGGCCGTGCTGATCACCGCCACCGCGCTCTCCTTCGTGTGGACCCCCACCGCGAAGCTGTGGCAGGGCCTCGCCCTCCCGCACGGCGCCCCCTTCCGCGAATCCTTCGTCCTCAGCGGCTTCCTGGCCATGGCCGCGTGGGTCTGCCTGGCCCGCATGCCCCGCCCCCGCGCCCTGCTGGGCGGGGCCGCGCTGCTCGCCCTCCTGCTCGCCGTGACGTACGACGCCCAGCCGGTCGGCGGCCACGCGCTGACCGGCGCCCTCGCGGGCGGCGCCGCCGTCACCGCGCTCCTGCTGCTCTACGCGCGCGGGCTGCGCCGCCCGGCCCGCAGCGCCGTCGTCGCGCTGCTCGCCGTCACCGTCCTGGCGGGGGCGGCGTACTCCGCCTACGGGCTCACCGACCTCCTCGACCCCGCCCGGCGCGGCCCGGTCCGCGCCCAGACCATGACCCAGCTCGGGCTGAACACCCGTCGGGCCCTGGTGCCGCGCGAGGACTGGCCCGCCGCGCGCACCGACCCCGGACCCGGCGTCTTCGTCACCGACAACGACGCGATGCTGCTGGGCACCGGCGGCGGCTCGTACTACAGCAGCTACATCACCAAGGAGACCGCCGGGGCGCTGGCCGAACTCGGCCTCGGCGAGGCCATGGGCGGCCGCCACCTGTGGCCCGCCCGGGACCCCGTCCTGCAGGCCCTCCTCGGCATCGGCACCACCCTCGACGTGATCGGCACCGACGGGGTCCGGGTCCGCCAGACGCCCGCCGTGCCGCTGGTCGCCGTACGGCCGCCGGGCAGCGACCGGGCGTACGGCGCTCCCGCGGACTCGGTGTGGGCCCGGCGCCAGGCGGCGCTCGGCGCCCGCGTGTACGAGGTCCCCGCCCTCGCGGCTAAGGACCCGCGGCGCGGGCTGCAGCTGGCCCCCGACCCGGTGGGCACCGCGGGCGAGGCGGCCCGGGACCCGGTGGGGAACACCTTCACCGCTCGGTGCACGCCGGGGGCGCGCGCTTTCTTCCACGCGCCCGCGCTGCGCGCCGATGTCGCGGCCGCCGGCGGCGCCTCCGAAGGCTTCTACGGCGACCCCCCGCAGCGCCTGGCCCCGTTGAAGGAACTCGGCACGGTCCCGGCCGACGGCCGCTTCACCTTCACCGTCCACACCGGCGAGGACGGCCAGTCGCTCCCGGCCGACGCCCTCGGCTGCCTGGACGTCCCGGCCTTCGAGCAGGCCGTCAGGGCGCTCCGGGAGACCGGCGGCGCCGCCGTGGAGACCGGTGGCCACACGCTGACCGCCCGCCTGCCGAAGGGCTCCACCGGCACCGCCGTGGTCGCCACCACCGCTCCCCCGGGCTGGACCTGCTCGGTCGACGGCGGCCCCGCCCGGCCGCCCGTCCCGTACCAGGGGCTGCTCGGCGTACCGCTCGCGAAGGGCGGCGCCGCACGGATCGACTGCGCCTACCGCCCGCCGGGCCTGACGGCCGGGCTCGCGGGGACGGGCGCGGGCGCGCTGGCGCTCGTGGCCACCGCCTTCCTCACCCGGCGGCGCGGCCGGCGCTGACGGGCCGCGCATACGGGGAGGGCCCCGCACCGTCACCGGTGCGGGGCCCTCCCCGTGTCTGCGCCACCCGTCCTCAGGCGGCCGGCAGGGACTCCAGCTGGGCCTTGATCCGGGCGATGTCCGCCTCGGCCTTGGTCAGCCGGCCCTTGATCTTGTCCACGACGTTGTCGGGGGCCTTGGCGATGAACGCCTCGTTCCCGAGCTTCGCCTCGGCCTGCTGCTTCTCCTTCTCGGCGGCGGCCAGGTCCTTGCTCAGCCGCTTGCGCTCCGCCGGGATGTCGATGGTGCCCGACAGATCGAGCGCGACCGTGGCCCCGGCGACCGGCAGGGTCGCGGTGGCGCTGAAGTCGTCGCCCTCGGGCTGCAGGCGCAGCACCTGGCGGATCGCGGCCTCGTGCGCCGCCAGCGCGGTGGCGGACAGGTCCAGACGGGCCGGGACCTTCTGCTTGTCGTCGAGCCCCTGCTCCTTGCGGAACCGGCGGACCTCACGGACCAGGCTCTGGACGCTTTCGATCTCGCCCTCGGCGGCCGCGTCGCGGAAGCCGCCCGGGGCGTCAGCCCCAGGAACGGACACAGCCTTCGGCCATTCGGCGATCACCAGGGACTCGCCGCCGGTCAGCGCGGTCCACAGGGTCTCCGTGACGAACGGGACCACCGGGTGCAGCAGGCGCAGCATGACGTCGAGGACCTCGCCCAGGACCCGGGCGGACGCCTTTGCCGGCTCGCCGCCCGCGAAGAAGGTCGTCTTCGACAGCTCCACGTACCAGTCGAAGACCTCGTCCCACGCGAAGTGGTAGAGGGCGTCCGACAGCTTCGAGAACTGGTAGTCCTCGTAGTAGGCGTCGGCCTGCGCGACCGTCTCGTTCAGCCGGGAGAGCACCCAGCGGTCGGTCGCGGACAGTTCCCCGACCGGCGGCAGGTCGCCCTCGATCGTGGCGCCGTTCATCATCGCGAAGCGGGTGGCGTTCCAGATCTTGTTGGCGAACTTGCTGGAGGCCTGGACCCAGTCCTCGCCGATCGGGACGTCGACACCGGGGTTGGCGCCGCGCGCCAGGGTGAAGCGGACGGCGTCGGAGCCGTACTTGTCCATCCAGTCCAGCGGGTTGACCGCGTTGCCGAAGGACTTCGACATCTTCTTGCCGCGTTCGTCGCGGACCATGCCGTGCAGGGCGATGGTGTGGAACGGCGGGGTGCCGTCCATCGCGTACAGGCCGAACATCATCATCCGGGCGACCCAGAAGAAGAGGATGTCGTAGCCGGTGACGAGCACGGCGTTCGGGTAGAACTTCGCCAGGCTGTCGGTCTGGCGCGGCCAGCCGAGCGTGGAGAAGGGCCACAGGCCGGAGGAGAACCAGGTGTCCAGGACGTCCGTGTCCTGGGTCCAGCCCTCGCCCGACGGCGGCTGCTCGTCGGGGCCGACGCAGACGATCTCGCCGTTCGGGCCGTACCAGACCGGGATGCGGTGGCCCCACCACAGCTGGCGCGAGATGCACCAGTCGTGGAGGTTGTCGACCCAGTCGAAGTACCGCTTCTCCATCTCCTGCGGGTGGATCTTGACCTTGCCGTCGCGGACCGCGTCACCGGCGGCCTGGGCGAGCGGCGCGACCTTGACCCACCACTGGAGCGACAGGCGGGGCTCGATGGTCGTCTTGCAGCGCGAGCAGTGGCCGACCGAGTGGGTGTACGGGCGCTTCTCGGCGACGATCCGGCCCTCGGCGCGCAGCGCGGCGACGATGGCGGAGCGGGCTTCCAGCCGGTCCAGGCCCTGGAAGGGACCGTGGACGGTGATGACGGCGTGCTCGTCCATGATGGCGAGGTTCGGCAGGCCGTGGCGCTGGCCGATCTCGAAGTCGTTCGGGTCGTGCGCCGGCGTCACCTTGACGGCGCCGGTGCCGAACTCGGGGTCGACGTGCTCGTCCGCGACGACCGGGATGCGGCGGCCGGTCAGCGGCAGCTCGATCTCGGTGCCGACGAGGTGCTTGTAGCGCTCGTCCTCGGGGTGGACGGCGACGGCCGTGTCACCCAGCATCGTCTCGGCGCGGGTCGTGGCGACCACGATGGACGCGTCGCCCTCGCCGTAGCGGATGGAGACGAGCTCGCCCTCGTCGTCCTGGTACTCGACCTCGATGTCGGAGATCGCGGTCAGGCAGCGCGGGCACCAGTTGATGATGCGCTCGGCCCGGTAGATCAGCTCGTCGTCGTAGAGCTTCTTGAAGATGGTCTGGACGGCCTCGGACAGGCCCTCGTCCATGGTGAAGCGCTCGCGCGACCAGTCGACGCCGTCGCCGAGGCGGCGCATCTGGCCGGAGATCTGACCGCCGGACTCGCCCTTCCACTGCCAGACCCGCTCGACGAACGCCTCGCGGCCCAGGTCGTGGCGGGACTTGCCCTCCTTGGCGAGCTCGCGCTCGACGACGTTCTGCGTCGCGATGCCCGCGTGGTCCATGCCGGGCTGCCACAGCGTCTCGTAGCCCTGCATGCGCTTGCGGCGGGTGAGGGCGTCGATCAGCGTGTGCTCGAAGGCGTGCCCCAGGTGGAGGCTGCCGGTGACGTTCGGCGGGGGGATGACGATGGCGTACGGAGGCTTCTCGCTCTTCTCGTCCGCCTCGAAGTACCCACGCTCTACCCAGCGCTCGTAGAGCTTCCCCTCTACGTCGGCCGGCACGTACGCGGTCGGCAGTTCGGAGTCGGGGCTGCTGGGTGTCTGCGCGTTCTCGGTCACGCGCACAGGATACGGGCGGCCCCGGCCCCGTTACGAATCCATACCGCGTCCCGCACCGCGCCCCGGCCGCCGCGCGTCGTAGTTCGGTAACGCCGGGGGCCCCGGGGCGCGATCGCGCGCGTCCTTCCGCGAGGATGTGAGCAACATAAGAGGTTCCTAAGGGGGACGCGGGTATGAGTTACAACCAGCCGGGGCCGTACGGCGGCCAGCAGCCGCAGCAGCCGGGACCGTACGGCGGCCAGCCGGGACCGTACGGACAGCAGCCCGCGCCGCAGCCCGGCTACGGCTACCCGCAGCAGCAGCCCGGATACCAGCAGCCCGGCTACCCCCAGCAGCCCCCGCCCCCGCCCGCCCCGGGCTACGGCTACCCCCAGCAGCCGGGCGTCCCCCCGCAGGGCTACCCGCAGCAGCAGCCCGGCTTCCCCCAGCAGGGGTACCAGCAGCCCGGCTACCAGCAGCCTCCGAAGAAGTCCAAGACGGGCGTGATCGTCCTCTCGGTGGTCCTCGCGGTCGCGGTCATCGGCGGCGCGGGCTACTACTTCACGAAGGGCGGCGGCGCCTCGGGCGGCACGGTGGCCGCTGACACCAAGGGCTACAAGATCGTCTACCCCGCCTCGCTGGACGAGTACAAGAGGGACGAGACGGTGCCGGTGTCGCCCGAGACCCCGCTCACGGGAGAGGCCAAGGCGACGACCGAGGCCCTCGGGGTGAAGAACCCGCACAGCGCGTCGGTCTCGCTCCAGAACGGCAAGGGCGCCACGCTCAAGCAGATCAGCGGCTTCGGCGTGTGGGGCGAGATCGCCGACCCGGCGAAGGCCGTCGACGCGTACTTCGCCAACGTGGCAGTGGCCAGCAAGAAGAAGGCGGGGGCGGTGGCAGCGCCGTTCACCTACGAACTGGCCGACACCCCGAAGGAGTTCACCCCGGCGGGATTCAAGGGCGCCGTGATGAAGTGCGCCAACCTCAAGATGACGGCGACGAAGGCCACCAAGCCGGGCGAACCGACCTCGGCGCTGGTCCCCACCTGTGTCTGGGGTGACTACTCCACGATGGCGGCCACCCAGCGCATCGACATGACGGCGATCGCGCTCGGCGGCAGCAGCGGCACCCTCGAAGACGTCTCCAAGCTCGCCGCGAAGCTCTACAACACCAGCCGCATCAAGGCCTGATACCCGGCCTGGCCGGCGCGCACGGCACGCACACGAATGAGGGGCGCCCCGGTGATCCGGGGCGCCCCTCCTTCGTGTGCGTGCTCGGCCGCGGCCGTTACGCCGACTTCTCCTGCGGGCCCTGGTCCTTCGGGACGATCCGCGGGACCAGCGTGGGGTTCACGTTGGAGCGGACAACCTCGGAGGTGATGACCACGCGCGCCACGTCGTTGCGCGACGGGACCTCGTACATCACCGACATCAGGACCTCTTCCATGATGGCGCGCAGACCACGCGCACCCGTCTGGCGGAGGATCGCCTGGTCCGCGATCGCTTCCAGCGCCTCGCGCTCGAAGTCCAGCTCGACGCCGTCGAGTTCGAACAGCCGCTGGTACTGCTTCACCAGCGCGTTGCGCGGCTCGATGAGGATCTGGAGCAGCGCCTCGCGGTCCAGGTTGTGCACCGAGGTGATCACGGGCAGGCGGCCGATGAACTCCGGGATCATCCCGAACTTCACCAGGTCCTCCGGCATGACCTCGTGGAACTGGTCGCTGGCCTCGATCTCGCGCTTCGAGCGGATCGTGGCCCCGAAGCCGATGCCCTTGGCCCCGGCGCGCGACTCGATGATCTTCTCCAGGCCGGAGAAGGCTCCGCCCACGATGAAGAGCACGTTCGTCGTGTCGATCTGGATGAATTCCTGGTGCGGGTGCTTGCGGCCGCCCTGCGGCGGGACGGAGGCGGTCGTGCCCTCCAGGATCTTCAGCAGGGCCTGCTGGACGCCTTCGCCCGACACGTCGCGCGTGATCGACGGGTTCTCGCTCTTGCGGGCCACCTTGTCGATCTCGTCGATGTAGATGATCCCGGTCTCGGCCTTCTTGACGTCGTAGTCCGCGGCCTGGATCAGCTTGAGCAGGATGTTCTCGACGTCCTCGCCGACGTACCCCGCCTCCGTCAGCGCCGTCGCGTCGGCGATGGCGAACGGGACGTTGAGCATGCGGGCGAGCGTCTGGGCCAGCAGCGTCTTGCCGGAACCCGTGGGTCCGAGCAGGAGGATGTTGGACTTCGCGAGTTCGATCGCGTCGTCCCGGCCCTGCGCGCCGCCGTTCTCGCCGGCCTGCACGCGCTTGTAGTGGTTGTACACCGCTACGGAGAGCGCCTTCTTCGCCGGCTCCTGGCCAACGACGTAGCCCTCCAGGAACTCGTAGATCTCGCGAGGCTTGGGGAGTTCCTCCCACCTGACCTCGGAAGTCTCGGCCAGCTCCTCTTCGATGATCTCGTTGCAGAGGTCGATGCACTCGTCGCAGATGTACACACCGGGACCTGCGATGAGCTTCTTCACCTGCTTCTGGCTCTTTCCGCAGAACGAGCACTTGAGCAGGTCGCCACCATCACCGATGCGTGCCACGAGGTGCTTCCCCTTCGCCTGGGAGACGCCTGGTTCAGCGCTCCTGGTGCCTCTATCCGACGGTACCTTGCCAAGTGCCCCCTGCGGGGCCCCCTTGACGTGGTTCACATCGCCTTCTGCGACGAGCCTCCACGCCAAGGGGCGGCAAGGATCAGACCGCGTTGCTCTTGCGGGTGGAGATGATCTGGTCGACCAGACCGTAGGCGAGCGCGTCCTCGGCCGTGAGGATCTTGTCGCGCTCGATGTCGTCGCGGATCTTCTCGATCGGCGTCGTGGAGTGCTTGGCCAGCATGTTCTCCAGCTGGTCGCGCATGCGCAGGATCTCGTTGGCCGCGATCTCCAGGTCGGAGAGCTGCTCGCGGCCGGTGCCGCCGGACGGCTGGTGGATCAGCACGCGGGCGTTCGGCAGAGCCATGCGCTTGCCCGGCGTACCGGCGGCCAGCAGGACGGCGGCGGCGGAGGCCGCCTGCCCCATGCAGACCGTCTGGATGTCCGGCTTCACGAACTGCATCGTGTCGTAGATCGCCGTCAGCGCGGTGAAGGAGCCACCGGGGCTGTTGATGTAGATGGAGATGTCGCGGTCCGGGTCCATCGACTCCAGGCACAGGAGCTGCGCCATGACGTCGTTGGCGGACGCGTCGTCGATCTGCACGCCGAGGAAGATCACGCGCTCCTCGAAGAGCTTCGCGTACGGGTCGTACTCGCGCACGCCCTGCGAGGTGCGCTCGACGAAGCGCGGGATGACGTAGCGGTTGTCCACCTGCGGACCGGTGTGGAGGCCGCTCGCGGAAGAGAGGTTGTTCATGTACATCGGGGTTTTCACCATCCTGGTGGCGTTCTGCGGGCTGTCGGCCGGGTACGGGCGGTGCCGCCGGGGGTCGGGCCCCGGCGTGCCGGGGGTCAGGCCCCGGTGCCACCGCCGCCCGGAACGTTGGACGCGGCCGAGATGATCTCGTCGATGAGGCCGTACTCCTTGGCCTCCTCGGAGGTGAACCAACGGTCGCGGTCACCGTCGCGGATGATCGCCTCGACAGTCTGGCCCGAGTGGAACGCGGTGATCTCGGCCATGCGCTGCTTGGTGCGCAGCAGGTACTGGGCCTGGATCTTGATGTCCGACGCGGTGCCGCCGATGCCCGCGGAACCCTGGTGCATCAGGATGTCGGTGTTCGGCAGGGCGAAGCGCTTGCCCTTGGCGCCACCGGTGAGCAGGAACTGGCCCATCGAGGCCGCCATGCCCATGCCGATGGTGACGACGTCGTTCGGGATGTACTGCATGGTGTCGTAGACGGCCATGCCGGCCGTCACCGAGCCACCGGGGCTGTTGATGTACAGGTAGATGTCCTTCTCCGGCTCGGCGGCCAGGAGCAGGAGCTGCGCCGTGATCTTGTTCGCGATGTCGTCGTCTACCTGCTGGCCGAG
>NZ_JBEXPB010000020.1:0-106381 GCF_040611795.1 Streptomyces sp. NPDC006529 | reverse complement strand
GGAGCCGCCGAAGCCATCGACGCCGGAATCAGCAGCCCTCCCGACACCATCGCCGCCGAAGCGACCAGCGTCGCCACACGGAAACCACGACGGTTCGAACGGACAATGTTGTTGGTACGCGTCTTACGGTTCATGACCTGCTCCTAAGGCGAATCAAGCGAATGAAGTGAAGGGGTGTAAAGGAAGGAATTCCGGCCCCGGATATTCCGGTGGCCTTGAAAGCTTTTCGGTTATCCGGTGAGGAGGAGTTCCTCCGGGGAGGTTTTCCGTCTCTTTCCGTGTCACCAGTAAGCCCCGCCACTACCACCCCGGTCACGTTCCGGACATTCGGGACTTGACGCAGCCCGGAGTACCTGCTGCCCCATGGACCGGGCCGCGCCCCGGCCGCGTGGGCGTCGGCGGTGTAGGTGCGGCCCGGCCGGGCAGACGCCCCGCATGACGCACCGGCCCCGACCTTGACCCGTCCCTGCGCCCCGGGAGTGACCATGGCCGTACGACACCGCCTCATCCACGCCGCCCCGCACGAGGTGTGGGACGTCCTCGCCGACCCCTCCAGCTACGCCGCGTGGGTCGTCGGCACCAGCGAGTCCCGGGTCGGCCGCGGCCACTGGCCCGAGCTCGGTTCGGACCTCGAGTACACGGTCAGGATCGGACCGTGGAAGCTGTCGGGCACCACGGCCGTCCGGCGGGTGGACGCCCCTTACGAACTGGAGCTGGAGGTCGACAGCGGACCCGTCGGCACCGCCCGGGTGGCCATCGAGGTCCGGCCCTGGGGCACGGAGTCCCTGGTCATCGTGGACGAGCACCCCCTGCGCGGGCTGGGTGGCGCCCTGCACAACGCCGCGCTCGACGCGCTGATCCAGCTGCGCCACCGCGACATGCTCAAGCGGCTCGCCCGCGTCGTCGAGGACCGCGCCGGAGCGGGCGCGCACGTACGGACCTGAGGACGAGGGGAGAGGCGATGCCCGACGCCATCGTGATCGGAGCCGGGCCCAACGGCCTGGTCGCCGCCAATCTGCTCGCCGACGCCGGCTGGAGCGTGGAGGTCCTCGAAGCACAGCCCGAGCCGGGAGGAGCCGTCCGCAGTGACCGCGGTGTGCACCCCGACTACGTCAGCGACGTGTTCAGCGCCTTCTATCCGCTGGCCGCCGCCTCGCCCGTCATCGCCTCCCTGGGCCTGGACCGCGAGGGCCTCGCCTGGAGCCACGCTCCCCGCGTGCTCGCCCACCCGCTGGCCGACGGCCGGTGCGCGGTGCTCGACCGGCTGCCGCACGACACGGCCGCGGGACTGGACCGGTTCGCGGCCGGGGACGGCGACGCGTGGACGGACCTGTGCGCCGTCTGGGACCGGCTCGGCCCCGACATCATCCGGGCCCTGTTCACGCCCTTCCCGCCCGTGGTGCCCGCCGCCCGGCTCCTGGACGGCGTACGGCGGGCCGGCGGGCTGGCGCTCGTACGGAAGCTCCTGCTGCCCGTGCGCCGGCTGGGCGAGGAGGACTTCCGGGCCGAGGCGGGCGGCCTCCTCCTCGCGGGCAACGCCCTGCACGCGGACCTGCCCCCCGAGGCGGCGGGCAGCGGCGGGTACGGATGGCTCATGTCGATGCTCGGCCAGCACCACGGCTTCCCCGTCCCGGCCGGCGGCGCCGGGCAGCTCACGGCCGCCCTGGTCCGGCGCCTGGAGCGCCGGGGCGGCGCGGTCCGCTGCGGCACGCCGGTCGTCGAGGTCGTCGTACGGGGCGGCAGGGCCGTCGGCGTCCGGACGGCCACGGGGGAGGGCGTTCCGGCCCGGCGGGCCGTCCTGGCCGACGTGTCGGCGCCCGCCCTGTACGGCTCGCTGGTCGGCGAGGAGCACCTCCCCGACAGCGTCCTGAAGGACCTGCGCCGCTTCCAGTGGGACTTCGCCACCTTCAAGGTGGACTGGGCCCTGGACTCCCGCGTGCCGTGGACGGCCCCGGAAGCGGCGACCGCCGGCACGGTCCACCTGGCCGACGGCGTCGACGGCCTGACCGCGTCCGCCGCCCGGATCGCCACGGGACTCGTACCCGAGGACCCCTTCCTCATCGTGGGCCAGATGACCGCCGCCGACGCGACCCGGTCCCCGGCGGGCACGGAATCCGCCTGGGCCTACACGCACCTGCCGCACCGGATCAAGGGCGACGCGGGCGGCCAGGGCCTGACCGGGCGCTGGACGGCCGGCGAGTGCGAGGCGATGGCCGACCGCATGGAGGAGGTCGTCGAGCGCTACGCCCCCGGCTTCCGCGCGCGCATCGTGGGCCGCCGGCTGCTGGCCCCTCCCACGATGGAGGCCATGGACGCCAATCTGCGCGACGGGGCCATCAACGGCGGCACGGCCGCGCTGCACCAGCAGCTCGTCTTCCGGCCCGTCCCGGGCAACGGACGTCCCGAAACGCCCGTCAAGGGCCTCTTCCTCGCCTCGGCCTCCGCGCACCCGGGCGGCGGCGTGCACGGCGCACCCGGCGCCAACGCGGCCAGGGCGGCCCTGCGGCGCCACCTGCCCACGGTCCTTACCGTGCGCCGCAGGCGCCTGCCGCGGTCCGTGTAGCGCCGCAGCGCAGACGGCCGCGCCCCTCGCGGCGCACGCGGGCGCGGCGCCCTACCGTGAACCGCATGTGGCTCCTGCTGACTTCGGACACCCACCTGCCCACCCGCGCCAAGGCCCTCCCGGACGCCCTCCTGGCTGCTGTCGACGACGCCGACGCCGTCATCCACGCCGGGGACTGGGTCGACGAAGCCACGCTCGACCTGCTGGGCTCGCGGTCCCGGCGGCTGATCGGCGTGTACGGGAACAACGACGGCCCCGGGCTGCGCGGCAGGCTTCCGGAAGTCGCGCGCGCGGAGCTGGAAGGGGTGCGCTTCGCGGTCGTGCACGAGACGGGGGCGGCCACGGGGAGGGAGCGGCGGTGTGCGGAGCGGTTCCCGGACGCGGACGTCCTGGTGTTCGGCCACAGCCACATCCCGTGGGACACCACCGCGGGCAGCCTGCGCCTGCTCAATCCGGGCTCGCCCACGGACCGCAGGCGTCAGCCCTACTGCACGTTCATGACGCTGACGGTCGCGGACGGGCAGGTCCGGGACGTGACGCTGCACCCCCTGCCCCCGCGGCGCTGACGCCTCAGACGGCGACCCCCGCCCCGCCGGTCATCCGCTCACCCGGCCCGGCACGAGCCGGAGGAAGGCCCGGGCGTCGACGACCGCCGCGCCGCCGGGGTCGTTGTTGAAGTAGGCGTAGACGTCCGCCTCCCGCGGCCAGGTGTCCCCGATGCGGTCCGCCCAGCTGCGCAGCGCCGTCCGCCCGTAGCGTGGCCACGGACGGGCTGCGCCCTCGTGGAAGCGCACGTACGCCCAGTCCGCGGTCCGCCACAGCGGGGTCAGCGGGCGCGAACCGCGGTCGGCCCAGCACAGGGCCGCGCCCCGGGCCGTGAGCACCGAGCGGACCTCCTCGGTCCACCACGACGCGTGGCGCGGCTCGACGGCGACGCGCGTGCCCGCGGGGAAGCAGGCCAGGCACGCGTCCAGCGCGGCCGGGTCCGCCCGCAGGGTCGGCGGCAGCTGGAGGAGCACCGGGCCCAGCCGGTCGCCCAGGGACGCGGCGTGCGTCATCAGCCGCAGCACCGGCTCCGCCGGCTCGCGCAGGCGTTTGACGTGGGTCAGGAAGCGGCTCGCCTTCACGGCGATGACGAAACCGGGCGGAGTACGGGCCCGCCACTGGGCGAAGGTCTCGGGCGACGGCAGCCGGTAGAAGGCGTTGTTGACCTCCACCGTGGTGAAGTGCCGCGCGTACTCCTCCAGCCACAGCCGCTGGGGCCGGTCCGGCGGGTAGAACACGCCGGACCAGTCCCGGTACTGCCATCCCGACGTACCGACGAAGAGGGCCATACGGTCCGCCTGCCCGCGGCCCGCCTCGTCATACCCCCGATCCGCGGCCGGAGACGGCCCCCGCCCGCGAGGGCGGGGGCCGGCGGTCAGTCGTCGGCTTCGGGCAGCGGGCGGGGTTCGAGGGGCCGGGTGGCCGGGCCCTGGAGCACGGCGCCGTCGGGGGCGAAGCGGGAGCCGTGGCAGGGGCACTCCCAGGCGGTCTCGGCGTCGTTGAAGTGGACGAGGCAGCCGAGGTGGGTGCACCGGGCGGAGACCGAGTGGACCTTTCCGGCCTCGTCCCGGTAGACCGCGCACCGGCGGCCCTCGATCCGCGTCACGGCGCCCGTGCCGGGCCGGATCTCGTCGACGCCGTCGACGTGCGAGGGCTTCAGGCGGTCACCGACGAAGTGTTTGACGGCCGATGCCTGGATCTTGAGCAGGGAGCCGGCCTCGCGCGGGTGCAGGCGCCGGGGGTCGTACAGGCCGGTCCAGGGCAGCTCCTGCCCCGTGACGTGCGCGGCCAGCAGCCGCCCGGACATCACACCGCCGCTCATGCCCCAGCCCCCGAAGCCGGTCGCCACGTAGACGTGCTCCGCGCCGGGGTGGAAGCGGCCCACGTACGGCACCCGGTCCGTGGTGGTGTTGTCCTGGGCCGCCCACCGGTGGGTGAACCGGGCCTCCGGGAAGTGCTCCCGGGTCCAGGCGGCGAGCGTGTCGTACCGCTGCGTCACGTCCGCGGCGCCCGGCTTGAACTTCTCGCCCGTGACGATGAGCAGGCGGCGGCCTTCGCCGTAGGGGGCGGTCCGCACCGAGCGGGTCTTGTCCTCGGAGGTGACGTAGGTGCCCTGCGGGTCCCGGTCCGCCGGGATCTCGGCCGCGACGACCAGCTCGCGGTGGGGTTCGAGCCGGGAGAAGAGCAGGGCCCGGTCGAAGACCGGGTAGTGGGTGGCCACGACCACGTCCCGGGCGGTGATCTCGTGCCCCGCCTCCGTGGTGAGGCGGCACGGTGTGCCTTCGTCGAGGGAGACCACGCGGGTGCGCTCGTAGACCTGCGCGCCGAGGGCGGTCAGGTCGGCGACCAGACCCAGGAGGTACTTGCGGGGGTGGAACTGCGCCTGCCGCTCCATCCTGACGGCGCCGGCCACCGGATAGGGCAGGTCCGTACCGGTCACGAACGCCGCGGGCAGCCCCGCGTCCCGGGCCGCCTCGGCCTCCGCCCGGAGGTCGTCGACCGCCTCGGGGGACCGGGCGTACACGTGGCTGGGCCGGTGTTCGAGGTCGCAGTCGATCCCCAGCTCTTCCGCGACCCGGGCGACCTGCTCGACGGCCTCCTGTTGCGAGCGGGCGTACAGCCGGGCTCCCTCGGCGCCGAAGGACTTCCGCAGCTGCGCGTAGAGCATGCCGTGCTGGCTGGAGAGCTTCGCCGTGGTGTAGCCCGTGACGCCCGCGGCGACGCGGTCCGCCTCGACGAGGGCGACCGACAGTCCGCTGCGGGCCAGCTCCCAGGCCGTGCTGATCCCCGCGATTCCCGCGCCCACCACGGCGACGTCCACGGTGATGTCGCCGGAGAGCGAGGGATGGGGGGTTCCGGTCGTGCGCATCCAATACGATTCGTAACCACCGGGTGGACGGGACATGCTCGGTCTCCGCTTCGGTCAGGGCTTCGGTCTGAACGGCGCCTGCCCGGAGCCGGTCCGGCCATGCGTCACCCGCGGACCGCGGACCGCGGTCCGACGCCGGGCCGCGCCGCCCCGCGCCGCCCCGCAGGTCCGGCGGCCCCGGCTTGCGGATTCATCGGACGCGGGGTGCGTTCGACTGGTCGAATGGAGCCCCCAGTTGGGGCATTGCGACGACCTCGGGAGCACTGCATGGCGACGGACGCCCACGACGGACCGATACCGGCGGCAGCGGGACGCGGGCAGCGGGTCCTGGACGTTCTGGACAAGGCGATCGGCCTCCAGACCCCGCTCGTGCGCAAGAACATCGCCCGGGCCCGCCAGCGCGACCCGCAGGCGACGCCGGAGCAGGTCATCCGCACGCTGGAGCGGATGTACGTCAGCGCCCTGACCGGGACGGGCGCCGCGGTGGGAGGCAGCGCGGCCGCGCCCGGGGTGGGCACGACCGTCGCCCTCGCCCTGTCGGCGGGCGAGGTGCTCTCGTCCTTGGAGCTGAGCGCCCTCTTCGCGCTCTCGCTCGCCGAAGTCCACGGAGTCGCCATCGACGAGATCGAGCGGCGCCGGACCATCGTCATGGGGATCATGCTCGGCGGCTCCGGCTCCGCCACCATCGCCGGTGTCGCCGAGCGCACCGGGCAGCACTGGGGGCGACAGGTGGTCGCGAAGGTGCCCGTCGAGACGCTGCGGCGGATCAACGCGATCCTGGGGCGGAACTTTGTCACGAAGTACGGGACCAAGCAGGGCATCATCGTGCTCGGGCGGGTGGCCCCCTTCGGCATCGGCGCGGTCATCGGCGGGGGAGCCAACGCCGCGATCGCCGCACTGGCCGTGCGGGCCGGTCGTCGCGCGTTCGGGCCGCCGCCGACGGAGTGGGCCGACTGAGGTCCGCGAGGGGCTGACCCGGGCTCACGCTGGCGGCGCCGCCCATGTCCGTACCGAACCGGTCATCACCTGATCCGAAACGGACAACTACGAAAGTTCCGCACGGTGCGGAGCGTCCGCTGGAACCATGTGGGGGACTCGCCGGGCCCGGTCGCCGGGCGGGATCGGAAGGCTGTCGCGGGCCCGTCCACCGGGCGCCGCGACGGTGTGCGAGGGACGCGCCCGTGGTCCGCGAACGGCGGTTGACGCCGACCGGCGCGGGACGTCCTGTGCGACCGCGCCACCGCCGGTTTCCTGGGGCCTCCGCTTCCGCCGTCGTGCGCGGCTCCTGTAGGGGGGTCCATCGTGTCGTCCTCGATCCACCGGCTACGCCCGCTCGCGATCCGCGTCCCCATCCGCAGACGGCGCCGCGGAGCGGCGGTGACGACCGCGTTCGTCCTCGCGGTGACCGCTCTGGGCGGCCTGACGGCCGCCCCCGCGGTCGCGGCCGCCCCGCTGGTCGTCACCGCACCGGCGTCCGCCGTCACCCCGACCGTGATCGCGAGCGTGCCGCTCGGCGCGGGCCCCGAGAACGTGGCCGTGGCACCGGACGGCCGCCACGTCTACGTCAGCAACTCCGGCGTCTTCATGGGCACGCCCGGCAACACCGTCACCGTGCTGGACACCGCGACCAACACCACCGGCCCCGCCATCGGCGTCGGCAACGGCCCGGCCGGGCTCGCGGTCACGCCCGACAGCGCGCACCTGTACGTCGTCAACCGCGGCGCCGCCACGGTCAGCGTCGTGGACACCGCCACGGGCATGGTGACGGCCACCGTCGCCGGGATCCACGATCCGCTCACGGTGGCGGTGAACCCCGCGGGCACGCGGGCCTACGTCGTCGACTCCGCCTACCCCAACGGGTCGGTCCGCGTCCTGGACACCGCCACCAACACCGTCGCCGCGTCGGTCACCGTCGGCCCGTACGCGCGCGACGTCGCCTTCAGCCCCGACGGCGCGCGCGCGTACGTCACCAACCTCGGCGACAACACGCTGGGCGTCATCGACACCGCGAGCCTGACCGTGACCGCCAACGTGCCGCTGAGCGACCAGCCGTTCGCGGTCACGGTCAATCCCGTCACCGGAGCGGTGTACGTCAGTCACGGCAACGACGACTTCGTGTCCGTGGTGGACCCGGCCACGCTCACCGTCACCGGGACGATCACCACCGGGGGCAACCCCGGGGGCGCGGCGGTCAGCCCCGACGGGAGGACCGCGTACGTCCCCAACGCCGGCAGCAACACCCTGTCGGCCCTCGACACGGCGTCCCGCACCGTCACCGGCGCCACCTCGGTGGGCGGCGGCCCCGTCGACGCGGGCCTCAGCCCGGACGGCACCCTCGCCTACGTCGTCAACTACGGCAGCGAGACCCTCGACGTGCTGCGCGTGGCGGAGGCGGCCCCGACCGTGAGCGCGATCAGCCCGGCCTCCGGCCCGGCGGGCGGCGGCAACTCCGTCACGCTCACCGGTACCCACCTGACCGGCGCCACCGCCGTCACCTTCGGCGCCACCCCGGCCACCGGCGTCAGCTGCACCGCCACCGCGTGCACCGTCACCGCCCCCGCCCAGCCGTCCGGCACCGTGGACGTGCGGGTCACCACGTCCGGCGGTACCAGTGCGGCGAGCGCGGCCGCCCGGTACACCTACCTCGCGCCGCTCGCCGACATCGGCGTCGGCCTCGCCGCCCAGCCGCACCTCGGCATCCTGGTGCCCTACCTGACCTACACCCTCACCGCCCACAACACCGGCCCTGGCGCGGTCACCTCCGCGACCCTGACGGCGACGCTCCCGCCGGGAGCCTCCGCCACCAGCCTCTCCGCCGGATGCACGAGCGCGGCCGCCACGGTCACCTGCGCGTACGGGAGCCTCGCGAACGGCGCGAGCGAGACCAGGACGTTCCGCGTTCCCCTGCACCTGCTGACCCTCGGCCCGGTCAAGGTCACCGCGGCCCGCACGGCCTCCGCTCCCGCCGACACCCGCCCCGCCAATGACACCGCGGCCGTCACCTGCACCGCGCTCTCCGTCGTCCTGGTCACCTGTACCTGACCCACGACGGTCCGCCCGCCCGAAAGCCCCGGGCGGGCGGCAGCTCCGCGAGGGGCGCGGCTCACAGGCCCGCGAGGAACTCCCGGACGAGGGCCGCGCTGCCCTGCGGGTCGGCCTGGAGGACGAAGTGATCGGTGTCCAGGGCGCGGTAGGCCGTTGTGGGGCGGCGCTCGGCCATGGCGAGGGCCTGCGGCGTGGGCAGCGCCTGGCTGCGCAGGCCGTGCAGGAGCAGGGCGGGGCAGGTGCTGGTGAGCCACTGCTTCCAGTGGTCGCCGTGGACGAGGGTCTCGGAGTCGACGGTGTCCTGCGGGTGGAACGGCAGCCGCCAGCCGGTGCCGTCGGCGAGCGGCCGCAGGCCCGGGGCGACGGCGGGGGCCATGGGGCCGCAGGCGGCGAGGAGTTCGTCGCGGGTCGCGGCCGTATAGGGGAAGCCCAGCACGAAGGCGAGCGGACTGGCGCCGTGGTCGGGGAGGTCCGCGGGAGCGTCGACATTGATGAACGCCTCGACCAGGGAGGGGTGTTCGGCGGCCAGGTGGAAGGCGTTGACCCCGCCGAGGGAATGGCCGAGCACGACGGTCCGCTCGGTGCCGAGGTGGGCCAGCAGGGCTATGAGGTCGGCGAGGTAGCCGTCCCGCGTGTAGTCCCCGGCGCGGTCGGAGTCGCCGTGCCCGCGCTGGTCGGGAGCGATGACACGCCAGTCGGGGCCGAGGGCCGCGGCCAGGTCCGTGAAGGAGGAGCCCTCGGATAGGTGCCCGTGCAGCGCGAGCAGCGGACGGCCGGTCCCGCCGAAGTCGAGGTAGGACAGGACGCGGCCGTCGAGGGTCAGGGCGTTGCGGGCGGGCTGGACGGACATCGGGGGTTCCCCTCGGTCGGTGCGGGCTGACAGCGCAACCATACAATCGTCTATGACGCTTGTTCAATACATTTGTATGAACGGACTGTCGTCCTTGCCCGCGGCGGGCCCCGGACGCGTCGAGCCTAGGAAGGGGTGGGGTGCGGGGGTGTGCCGTCGGCGCGGAGATCCTTGACCTGCGGCGCGGAAAGGCGCGGAAAGGGGGCGCGGGCCGACGGTGCGCCGCGGCTCAGTTGGCGCGGGTGTAGCGGACGTCCTCGCGCCAGATCCGCTCCAGGCGGACGCGCGTGCCCGGGCGGGGGGCGTGCCAGATGTGGTTGTCGCCCGCGTAGATGCCGACGTGTCCCATGGTGGCCCCGGCGGGGAAGAAGACCAGGTCGCCCGGCGTGCGCTGGGACCGGGAGATGCGCCGGGTGCTCTCGTACTGCTGCTCGGCCGTGCGGGGGAGCGTGCGGCCGGCTTTGCGGAAGGCATAGAGGGTGAGGCCGGAGCAGTCGAACCTCTTGGGGCCCGTCGCCCCGTAGGCGTAGGGGGCGCCCCGCTTCGATGCCGCGATCTTGACGGCTTTGGCGCCGTAGGACGATGCCGCCCGGGCGGGTGGGGCCTGGCTCGTCATGGTGGCGAGCGACATTATGAGGGCGAGGGCGACGGCGGGCGGGGAAAGGCGGTGGACGGGTCGTCTGGATCGTCGGGCTTTGGCCGGCTCCTGGAATCGCATTTCTGTGAGGCGCAATCGTGATACCTCCGCATTGGCTGCGTAACGAATCTCGACGACGGTCAAGCTATCCCCGATTGCCCGCTTTGTGCGGGATTCTGACGCGCTCCGGAGCGTTTTGATTCGGTAAAGGACGGCGCTGACTCCGGTTCAGGAGTTCGCGCCGCGATCGGCCCCCTTCGCCCCGCCGGGCAGGCGCGCGGCGGCCGCGGACAAGGAGCGAAGGGCCAGGAGCAGCACCCCGATGTCGTCCAGGTAGACCGGATCGGGGATGAGGTCGACGGGGGAGACGGTGTACACCACGGCGAACCAGAACAGCGCCTTGTCGCGCAGGGGGACTCCGGCGTCGATCAGGAGCCGCCTCGCCGCGAAGACCCTGACGAGCAGTACCGCCGCACCGATGGCGAGAGCCGCGGCGACCACCGCGGCCAGGATGAGCCAGTCTTTGCCGTCCATGGACCTCCCTATACCCGGGACCCGCCCCGGGACCCCCCTGCCCGCCGGTCTTGTCGCGCCAGGTATCTTGCATCGCATGGAACCAGGTGATTCGACCAAGCAGGCCCGGGCCGCCGCCCAACTGCGCAAGGGCGTCCTGGAGTACTGCGTCCTCGCCCTCATGCGGGACCGCCCCCGCTACGGCGTGGAACTCCTCCACGCGCTGGAGGCCTCCGGCGCTCTGGCCACCAGCCAGGGCACGGTCTACCCGCTGCTGTCCCGGCTGCGCCGCGACGACCTGGTCACCACCACCTGGCAGGAGTCCGCCTCGGGTCCGCCCCGCCGCTACTACGCGCTCACCGACAGCGGCCGGGCCGCGCTGGAGGAGTTCACCCGTGTATGGCCCGGCTTCCGCGACGCCGTCGACGCCTTCCTGACCGCCTGACCGCCGTCCCCCACGCCTCCACCGGAGACCCCGCATGAAGACTTCCGACGACCGCGTCCGCGACTACCTCCGCGCCGTCGAGCGCGAGGCCCGCGTCCTGCCCGCCGACCGCCGCCAGGAACTCCTCGCCGACCTCGCGGAGCACATCGAGGTGACGTGCGCCGAGCGGCCCGATGCCGCGATCGGCCAGGTGCTGGAGGAGCTGGGCGACCCCCGTACGAACGCGGCCACCGCGCTGGCCGAGGCGGGAATCGCAGAACCCGGCGCCTTCGCGGCCCCCGCGATCCCGCCGGTCCCGGCGGGGTACGGCGTGCCCGCGCCCGCCCGGCGCGGAAAGGTGCACCCCCTCGTGCCCCTCCTGCTGCTGATCCTCTCGCTGCCCTTCCTGATGGTCTTCCCCGACCAGCCCGGGCCGCTGATCGGCGTCCTCTTCCGCGTCGTCGGCGCCGTGCTCCTGTGTACTTCGGTGCACTGGGTCGCCGTACAGAAGACCACCGGCGTCCTGCTCACCGCAGTCCTGCCGAGCGCCGTCATCGCCGCCTGGAACCTGTCCGACGGCGGCCCGGCGGGCGA
The DNA here is from genome assembly GCF_040611795.1 of Streptomyces sp. NPDC006529. NCBI lineage: Bacteria > Bacillati > Actinomycetota > Actinomycetes > Kitasatosporales > Streptomycetaceae > Streptomyces > Streptomyces sp. NPDC006529. Next base: position 94,841 of record NZ_JBEXPB010000020.1, on the reverse strand, counting down.
CGCCCCCGCTCTCGTGGCCAACCTGGTGACGCTCGCCCTGCTGGCCGGCACGGCCACCTGGCTGTGGCGGGTCCGCCGCCCCTGAAGCGCACCGGGAGGACGGGAACCGTTCCTCCGGATCCTGCGTGAACCCTGGATGTCGTAGTCGGCTGGTGGAGGGAACCTGATGAAGACGAGTGCGATGGCGGCCGCGGCCGTATCGGTCTGCGTGGTGCTGACGGCCGGGGCGTGCGGGCCGGACAAGGCGAAGGGGGAGGCGGGGGCGAAGCCGTCGCAATCCTCCGCGTCCGCCTCCGCGCCCGTACAGACGCCGACGGCAACGCCGTCCGCGTCGGCCGACGCCGGGAAGCCGTCGGCCGCCTCGACCGGCAGTCAGCCCGCCCCGGCGACGAAGGAGCGCGCGATCGCGCGCTACGAGCAATACCTGCACGCCCTCGGCCGCGAGGACCTCGCCACGGTCTGCGAGGTGGCCGGACCCGGCGCGAAGAAGGCGGAGGAGAAGGGATTCGGGCCGTGCACGTCGACGTACGTCCTCGTGTTCCAGATGATCTCGCCCGAGCAGAAGACGGCCCTGCGCACCGCGACGGTCGATCCGGACCGCGTGGTCGTGCGCGGCCCCGAGCGGGTCGAGATGCCGCTCGAAGCGGTCAGGTCCTCCGCCACCTTCACCGAGGAGGACCTCGGCAGCTACACCCTGGAGTACCTCAAGAACGACTACTACATCACCGACGGGAAGTGACCCCCTCCGCCCTCCCGCACCGGCACCCCCCGGAGGGCGTTTCGCCGGAGGCCGGTGTCACAGGCTTGTTCTAGCCTCGGTGCCGAAGGGCTCGAAGGGCTCACCCCTGTACCGGAGGACGGCGCGCCATGGCCTCGACGCAGCAGAAGATCACCACGTTCCTGATGTTCGAGGGCAGGGCGGAAGAGGCCCTCACCTTCTACGTCTCCCTGTTCGAGGACTCCGAAGTCATCGACATCACCCGCTACGGCGCGGACGGTCCCGGGGAGGAGGGCACGGTCCTGCACGCCACCTTCGCCCTCACCGGACAGCGGCTCATGTGCATCGACAGCCATGTGAAGCACGAGTTCGGCTTCACTCCGGCGATGTCGCTCTTCGTCGAGTGCGACGACGAGGCGGAGCTGGACCGCCTCTACGCGGCCCTGGCCGAGCAGGGCACGGAGCTGATGCCGCTGGGCTCCTACGGATTCAGCGCCCGGTTCGGCTGGGTGAACGACCGCTTCGGCGTCTCCTGGCAGTTGAACCTCCGCGCGTAGCGGACCGGTCGTGCACCCGGCCGAACCGGCCCGGCCCGGGAGGGCCGGACCGGTGCGGCCCGCGCGGGGCGCGGGGGTGCCGGGGTCAGGAGACCGGGACGCGGGGCGGCTCCTGCGCGGTCCACGGGTCGGCCGCCGCCTGCGTACGACGCCTCGTGCGCCCGGGCCGTACGGGCCACCAGGTGCCCCGGCCGAGGAGCGCCGCCAGCGCGGGCACCAGGACCAGGGACAGGACGGACGCCGAGAGCAGGATGCCGAGGGCCGTGGCGAAGCCGACCTGGCGGGAGCCCGGGTCGGGGGCGGCCGCGAGGCTGCCGAAGGACCCCGCCAGGACCAGGCCCGCCGTGGTGATCGCGGGCGCGGTGCTCCGCACGGCGCGCGCCACCGCCGCCCGGGCCGGGCCGGGCCGCTCCATCTCCTCGCGGATCCGGTCGCTGATCAGGATGTTGTAGTCGGTGCCGAGGGCGACGACGAACAGGAACAGCACCAGCGGGAGGGTGAAGGCGACACCGGGCTTGCCCAGCACGTGCTGGAAGACCAGCGCGGAGGCGCCGAGCGTCGCCGCGAACCCGAGTCCGACGGAGATCATCAGGATCACCGGCGCGAGCAGGCTGCGCAGCAGGACGACCAGGATCAGGGCGATCAGCGCGGCCGCCACCGGGAAGACGATCCGCAGGTCCTGGTCCACGGCCTCGGCCACGTCCACGAACACGGCGGCCGTGCCGCCCACATGGGCCACGGTCCCCTCGGGGGCGTGCGCGGCGACCGCGCCGCGCACCGGCCCGGCGACCAGCTCGCGGGCCGCCTGCGTCTGCGGGTCGGAGGTCAGGTACAAATCGATGCGGGCGGCCCGCTGGTCCTTGTTCAGCGTGACCGGCCCGACCCGGCCGACGCCCTTGACCGCGCCGAGCGCCCGGGAGAGGCCGTCGAGCCGCTGGGTGGCGAGGGCTCCGCCGTCCCCCGCGGTGACGTACACGGTGGTCGGTTCCCACGCGTCCGCCGGAAGCGCCCGGCCGATCTCGTCCGCGGTGGCGGTGGCCGCGGTCTTCTCGCCGCCGCCGCCCTGGCCGTAGTCCATGGCGATCCCGGCGAGACCGGTCGCCAGCGTGCCCAGCAGGGCCACGGAGGCGAGGGCGAGGGCCACCGGACGCCGCGCCACCAGATCGCCGAGCCGCCCGGCCGTACCCGCGCGCGGCGCGCGCTTCAGGGCCCGGGAGGGCCAGAACATCTTCCGGCCCGCCATCGCCAGCATGGCCGGCATCAGCGTCAGGCTGCCGAGGAGCATCACCAGGACCGACACGGCGATGGCCGGCCCGAGCACCCGGAACTGCCCGAAGGAGGCGATCCCGAGGGTGGCGAACGCGGCCACGATGGTCAGCGCCGCCGAGGTGATCGCCGTACCGACGCGGCCGGAGACCTCGGCGGCCACGGCGCGGGCGTCGCGCTCCGGCTGCTCGCGCAGCCGCTCGCGGTAGCGGAAGAGCAGGAACAGGAAGTAGTCGATCCCGATGCCCAGCAGCACCACCCCGATCAGGCTGGGGGTCGATCCGTCGAGCTTGATCCCGGTCAGCATCGCGGTGCCCGTGACGGCGCCGCCCGCCGCGCCGCCGATGAAGGTGATCGCGAGCAGCGGCAGGACGGCCGCCAGGACGCTGCGGAACACCAGCACATTGAGCAGCACGATCAGCGCCGTGGTCAGGCCGCCAACGACCTTGGTCCGCGTCTCACCCGCGTCGGTGGTGTCGGTGGCCGACGCGATGCCGCCGGTGAAGCCGGTGCGCATGCCCGCGTCGGCGAACGCGGCCCGGGCGTCCGCGCGGAAGGCGCGGAAGACGTCCAGCAGGCCAGGGTCCATCGAGTTTCCGGTCAGCCGGACGGAGAGCAGCTGGAAGCTCCGGTCCGGGGCGGTCATCGCCGGCGCGACCACGGGGGTCTGCGAGTGGTCGATGAGCAGGAAGGACGGAGCGTCGTCCTCGGGCGGGGGCATGGCCACCCGGCGCCGCCCCAGCTCCTGTGCGGCGGCGCCGATGCGCTGCTCGTCCGCGCCGGTCAGGGGCGCGCCGTCGGTGCGGGCGACCAGCACGGTCACGGTGTTCGCGTCCGGTTTCACCCCGAAGTGCTCCTCGGCGACCTTCAGGGCGGCGGCCGAGTCGTAGGTGGAGGGCAGGAAGTCCCCCGGCTGGGCCCCGGTGACCCGGTAGACCAGGGCTTGGTTCAGGAAGGTGAGGGCGATGCCCAGCACCGCCCAGACGGCGATCACCTTCCATGGGTTCCTGGTGGAGAAGCCGGTCAGGGCGCGGATCACGAAGTCCTCCGGTACTGCGGGAAGCGGGGGCTCCGGGGTGGTTCCCGGGCCGTATCCAGACCATCAGGAGAGAGGGGGCGGGTCGTCGGGGCGCGGGATGAGAAGCGGACGGGGACCGTGGTCGGGCCGCGCCCGTGGACCAGGACCCTGGTCCTGGTCCGCGTCTCCCCCCACGGTCCGAGTCCGCTGGTCGGGCCCGGTGCGAGAATGGGATCTCGGCGTGGTCGCGGCGCACCGGCACGGGATCGAAGGAGTGGGCGGCGGCCCCGGGAGAGGACCGGATGAAGGCCCATAGGAGCGGGGAACGCCGCACGGACCGCGCGGGCGGCGCAGGCCGTGGGGACGGCGCGGGCGGGGCGGACCCGCGGGCCGCCGCACCGCCGTGGACGCGGGAGGACGCGCTCGTCACCATCGGCGTGGTGGCGGCGGACCTGATCGGCTACGGCATGGCGCGGCAGTCCGGTGACTGGCCCGCCACGGCGGGCGGCATGCTGCTCCTCGTGGCGTCCGCGCTTCCGCTGCTCGTGCGGCGCCGCTACCCGGTCGTCGTCTTCGCGGTGGTCATGGCCTTCGAAGCCGTGCTGCGGGTGGGCGTCCCGGTCGCGCCGGGCCTCAACACCAGCCTCGTCGTGGCCCTGTTCACGGTCGTCCGGGCGGGACGCCGGGCGGTCACGGTCGCAGTGAGCCTGGCGACCGTGGCGCTGGCCCTGCTCGGCCCGGTGGGCGGCCTGCCGCTGGCGTGGTCGGCGCTGGGCTACACGACCTCCACCGTGCTCGTCGTCACGGCCGCGCTGCTGGTGAACCGCTGGCAACGGGAGGTCGACGTCAACCGCCGGCTGCTGGCCGACCGGGCCGTCGCCGAGGAACGGCGCCGCATCGCACGGGAGTTGCACGACATCGTGGCCCACCACATCACCGTCATGCAGCTGATGGCGGGCGGCGCCCGGGCCAACCTCGCCCACGCGCCCGACGCGGCCCGCGAGGCCCTGGTGACCCTGGAGGACTCCGGCCGGCTCGCCCTGAGCGAGATGCGCCAGCTCCTGGACGTCCTGCGGGCCGACGACCCGCCGCAGGACGCGCGGCGGAACCCGCCCGGCGCGTCGGCCCGCGCGGACGCCCCCGAGGCGCCGCAGCCCGGAGCCGAGGACCTGGAGCGGCTCGTCGCCGAGTCCCGGCAGGCCGGGCTACCCACCGAACTGAGCGTGGGGGGCGAGCCGTACCCGCTGCCGCCGACCGTCGGCCTCACCGTGTTCCGGCTCGTCCAGGAGGGCCTCACCAACGCGCGCAAGCACGCGGGGGACGCGCGGGCCTCCGTACGGCTGGCCTACCACCCGGACCGGATCACCGTCGAAGTGCGCGACGACGGCGCGGGCGCGCCCGGCTCCGCGGGTACGCCGCCGGCGGAGCGCCCGGGCCGGCCGGGGCGGCCCGGCTCCGGCTACGGCCTGATCGGCATGCGCGAACGCGTCGCGCTCCAAGGCGGCACGCTGGAGGCGGGGACGCTCGACGAGGGCGGGTTCCGGGTGGCGGCGGACCTGCCCGTGGAGCGGGACGCCTCGGGCGCGCCCGTACGAGAGGAGGCGCGCCGATGAGCGCGGGGACGAACGAAGGGCCGGGCGCGGAGACGGGCGGGGACCCGAGCGGAGGGCCGGGCACGCCGGCCCACGCCGCAACGGGCCGGCCGCCGACGCCGGTACCCGCCCCGATCCGGGTCCTGATCGCCGACGACCAGCCCCTCGTCCGGCGCGGTCTGGCGCTCATCCTCGGCCCCGACCCCGACGTCGAGGTCGTCGCCGAGGCGGGCGACGGCGAGGAGGCCGTGGACCTCGCCCACCGCCACCGCCCCGACGTCATCGTGATGGACATCCGAATGCCGGTGCTCGACGGCGTCGGCGCCACCGGGCGGATCGCCGCCGAACTGCCCGGCTGCCGGGTCCTCGCCCTGAGCACCTTCGACCTGGACGAGTACGTGGTCGCCGCCCTGCGCGCCGGTGCCTGCGGGTTCCTGCCCAAGGACGTGTCCCCTGAGGAACTGCTCGCCGCGGTCCGCACCGTGCACACGGGCGAGGCCGTCGTCGCCCCGAGACTGCTCACCCGGCTGCTCTCCGCCTACGTCACCGCCCCCGTCCGGCCCGCGCGGCCGGCCGTTCCGGCGCCGGACGTCGGTGACCTCACGCCCCGCGAGGCCGAGGTGTGGCGGCTGATGGCCACCGGGCTCGACAACGCCGAGATCGCCGGGGAGATGGACATCAGCGGTTCGACCGTCAAGAACCACATCACCAACATCTTCGGCAAACTCGGTGTGCGGGACCGTGCGCAAGCGGTCATCGCCGCCTACGAGTGCGGGATCGTCGAGGCCGCCCGGGACAGGGACTTGGCTTAGATGTTCCGCTGATCCGGTGCGTTCGCGCCGTGTTGACCCTCCCCGATGGCCGGATGTCGTCGGCCCGCTTCCCCGAAACCGAGCGACGGATACGTTTTCGTCCCTGAGGAAGAGGGGGAGCGTCGATGACCGAGACAGCGGTGGACCCGGCGGGCCGGGCGGACGAGGGCGTCCACGCACGGCCGGTGGCGGAGCTGTTCTTCGAGCGGGCCCGGCGGTTCGCGGAGCGCCCGGCGGTGGACGAGCCCGGCGGCACGCGCTACACGTACGGCGAACTCGCCTCCCTGGTGGCTGAGTTCGCGTCCGGCCTGCGCGCCCTCGGAGTCACCTCCGGGGCGGTGGTCGCGGTGGCGGGCTCGCGCGGCCCGCAGGCCTGCGTGGCGCTGCTGGGCGTGGTGTGCGCCGGGGCCACCTACCTGCCGCTCGACCCGACGCTGCCCGAAGCCCGGGTGACCGGCATGCTGCAGGACGCGGCGGCCGTCGCCGTGGTCCGGCTGCCCGGCGCCGGCTCGGTGCCTCCGGAGACCGCGCCCACCTGGGACTACGGGCGGATCCTGGCCGCCGGACGGGCGGCGCCCCCGGCCCCGTTCGAGCCCTCGGCCGACGTGCCCGCGTACGTCATGTTCACCTCCGGCACCACCGGGCGCCCCAAGGCCGTGGCCGTGCCGCAGCGCGGGCTGGTCCGGCTCGCCGTCGACAACGGATTCCTGGACGTCCGGTCCACCGACCGGGTGCTGCACGCGGCGACGCTCTCCTTCGACGCCTCCGTCCTGGAGATGTGGCCCGCCCTCCTGAACGGGGCCTGCCTGGTCCCCGCCGATTCCACCCTGCTGCTCGCCCCGTACGCCCTCGCCGCCTTCCTGCGCGAGCAACGCATCACCGTGCTCTTCGCCACCACCAGCGTGTTCCACCACATCGCGCACGAACGCCCGGAGACCTTCGCAGGCCTGCGCTACGTCCTCACCGGCGGCGAGGCGCTGCGTCCGGACGCGGCCCGCCGCGTGCTGGCACACGGGCGGCCGGAGCGGCTGATCAACGCGTACGGCCCCACCGAGACCGCCTGCGTCGCGCTCGCCCATACGGTGGAGTCCGTCCCCGGGGGCGCCACCGGCATCCCCATCGGCCGCCCGATCGCCGACACCGACTGCCTGGTGCTGCGGGACGACGGCACGCCCGCCGGGCCGGGGGAGGAGGGCGAGCTGTGGATCGGCGGCCCTGCCGTCGCCGCGGGCTACCTCAACAACCCGGCCGAGAGCGCCCGCCGCTTCCTGACCCCCGAGGGGGCCGCCGCATCCGGGACCCACTACCGCACCGGTGACTTCGTACGCCGCCGCGCGGACGGGGTCATGGAGTTCCGCGGCCGCCGGGACGACCAGGTCAAGGTGCGCGGTTTCCGGATCGAACCCGACGAGATCCGCGACGCGGTCGCCACCCACCCGCAGATCACCGACTCCGTGGTCCTCGCCCGCGAGGACGGCGCCACCCGCCACCTCGCGCTCTACGCCGCCGCGACCCGCCCGGGCCGCCACCCCGGGGTACGGGAGCTGCGCGCCCACCTCGCCGAGCGGCTGCCCGCCTTCATGGTCCCGGCGACGATCACGGTGCTGGACCGGCTCCCGCTGGCCGCGAACGGCAAGGTCGACCGGGCCGCCCTGCTCGCGCTGACCCCGGCCGCGGACGCTTCGGCGGCGCCCGCCGGGGCGTCCGCCGACCCGGTCGCCGGAGCCTGTGAGGGAAACGGCGCCGGAGCGCAGGACCCGGGCACCGGGGCCGGCGCGCCCGAGGAGAGCCTCGCCGCCCTCGTCACCCGGATCTGGGAACAGACCCTGCCGCAGGGCGTCGTGCACGCCCCCGACGACGACTTCTTCGTCCGCGGCGGGAACTCCCTGATCGCCGCCCAACTCGTCAACACCGTCCAGGCCGCCCTGCGCATCGGGGGCGCGCACAGCTACCGGCTGGTGGGCGATCTGCTGAACCAGCCCACCCTCAAGGCCTTCATCGTCGCCGTCGAAGCCACCGTCCACGACCGGCCCACCCCGCGCGGCGCGCCCCTCGCGCGCCGCTGGCTCGCCGACCTGGAGCGGCCGGTCCCGCGCGTCACCCCCGTGCCGATCACCGCGCACGACCGCCCCGACTGGCGGGTGCCCCGGCACGTCCTGCTCACCGGAGCCAGCGGCTTCCTCGGCGCCCACCTGCTGCGCGCGCTGCTCGACCGCACCGACGCCGAACTGCACCTGCTCGTCCGCGCCCGGGACCTCGCGCACGCCCACCGCAGGATCGCCCGCGCGCAACGCCGCCACGGCATCACCCGGCCGCTGCCCGTCGCGCGGATCCACCCGCTGCTCGGCGACCTCGGGCAGCCACGACTAGGGCTGACGACCGCCGAGTTCGACGAGCAGGCCGCCCGCGCGGACGTCATTCACCACTGCGGGGCCGACGTCAACTTCCTTTACCCGTACGAGCAGTTGCGCCCGGCCAACGTCGACGGCACCGGGGAGCTGATCGCGCTCGCGGCGCGCCGGGGCGTACCGCTGCACTACGTCTCCACCATCGGTGTGGTGCACGGGTTCGGCGCGGCCGGGGTGCGCGAGGTCACCGAGGACACCCCGCTCGACCACGTCGAACTGCTCTCCATGGGCTACACGGAAAGCAAGTGGGTCGCCGAGGAACTCCTGCGCAAGGCCGCGCGGGCGGGGCTGCCCGTCGCCGTCCACCGCCCGCACGAGATCACCGGCGACTCCCTCAGCCACACCTGGGACAGCGGGGCCGCCCTGTGCGAACTGTTCAAGGTCATCACCGAGCTGGGCCTCGCGCCCGATCTGCCCGTGGCCCTGAACTTCGTCCCCGTGGACCACGTCGCCGCCTCCATCGCCCACCTCGCCGCGCACCGCGAGGCCCAGGGGCAGACGTACCACCACGTCAACCCGCGCGAGGCGCTCCTGGAGGACCTCGTCGAGCGGCTGCGCGCCCACGGCCACCGGATCGAGACCGTGGGCTACCACCGCTGGACCGAGGCGATGCAGGCGCACCTGGCCCAGCGGCCGGGGCACTCCTTCGCCCCCTTCGCGCCCCGGTTCACCACCCTGGCCGCCGGGAGCGACCTCACGCTGGAGGAACTCTGCACGACCGATCACTTCCCGGCCCTCGGCCGCGAGCGGATCGACGCCGACCTGCTGGGCAGCGGGCTGAGCTGCCCGCCCGTGGACGCGGCCTTCCTCGACGCGTGCATCGGCTACTTCCACGCCTCCGGCTTCATCCCCGCGCCGGCGCCTTGAGCGGATCCGGAGCGATGTCGTGTGCGTCCGCTCCGGGGACCCCGTAAGGTCGGACGACGTTTGCGGGCCGGGACGCGGGTCCGGGCGAGGGTGCGGGTGCGAGGGGGTCGGTGGTGGGGACAGCAGTGTGGGCGCCGTTGGTGACGACCGCGCCCAATGCCGCACCGACCTACCAGGTCAAGCTGCTGGTCGACCCCTGCCGGATCCTGGGAGCCGACGGCGTGCCGCTGGAGCGGGCCGCCGGCGCGCTCGGCCTCGGGCGCTCCAGCGGCTTCGAGGTCACCCAGTACATGGACGACGCGGAGCTGAGCTTCGCCGGGCAGGGCTGGATCATCCGGTTCCGGCACGACGGCGCCGAGGACCGGCTGCGGCTGACCTACAAGACCCGTTTCGCCATCGCGGGCGACGGAACCGACCGCGCCGCGGTCGAAGCGGCCCTCGACCTGGCCAACGCGCACAGCTTCGACTGCCGCGACACCAACTACGACCCGCAGGTCAACCTCAGCTATTCGCGCGCCACGCTCGACTTCTCCAACAAGAAGCGCGAGCCCGCCCCGGGCCTCGCCCCCGGCGCGCTGCCCGATCCGGTCGCCTGCCGGGCCATCGCCCTCGACCGGCTGCCCGGCAAAATGCGGAAGTGGCCCGCGAAACCCGCCGGCTGGGCGGAGGCAGTCGCGGCCGACCCGCTGATCCACGGGCCGGTCCGGCAGACCAACTACCCCGGCGAGATCCTCGGCCACACCCTGGAGATGCAGGTCACCCCGCTCCGCGACGCGCACGGGCGGGAGACCTGGTTCACCGAGGTCACCGCCAAGGCCGAGACCTTCGTGGAGGCCGTGCGGCTGCGCGCCGACCTGATGGGCGCACTGCGCGACGAGGGCTGGCTGCTGGAGCGCAACGCGTTCAAGACGGACCTCGTCCTGGGCCGCCACCACCGGGGCCGGTGACCCGGTGTCGCAGCGCGGGGGCGCGCCCGGGGATCCGGCGGACGGCCGTCCGCCCCGCCCCACCTGCCGGGTCTGCCGGAGCCGCGCGTGCGGGCGGGTCGTCCGGGCCCGCCCGCCGTACGCCCGGCCGGGGCGGCGGCCGGCGTCGCGGTGCGCCGCGGGGCCGCCCTCCCGGTGTCCTGGATCCGACCGCGGGGCTGACGCCGGGCCGCCCGTTTCGGCATGCTGGTGAACATGACATCCCGGTTCGTGCCGGCCCCCGCCCGGTCAGGGTCCCTTCCGGTCGCGGGACGCGCGGAAGACACCGCCGGTCCGCCGGGTGCGGGCCGCGTCGTGGGGCCGCGAGCGGCGCCGTCCCCGCGGGAGGCGGCCGCTCCTGCGGGCGTCCCGCCGGGCGGCATACGGCTGGCGCACCTCGCCGACCTGCACATCGGATCGCCCCTGCGCGGGCTGGAGCACCACCCCGGCGCCCCGGCGATCGACCCCGCGCAGGCCCCGTACGACGCCTTGCGCGCGATGGTGCGCCGCATAGCCGAGGGCCGCTACGACGGCGTCCTCGTCGCCGGGGACGTCTTCGACCGGCACCACGGCGACGCCGCCGCGCTGAGCGCCTTCCAGGACGCGCTGGGGCGCTTCCACGACGAAGGCCTGGTGACCGTCGTCGTCTCCGGCAACCACGACGCCGCGTCACCGCTGCCGGAGAAACTGCACCTGCCGCCCTCGGTGCGCTGGCCGGGCCCGGACGCGCCGGAAACCGTGCGCTGGGAGCACCTCGGGATCGCCGTCCACGGCCAGTCCATCGCGGAGGCGGACGACCTGCGCGACATCGCGGCCGGCTATCCGCGACCCGTCCGGGGGCTGGTCAACGTCGGCGTGCTGCACACCAGTCTGCACGGCGCGTGGAGCCGCAGGAGGTGCGCCCCGACCACCGTACGGACGCTGGCGGACGCGGGCTACGACTACTGGGCCCTGGGACACGTGCACCACCGGATGAGGCCCGCCCCCGGTGTCTTCGCGGTGTACCCGGGCAACGTGCACGGGCGCGGCCCCGCCGAGCACGGCGGCCGCGGCTACACCGAGCTGCTGATCGGCGGGGGCGCCCTGACCGCGAGCGACGTCGACACGGCCCCCGTGCGCTACGAACCGCTGCACCTGGGCCGCGCCGCGACCGCCGAGGCGGACATCCGGGCCCGGTTCGCCGACGTCGCGGCCCGGCCCGCAGCGCCGGCGGGGACCGCGGGGGCCGTCGTGTGGACCGTGTCCGGACCGGCCGGCGACGACCCGCCCGGGCTCGTCCGGCTGGCCCGCGAGGTGGCCGGTGAGCTGGGCCGGTCCGAGTTCATGGTGTGCGGGGCGGCTGACCGCGCGGCCCTCCCGGGAAAGGCCCTTGGGTAGGCTCGGCCGCGCGGACGATCACCCGACCACGGGTGACGGCGGGAGCGAGGCGGGGCCATGGCGGACGACGGGCAGGGCGCGGTACGGGGGACGACGGTGATCGCGGGAGCGGAGGCGGGTGCCGCGCCCGCGGACGGACACGCCGCGCTCGCGGCGCTGCGCGCGCTGGCCGATGCACGCCCCGGCGAGGTGGTCCTGCTCGACGGTTTCCGGGACGCCGATGTCGATGCCTGGCCCGTGCCGGTTCCCGAGGCGGTCCGGACCGTCCTGCGGGAGACGGGTGGACTCGAAGTGGACGGTGAACGCTTCGAGTTCGGCCCGCGCGGCACACCGCATTTCACGGACGGATACTGGACCATCGGTGAACTGGACGTCGGAGAGGGATCGTTGATCGTCGGCGTGCCCGAGGGGGAGGCGGCAGATCACGCCGACTGGGGTCCGGTGCTCGCCGTCCACACCTGGGGCGAGCAGGAGATCACCGTCGAGGCGCCCGGCTTCACCGGCTGGCTGACCGACCTGGCCACCCGCCTCGCCGACGGCGCGGACCCGGACGACCGGCCCGAGCCCCCCTTCTTCGTCCCCGCCCGGCCCACCGTCGAGGCGGCCGAGGGCCCCGACGCGGAACTCGCCGCGCTCGTCGGCCGCGGCGACTCGCTCACCGATGTCGCCGACCTGCGCGACCTCCCCGGCTACCCGTGCGGGATCGGCTGGGAGCCGTACTTCTCCACCCTCTTCAACACCGCCGACACCGGGAGCAGCGAGGTCCAGTACCGCCTCGCCGGGAACGGCCGCGCCCTGCTGCTGCGCAGCGTGGTGAGCGGCGACTTCCTGGGCCGCCCCGTCCGCCGCCACGCGGTGCCCGCCGACGCCGCGAGCCGGGCCGTCCGTGAACTGCGGTCCCTGGCGGTCGAGTTTCCGGAGGTCGTGCGGCTCGACGAGGGCTGTACCGACGCCGCGATGGACGCGTGGGAGGTGCCGGTGCCGGAGGAGATCCGTACGGTGCTGCGCGCGATCGGCGGCGTACGGATGGCCGGGCTGGCGCCGCTGCGCCTGCTGCCCGGCGCCGAGGCCGACGAGGCGCACGCCGTCGACCCCGAAACGCACCGGATGATGGGCGGTGACGGTTCCTACCGGCCCCTGGCGCGCGTCGACTACGCCCGCAGCTCCGCCCTCGCACAGGTCCGCGTCGACCAGGAGAGCGGCGCCTGGGGCGCGGTCGTCTCCGTTCCCACCGATCCCGGCCAGTTGCGGACGTATCCCGAACTCACCTTCCTGGCCGAGTCGTTGCCGGTGTTCCTACTGACCCTGGCCCGGCTGGCGCGCCGGGCCGCCGCGAGCGCGGACGCCGCCCGGCACCTGGCCCAGGCCGCGCACTGGATGTTCCCCAACTCGGGGGAGGCCTGGACCCGCCCCGTCCCGGTCGCGGAATGGGCGGGCTCGGGGGACCCCCTGCGCGCCGCCGTGACCACCCTTGCGGAGGGTGCGCACGCCGCCGACCTGCGGGATTCGCCGACCCCCAGCGACCTGTGCTTCCACCGGGCTGCCCGGTGGCCGCGGCGCGGGCTCCTGGACCGCCTGTACTTCCCGGGGGCGGGACTGCTCGCGGTGGCCGTCCCGGTGACCCCGCGGAGCCCGGGGGTGTAGCCGGTGCGGCCGGGCCGGAACCGGATCGCGCCGGGCGCCGTCTGAGACCCCGTGTGGAGGAAACGAAGAATTCTCGCGGTGCTGCTCGCCCTGCTCGCGACCCAGCTCGGCTCGCTGATCAGCCCGGCCTACGCCTGCGGTTGCGGGGCCATGATCCCCGACGCGCGCTCCCGGATCGGGGTCGGCCGGGAGAGTTCCGTGGTGCGCTGGGACGGCGCCACGGAACAGATCGTGATGCGCTTCAGCGTCAGCGGGGACGCGCACCGGGCCGCCTGGGTCATGCCGGTGCCCGGCCGGGCGACGGTGGAGCTGGGCGACCCCGACCTCTTCGCCGACCTGGCCGAGCTGACCCGGCCCGAACACCGGACGCGCGGCTATTTCTGGCCCCGGGACCGCGACTGGCCGTTCGGCTCCGGGCGGGCGGACGGCGCCGGCGCCGCGCCCTCCGCCGGGGCGCCCGAGGTCGGGGTGGTCGGCCGTGAACAGCTCGGCGACTTCGACGTCGCGCGCCTCACGGCGACCGACCCGCAGGCGCTGCGCGGCTGGCTGCGGGACAACGGTTTCGAACTCCCCGAGGGCCTCGCCACCGAACTGAAGCCGTACGTCGACCAGCAGTGGGAGTACGTGGCGGTGCGGCTCGCGCCCAAGGAGCCGGGCCGGACGCTGCGCGGAGACCTGGACCCGCTGCGGATCCGCTTCGCCAGCGACCGGCTGGTGTATCCGATGCGCCTGTCCCGGCTGGCGAAGACCGCCCAGTCCCTCGGCCTGTACGTCCTGGCCGACCACCGGATGGAACCCCGCTCCTCGATCGGCGGCGCCGCCCCCGAGGTGACCTTCGCGGGCCGTCTCGACCCGAAGGCCGGGGCGGTGAACCACGCTCTGGCCGAACTGACCGAAGGCAAGCCGGTGTTCCTGACCGCCATCGAGCAGCGGTTCCCGCAGCCCGCCCGGATCGAGGGCGATCACGAGCTGCGGGCGGCCGCCGCCGACACCCCCTACCAACGGGTGATCTACCGGGACCGGCTGCTGACGGTGGGCGACGGCATCCCCGTGTGGTTGCTGACCGTCGGGACAGCGGTGGCCGCCCTCGTGGCGGCGGGCGCGGTGGCCCTGCGGCTGCGCCGCCGACGCCGCCGCGCGCGGGACGGCGTACCGGCTCGGGCGTGACGGAGCCCCCGGCGCGGCTCAGGCCAGGGGGGCCTTGCCGCGCAGCACGGTGAGGAACTCCCGCATCCACGCGGAGTGGTCGGGCCACGCCCGGGCGGAGACCAGGGTGCCGTCCACGACGGCCTCGGAGTCCTCGAAGGCGGCTCCGGCGGCCGCCATGTCCGGGGCCAGCGCCGGATAGGCGGTCACCCTGCGGCCCGTGAGCCCGCCGCCGACCGCGGTGATCAGCGGGCCGTGGCAGATCTGGGCGATCGGCCGGTCGGTGCCGGTGAAGGCCGCCACGATCCGCTGGACCTCGGGGTCGTTGCGCAGGTACTCCGGTGCCCGGCCGCCCGGGATGACCAGGGCGGCGTACTCCTGCGGATCCACCTCGGAGAAGGCGAGGTCGGCCGGCCAGGAGTAGCCGGGCTTCTCCGTGTAGGTGTCGAAGCCCTCTTCGAAGTCGTGTACGACGAACCGGAGTTGCTTGCGGCTGGGGGCCGCGACGTGCACCTCGTGCCCCTCCTCGCGCAGGCGCTGGTAGGGATAGATGACTTCCAGTGACTCCGCCGCGTCGCCGGTCACGATGAGGATCTTCACTGCCATGGGCTGCTCCTGGTGGGGCTGTCACGGACTGGGGCCCCGAGGGGGCCAGAGCCACCGTGCCCGTGCGGCGGGGTTCTGCCAAGAGGGCGTCACCCGGACGGCGGCCCGCCCGCGCCGCCCCGGAGCGGCGCGGGCAAGGTCCAGGCTCCCGACATGTGTTCTTAATCTGTTGGGCACATGACAATGTGAACCTCGCTCTGCCACCTGATGTCCCGCCAATTCCCCGGGCGGGAGCGGTGCGTGTGGAGAGGTACCCCCCACGTGATGAGACTCTCGCGCCTGGCGCCCCTGGCCGCAGGCCTCGCGGCGACCGCCTTGCTGTTCGCCCCCGTCCCCGCTTCCGCGGGCCAGGGGCCCGCCCCGGCGGCTCCCGCCTCCGTGTCCCTCGCGGGTTCGACCGCGGTGGACGCGTACTACGCCTCCGCCGAGGGCAAGACCGGCCCCGCGCTCAAGAGCGCGCTCCACGAGATCATCAAGGTCCAGTCCAAGGTCACCTACGACCAGGTGTGGAACGCCCTGAAGGTGACGGACGAGGACCCGGCCAACCACAACAACGTGATCCTGGTCTACTCGGGCCGCTCGCAGTCCAAGGCCACCAACGGCGGCGGCTCCAACGACTGGAACCGCGAGCACGTGTGGGCCAAGAGCCACGGCGACTTCGGCACCGCCACCGGTCCGGGCACCGACCTGCACCACCTGCGCCCCGAGGACGTCACGGTCAACAGCACCCGCGGCAACAAGGACTTCGACAAGGGCGGCAGCCCGGTCGCCGAGGCCCCGGGCAGCTTCACCGACTCGGACTCCTTCGAACCGCGCGACGCCGTCAAGGGCGACGTCGCGCGGATGCTGCTCTACATGGCGGTCCGCTACGACGGCGGCGACGGCTTCGCGAACCTGGAAGTCAACGACCTGGTCAACAACGGCTCGGCCCCCGCGATCGGCCGGATCAGCGTACTGAAGCAGTGGAGCCAGCAGGACCCGCCGGACGCCTTCGAACAGCGCCGCAACCAGGTCATATTCGACACCTACCAGCACAACCGCAACCCGTTCGTCGACCACCCGGAATGGGTCGCCCAGATCTGGTAGCCGGTATGGGCTGCGGCGTCAGGTGGGAAGGCCCACGCGGCGTTCGTGCGTGCGGCGCTTCTGGATGACGACGGCCGCGACCAGCAAGGTGCCCTGGGCGACGTTCTGCCAGAAGGGGTTGACGCCCTCGACGGTCAGGCCGTTGTCCAGGGCTCCCAGCAGGGTGATCGCCAGCAGGGTGCCGCCGACCCCGCCGCGGCCGCCGGTGAGCAGGCAGCCGCCCAGGGCGGCGGCGGTGATCGCCTTCAGCTCCAGGCCCTCGCTGCCCGAGACGGGGTGGCCGAAGCCGGTGCGGGCGGTCAGCAGGATCCCGGCGACGGCGGCGACGACCCCGGCCAGGCCGTAGACCGCGATGAGGTACTTGTTGATGTGGATCCCGGCCAGCCGGGCCGCCGTGTCGTTGCCGCCGATCGCGTAGATGTTGCGGCCGATGTCCGTGTACTTCAGCAGCAGGTGGATGCACGCGGTCACCGCGGCGAGCACCCACAGCAGCACGGGCACGCCGGCGATGGCGCCGTTGGCCAGGAACACGAAGACGTCGTCGTTGCTGACGTAGCCCTGCGCCGCACCCTTCGACAGGAGCTGCGCGACGCCCTTGTACACGGCCAGGGTGGCCAGCGTGGCGATCACCGGGTTGATCCGGCCGTAGACGATCACCGCACCGTTGAGGAGACCGGCGAGCAGGCCCACGCCGAGCGCCGCGGCGATGCCGAGCAGTGCGTGCGAGCCGGTCGAGGTGAACACCATGGCGGAGACGACGGAGGCGACGCCGACCTGCGAGCCGACGGAGATGTCCAGGGCGCCGCAGATGATCACCACCGTCTGCACCAGCGCCAGCAGCCCCGAGATGGTCACCGCGTCGCCGATCACCTTGATGTTGGCCCAGGTGAGGTAGGCCGGGTTGAGCGATCCGAAGAGGGCCGTCACGAGGATCAGGCCGCCGATCAGCCCGGCGTTCTGGCCCCCGACGGCGCGGAGCCGGGCCGCCGCGCGGCCCGGCTGCCGGGCCCCGGGAGTCCCAGGGGCCTCGGCGGTCCCGGGGCCTTCGGGGTTCTCAAGGTTCTCGGGGTCCGCGGCTGCCCGGGGTCCGTTCGGGTTCCCCGGTTCCTCGGGGGGAGCCGTCCTCGTCCTCATGTCCGTCCTCCGCTGTCGTGCGTACGGTCGTGCGCGCCGTCGCCCGGGGTCAGGTCGTCGGCCATGGCCAGCGCGAGGACCCGCTCCTCGGTGGCTTCGGAGCGGCTCAGCTCGCCCGTGATCCTGCCTCCCTGCATGACCAGCACCCGGTCCGCCAGGCCCAGCACCTCCGGCAGCTCGGAGGAGATCACCAGCAGCGCCACCCCGGCTCCGGCGAGGTCCGCGATGATCCGGTAGATCTCGGCCTTCGCACCGACGTCGATGCCGCGCGTCGGTTCGTCGAGGATGAGGACCTTCGGGCGGCGCGCCAGCCAGCGGGCGAGCACCACCTTCTGCTGATTGCCGCCGGAGAGCCCGCGCACCTCGTGTTCGATGGAGGGCGCGCGCACCCGCAGCCGGTCGGTGAACTCCCGCGCGAGGCGCCGCTCCGCGCCCCGGCGGACGAACCGCAGGCGGCTGAGCCGCCCCAGCATCACCAGCGTGGTGTTGTCCCGGACCGAGCGGTCCATGAAGAGCGCCTGCGCCTTGCGCTCCTCGGGAGCCAGGCCGATCCCGGCGCGCACGGCGTCGGAGGGGCGGCGCAGCCGCACGGCGCGGCCGTCGACCGCGACCGTCCCGCCGCGCAGCGGGAGGTCGCCGACCAGGGCCCGGGCGAGTTCGGAGCGTCCGGCGCCGACGAGCCCGGCGAGCGCCACCACCTCCCCGGCCCGGACCCGCAGGCTGACCCCGCTCACGTCCTCGGTGCACACGTCCCGGACGTCCAGGACGACCCGGTCCGTGGCCACGTGCGAGCGGGCGAAGAGGGCCGAGAGGTCCCGGCCGACCATCATCCGGACGATCTCGCTCTCGTCGGTGGCCGCCGCGTCCCGTACGCCGACCAGCGCACCGTCGCGCAATACCGCGACCCGGTCGGCGAGTTGGAAGATCTCCCGCATCCGGTGCGACACGTACACCACGGCCAGGCCGTCCGCGCGGAGCCGGCGGATGAGTGCGAACAGGGCCGCCACCTCGTGCTCCGACAGGGAGGAGGTCGGTTCGTCGAAGGCGATGACCCTCGCCTCTCCGGTCAGGGCCCGCAGGATCTCCACCAACTGCCGCTGGGCGGCGGTCAGATCGGCGCCGGGTGTGTCGGCGTCGAGCACCTCGGCGAAGCCGATCCGCAGCAGGTCCGCCCGCAGGCGCCGGCGCAGCCCCGCCCGGTCGAAGCGACGCCCGGTCCGGGTCGGCAGGGCGCCGAGATAGACGTTCTCGGCGACGCTGAGGTGCGGGACGATCTCCGGCTCCTGCGGGATGAGCCGGATCCCGGCCGCGCGGGCGGCGGCGGGGGAGTGCAGGTGCAGCGGGACGCCGTCGAGTGCCACCGTGCCGGAGTCGGCGGCCTGGTCGCCGCAGACGATCTTGAGCAGGGTGGACTTGCCCGCGCCGTTCTCACCCATCAGGGCGGTGACGGTGCCCGCGGGGAAGTCCAGGTCCACCCCGAGCAGCGCCCGTACCGCGCCGCCGCCGTAACTCTTGGCGAGGCCCGTCACGCGCAGCCCGTCCGCCCCGTCCTTGTCGACGCCGCTCATGCGCAGCTCAACCCGGCGTCTTTCCAGTGCTCCGCGTCGACCATCCGGGTCGGTGCGAAGGACTCCGGGGCGAACTCCTTGCCGTTCTTGAGCTTGTCGTACATGGCCTGGACGGCCAGCTTCCCGACCTCGTCGCCGGGGATGTACAGCGCCGCCTTCATGCCGTTGTCGGCGCCCGCCTGCCAGTCCTTGCAGGCCAGATAGGCGCCGAGGCCGATGCCGATGATGTCGGCGCCCTTCACCCCGGCGTTGTTGAGGCCCTTGACCCCGCCCGAGACGTTCTCGTCGTTGCAGCCCATGACCACCCAGTGCCGTACGCCCTGGTTGGCGGTCACGGTGGCCTCGACCTTGGCCTGCGCGCCCGCCGGGGTGTTGTCCGTGCCGACCTCGACGGCCCGCACCTCCGGGCCGCCGGCCTCCTTCCACGCGGCTTTGGCGCCGTTGACCCGGTCGGTGCAGACGGTGGTGTCCTGCTTCCAGGCGTAGACGATCCGGGTGTCCGCGGCGCTCCAGCCCGCCTTCAAGAACTCGGCGGCGGCCCGTTTGCCGACCTCGTTGCCCATCTGGACGCCGGAGAAGCCCACCCTCGGCACCAGGTTCGCCTTGTCGCAGTCCGCGGGCCGGGGGCCGTTCGCGCACACCTGGTCGTCCGAAGTGAGCAGCGCGATACCGGCGTTCCTCGCCTCGGCGACCACCTGCGGCCCGACCGCCGACTCCGGCACCACGATGATGATGCCCTGGTTCTTCTGCGCGGCCGCCGACTTCACCTCTGTGATGGTCTTGGACGCGTCGTTGCCGAGGTTGACCACCCGGAGCCTGATGCCCAGTTCGTCGGCCCTGCGCCGCGCGCCGGCGGCCTCGGAGACGAAGTACTCCTGGTCTCCCTGCTTCTGGAGGTAGGCGATGGACAGCGGGCCGTCGGCCGGGCCCTTCCCCCCGCCGCCGCCGGACGGCTTGCCGGACGAGCAGGCGCCCACGCTGAGCGTGAGCGCGAGGGCGACGGTCAGCGCCGCGGCGCGGTGGACCGTACGGAACGCGGGTGTGCGGGACGGGATCGTGCGGGGCGAGGGGCGGGTGCGCATGCCTATGGACTCCCTTGCGGCGAGGGTCAGTTGCAGGTGAGCCGGGGAGCGGCCCAGTCCGCGTGGTCGGAGTTGATGCCGTTGCCGCCGTCGGTCACGACGAGCTTCAGCGTCTGGCCGCCGCTGAGATCGGCGCTCAGCCCGCGCGGTGCGTCGGCCGTGGTGAGCAGACCGCTGTCGGCGGCCTTGACGCCGTCCCGGTAGATCTGGAAGACCACCGAGCCGTTGCTGCTCTTCTCGTCGTCGACGCCCACGTTCACGGTGAGCGTGCTGCACCGGCCGCCCAGGTGGTAGGTGACGGTGCTGGCCGCGTGCACGCCCAGACCCTTGGCGTACGTCACTGCGCCGATGGTGAGCGTGCGGCCGTCACCGGCGGCCTGCTCGCCGTTGCTGCGGTCCTTCTCCACCGGCCCCCACCCGCTGGTGGCGCCGGTCCAGGACAGGTCGGAGAGCTGAGAGGTGCCCGCGGGAGGGAGCGGGAGGGCGCCGGGGGTGATCCGCAGGACCGTGGTGGCGTGCGGGGCGACCGAGGCGCTCAGGCCCGGGCCGTTGCTCGTCGACGTGGCCTTGGTCCACAGGTCCTTGAGCGCGTACGGCGCGCGGCCGCCGATGCCCAGCGCGTCCAGGGTGGTGGACACCGTGGCCGTGGAGCCGGTCTCGTTGGTCAGGGACACGGCCCGGTCGCCGTTCTGCAGTTCCTTGACCATGACCACCAGGCCGCCGTTGGCGGAGACCACCGTGCCCTGCCGCCCGAGCGGGTCCTGGTCGACGGCGATGACGTCGGTGTTGGAGAGGATCGAGAGGGTCTCCGCTCCGGCCGTGCGCAGGTCGCTGCCGATGAGGAGGGGGGCGGCCATCATCGACCAGAGGCTGAAGTGGGTCCGGTACTCGGTGGCGGTCATGCCGCCGTTGCCGACCTCCAGCATGTCGGGGTCGTTCCAGTGGCCGGGTCCGGCGTACGGCGCGAGACCCTGGTTGGCGTGCGCGATGCCGATCATCGAGGTCCAGCTGTCGCTGATGTCGCCGGTGGTGCGCCACAGGTGGCCGACGTCGGCACCCCAGTTCCAGGGCTGGTTCTGGCCCCATTCGCACAGCGAGAACACGATGGGCCGTCCCGTGTTCCTGAGCGCGTCCCGCATGGCGGTGTACCGCTTCTTGGCGTCCACGCCCTGGTTGTTGCAGTTGTCGTACTTGAGGTAGTCGACGCCGAAGGAAGCGAAGAGGTTGGCGTCCTGCTGCTCGTGGCCCAGGCCGCCCGGGAAGCCCGCCGTGTCGCAGGTCTTGGTGCCGGCGCTGGTGTAGACGCCGAACTTGAGCCCCTTGCCGTGGACGTAGTCGGCGAGGGCCTTGATGCCGTTCGGGAAGCGGACCGGGTCGGGGACCAGGTTGCCCTGGGCGTTGCGGTTGGGCAGCGCCCAGCAGTCGTCGAGGTTGACGTACTGGTAGCCGGCGGCCTTCAGCCCTTTGGAGACGAACAGGTCGGCTATGCCCTTGACCATGCTCTCGTTGAACTCGGCCCGGCAGTGGGTGGAGTTCCAGTTGTTGAAGCCCATGGGCGGGACGAGCGCCTGGCCGTCGGGCAGGGCGGCGGCGGGCGTCGCGGTGGTGACCACCACGGCTCCGGCGAGCGCGGCTGCGCCCGCCGCGGGCAGCAGGAGCGGCAGGGCCGAGAGGGCCGCGGTCAGGCGCCGGAGGGTACGGCCGCGCAACGGGCGCGGGGTGCGTGCGGAACGTAACGAGCGCAAGGGGCGTAATGAGCGCGGGGGGCGTGACGAGTGCGCGGAGGGCGGCGTAGGCGACGAGTGCACGGACGGCTCCTGGGGGCGAGAGGTGCGCGAAGGTGTGCGAAGACGTGCCAGTACGTGGCGGGGCGTGCCGAGATGTGCGGAAACGGCCCTGCCGACCGGGAGGTGCCGAGCGTTCCCGGGGGCCAAGTCATCAGGATCGAACGGAATCCAACCGGACGGCCCACATCACACTGCCGTTTCGTGAGCATGTCAATAAGGCGTGCGCATGCGGTCAACACCCGGCGCGTGCCGCTTTGTTGGAACGTGTTGACGCTGGAGCGTGCCGTCACGATGCTCGGGGGACCGGGGCGCCGCGCCCCGGGGGAGAGGAGCCGCAGGATGGCCGATCCCGGCAGTCTGCTGGCCCATCAGCGCCGCGCGCACATCTTGGAGGAGGTACGCCGCCGGGGCGGGGTCCGGGTGAACGAACTGACTCGCTCCCTGCACGTCTCGGACATGACCGTCCGGCGCGACCTGGACGCCCTCGCCCGCGAGGGCCTGCTGCTGAAGGTGCACGGCGGTGCGGTGCTCGGCGGTGAACCCAGCAGTCACGAACCCGGGTTCGACGCGAAGTCGCAGTGGGAGCGGGCGGCGAAGGACTCCATCGCGAAGGCGGCGGCCGCGCTGGTGGCTCCCGGATCGGCCGTCGCGCTCTGCGCGGGGACCACGACGCACGCCCTGGCCCGGGAACTGTCCGAGATCCCCGGACTCACCGTGGTCACCAACTCGATCCGGACCGCGGAGGTCTTCGAGGCCGCGCGGCTCGGCGGCGGTGCGAGCGCCACCACGGTGCTGCTCACCGGTGGCATCCGCACGCCCTCGGACGCGCTGGTCGGGCCCGTGGCCGACCGCGCCATCCGCTCCCTGCACGTGGACCTGCTCTTCGTCGGCTGCCACGGGCTCGGCACCGCGACCGGACTGACCACCCCGAACCTCGCCGAGGCCGAGACCAACCGGACCTTCCTGCGCTCGGCGCGCCGGACCGTACTGCTCGCCGACCGCACCAAGTGGACGATGGTCGGGCTGACCACCTTCGCCACCCTCGACCAGATCGACGTCCTGGTCACCGATGCACTCCCGCCCGACGAGGCCGCGGCCATCGCCGAGCGGGTGGGGGAGATCGTCCTTACCTCGGATCCCGCGGGCTGAGCGCGGCCTCCTCGGCGGGCCGCGGGTACCAGCGGTGCCACCAGTGCCGCCGGCGCGGGTGGACGGCCCGGCCGAGGCGGCGCCCGAGCAGCAGGTAGCCGAGCAGCGCGCCGGACGTGTTCAGGATCACGTCGTCGATGTCGAAGGCGCGGCCCGTGACCAGGGCGCCCTGGATCAGCTCCACCAGGATCATGACGGCCGCGGTCGCGACCGCGACCCGCGCCAGCCCCCGGGCCCGCGGCACCAGGACGGGCAGCAGCACGCCGAACGGGACACCGAGGAGGAGGTTCCCCCCGAGCTGGCGCGCCGCCTCGCGCACCGTGCCCCGGTCGATGTACGCGCGGATCGAGCGGCCGGGGTGGACATTGCTGTACGTCAGCCCCTCCGAGGCGGCCGAGGGCTCCAGGGTGAGCCGGGCCAGTACCACGCTGAAGGCGACCATCGCCGCAAAAGCCAGCAACACCAACGCTGTCCGCATGATGAGATGCCGGGTCGAGCGACGGCGCGGCTCCTCGGGCACTTCCGCCGGGGGCTTCCCGCCCCAACTCCACTTCCTGGTCAGTGTCATGGCGCCCTCCTACCCCTGGCGCCGCGGTTGACGCGGACCCGGACCGGCGCGCGCCCGAAACGTGAACTGGATCACCTTTGTGTTTGCTCATTCCCCGACGGGGCATTTGCGCCCCTTGAGCGAACCCCGGGCGGTGCCGTCTGCCGCCCGGGACGACGCGGGCGGATCCCGCATCGCTCCACGGCCGCCGGTCCCCGGACCGCCGCGCCGTGCTCACTGCGACCCGCGAGGTACATGTGTCCAGGCTCCAGACCGAGCACGTCTACAAGGTGTTCGGCAGACGACCCGAGGAGGCGGTGCGGTCCCTCGAGGCCGGCGCCGACCGCGACGACCTGCGCGCCGACGGAACGACGGCAGCGGTGATCGACGCCTCCTTCAGCGTCGAGCCGGGCCAGATCTTCGTCGTCATGGGCCTCTCCGGATCCGGAAAGTCCACCTTGCTGCGGATGCTGAACGGGCTCCTCGAACCGACCGCGGGACGCGTCCTCTACGACGGCCAGGACCTCACGGCGCTCAGCCCGGGTGACCTGCGCCACGTCCGCTCCACCAAGATCAGCATGGTCTTCCAGCACTTCGCGCTGTTCCCGCACCGCGACGTCCTGGAGAACGCCGCCTACGGCCTCGAAGTCCAGGGCGTGCCCCGGGCCGAGCGCGAGCGCCGGGCCACCGAGGCCCTGGAGCTGTGCGGCTTGGCCGGCTGGGAGCGCTCCTGGCCCGACGAACTCTCCGGCGGCATGCAGCAGCGCGTCGGCCTGGCCCGCGCCCTGGCCACCGACGCCGACCTGCTGCTGATGGACGAGTCCTTCAGCGCGCTCGACCCGCTGATCCGCCGCGACATGCAGGACCAGCTGCTGGAGATCCAGACCCGGCTGAAGAAGACCATCGTCTTCATCACCCACGACCTGAACGAAGCGATGCGCCTCGGCGACTCCATAGCCGTGATGCGCAACGGACGGATTGTCCAGCTCGGCACCGCGGAGGACATCCTCATGCGGCCCGCCGACGACTACGTCGCCTCGTTCATCCAGGACGTGGACCGCTCCCGCGTGCTCACCGCGGACGCCGTGATGACCGCCCCCGGCCGCCCCGGCGGCGCCGAGGACCGCGCCTGCGACTGCCCCACCGTCAGCGCCGACACCCCGCTCGCCGAGCTGTGCGCGGTCAGTGCCCGGGTGCCGCACCCCGTGGCCGTCACCGGCGCCGACGGCGCCGTGGTGGGGCGCGTACCGCAGTCCCGCCTGGTCGCCTTCATCGGCGACGAGCAGCGCGCGCCGCTGCGGTGCGACCGTACGGCCGTCCCGCGCCAGAAGCAGGAGGTGGCGCTCTGATGCCCCGCCTCCACCTCGGTGTGTGGGTCGACCACGCGGTCGACTTCCTCCAGAGCCACCTCTCCTGGCTGTTCGACGCGATCGCCACCGTCGTCACCGGCCTCTACGACGGCTTCGACGCCGTACTGTCCTTCCCGCACCCGCTGCTCTTCGCCGGCATCCTGGCCGTCGGCGCGTGGTGGCTGCGCGGCTTGCTCGCCGCGCTGCTCGCCTTCGCCGGCCTCGCGCTCATCGACTCCGTCGAGCTGTGGGACGAAGCGATGTCCACCCTGTCCCTGGTGCTCGTCGCGACCCTGGTGACCCTCGTCATCGCGGTCCCGCTGGGCATCTGGGCCTCGCGCTCCGCGCGCGTGAGCGGCGTCCTGCGCCCGGTCCTGGACTTCATGCAGACCATGCCCGCCATGGTCTACCTGATCCCCGGCATCATCTTCTTCGGTGTCGGCGTGGTCCCCGGCATCATCGCCACCATCGTCTTCTCCCTGCCGCCCGGCGTCCGGATGACCGAACTCGGCATCCGCCAGGTCGACGGCGAACTCGTCGAGGCCGCCGACGCCTTCGGCACCACCCCGCGCAACACCCTGATCAAGGTGCAGCTGCCCCTCGCGCTGCCCACGATCATGGCGGGCATCAACCAGGTGATCATGCTGAGCCTGTCCATGGTCGTGATCGCGGGCATGGTCGGCGGCGGCGGCCTGGGCGGCGCCGTCTACCGCGCCATCGGCAACATCGACATCGGCCTCGGCTTCGAGGCGGGCATCTCCATCGTCATCCTCGCCATGTACCTCGACCGGATGACCGGCGCGCTCGGCCGGCACGTCTCGCCGCTCGGCCGCCGCACGCTGGCGAAGGCCCGCGCCCTGGCGACCGGCCCGAAGCGGGTCTGGAACCACCGTCCCCAGCCCGCCTACGCCCTCACCGGTGCGGTCGTCCTGGCCCTGGTCGCGGGCGGTCTGAACGCCTTCGGCAGCCCGGGGGAGACCACCGTCGCCGCGGCCGACGATGTCGGCAAGGGCCGCAAGGTGAGCATCGGCTACATCCCGTGGGACGAGGGCATCGCCTCCACGTTCCTGTGGAAGGAGCTCCTGGAGCGCCGCGGCTTCGAGGTCGAGGCCCGCCAGCTCGAACTGGGCGCGCTCTTCACCGGCCTCGCGGGCGGCCAGGTCGACTTCCAGACCGACGGCTGGCTGCCGGTCACCCAGGCCGAGTACTGGGCGAAGTACGGCAACAAGCTCGACGACCTCGGCTCCTGGTACGGGCCGACCTCCCTGGAACTGTCCGTTCCCTCGTACATGAAGGACGTCCGGTCCCTCGCCGACCTCAAGGGCAAGGGGGACCGGTTCAAGGGCCGCATCATCGGCATCGAGCCCAGCGCGGGCGCGATGGGACTGCTCAAGAGCAAGATCCTCAAGGAGTACGGCCTCGACGGCGAGTACCAGGTCGTCGACGGCTCCACCCCCGGCATGCTGGCCGAACTCAAGCGGGCCTACGACAAGAAGGAGCCCGTCGCGGTCGTGCTCTGGTCGCCGCACTGGGCCTACGCCTCGTACGACCTGACCAAGCTCGAGGACCCCCAGGGTGCCTGGGGCAAGGGCGACGGCATCCACAGCCTCGCCCGCAAGGGCTTCGCCGCCGACGAGCCCGAGGTGGCCTCGTGGCTGCGCGATTTCAAGCTGACGGAGCCGCAGCTCACCGGCCTGGAGGCGAAGATCCAGCAGACGGGCAAGGGCAAGGAGCAGGAAGCCGTGCGCGCCTGGCTGAAGGAGAACCCGCAGATCGGCGGCAAGGCGGCGGTCGCCGCGCACTGAGCGGGGGTGCCCGCGCCGTTCCCTGAGCGGGGGGCGAGGCGCGCGCACCCGCCCGCGGGGATCCGCCCCCGCCCCCTCGCGGCCCCGGCCGACCGGCACACGTCCTGCGCGACGAGCCGGTCGGCCGGGGCCGTTCCCGCTGAAGCGGGGGCTGCCGAGGGCGACGCGTCGCAGGGGGGCCGATTACCCCTGACCGGCGACGTTCGGCAGGATGAGGGCATGACCGAGATCCGCACCCCCCGACTCCTCCTCCGCCGCTGGAACGACGACGACCTCGTTCCGCTGTCGGAGATCAACGCCGACCCGGAGGTGATGCGCTGGATCGGCGACGGGTCCGTCCGCGACCTGGACGAGACCGCCGGTGACATCGAGCGCTGGGAGGAGGAGTGGGACGACGAGGGCTTCGGCCTGTTCGCCGTCGAGCTGCTGGCCTCGGGAGAGCTGATCGGCGCCGTCGGGCTGACCGTCCCGGACGCGCTGCCCGAGTTCGCGCACGAGGTGGAGATCACGTGGCGGCTCGGCCGGCCCTTCTGGGGCCAGGGCTACGCCTCCGAGGCCGCGCACGCCACGCTGGAGTTCGCGCTCCAGGACCGGGGCCTCGACCGGGTCATCGCCATCAACCGGGCGGGCAACGACGAGTCCGAGAACGTGATCCGCAAGCTGGGCATGGTCTCGGAGCGCGACGCGAACCACCCCGTTTACGGCCACCTCCTCCAGGTCCACACCATCGACCTGACCGAGTACGACGCCTGAGCGGCCCGATCGCGCGCCTCCGGGCCGGGGCCGTCACCCCGGACGCCGTAGGCCAGCGGGGTGGGAGTGCCGGTCATCGACCGGCCCGGCCGTGACCTGCAACTAAGGTGGGCCCATGAGTGCCCACGGCGTCAGCCCCGCAACCCAGTGGCCGCCGACCCCGGCCTGGATGTCCGACTGCGCCGAATGCGTGCGGCTCTACGGGGCCGTGCAGCGCGTGCACGCGGCGGCCGACGGGGCCCGGGACGGGGCCGGAACCGGTGCGGCGGCCGGGGTCTCGCGCACCCGGCTGGCCCGGCACCTCGCCAACATGCACCTGGAGCACATCCCGCGCTGGACCCCCGGCTGCGCACCGTGCTCCGACCACCGGGCGGCCCTGGAGCGCGCCACGGCGTCCGGTCTGCTGGGCGCGGGGGCGTCCTGGCTGGCGGCGGAGCACCGCGCCGCCCACCTCTTCGTACCGGGGCTGGGGACGGGGCCGTCGTAGGCCGACCGCCACTGCCCGGAGAAAGCCGGACACCGGACATCAGTGCCCTTTTCCGGGGAACCATTGGGAGCCCCGGGGTCTCTACATGATCGAGTGGCCCTCCGCGGGGGCGCCACCCACACCACGAGACAGAGGGCGGGCGGGTGTCCCGGCCGGTACAAGCTAGGTGGCACGACGGATGAAGGCGGTACCAGTGGCGGGCGAGTCGCCCGACACGCCCAAGAGCGAGCAGGACCCGGCCGCGAAAGCGGCGGCCACCCCGGCCCCCGACCCGGCGCCGACCTCGGCCGCGGCCTCGGACCCTGAGCCTGAGCCCGACCCGGCCTCGGAACCGGACCCGGCTCGGTCCGAAGCTGTCTCGACCGACATTGCGTCCGATGATGCGGATGCGGATGCGGATACGGAGGGCGAGGGCGATGCGGGGGCGGAGTCCGTGCCTGCCGACTCCGGGTCCGCCGCTGACGAGGATGAGGCGGCGGCATCCGCTCCGGCCGACCCCCGGTCCGCCGACGGCTCGGCGGGCGTACGGGCTTCGGTCGGCCCGCGGTCCGTTGACGGCCCCAGGTCGGCAACCGGCGCTGCGGCGGTTCGGACTGCCGTCGACCCGAGGGTAGTTGCCCAGGCGGCTCCGTCGCGGGGGCCGGAGCCCGAGCCGGATCCTGCCTCCCCGTCGGGTGCCGAGGCGGATGCGGATGCGGATGCGGGCGCGCGGAAACGTTCCGCCGCCGTGCCGGAGCCGGAGCCCGTGCCGCAGCCCGAGCCCGAGCCCGAGCCCGAGCCCGAGCCCGAGCCCGAGCCCGAGGCTGTGCCGGAGCCGGAGCCGGAGCCGGAGCCGATGCCCGAGCCCGAGCCCGAGCCCGAGCCCGAGGCCGAGCCCGTGCCGGAGCCCGAGCCCGAGCCCGTGCCGGAGCCCGAGGCCGAGCCCGTGCCCGAGGTTGAGGCCGAGCCCGAGCCCGAGGTTGAGGCCGAGCCCCAGCCGGAGCCCAGCGCGTCGCTCGCGCGGGCCGAGGAGGGCGCTCCCGCCGGGGGTACGTCCGTACCGGACGCGACGGACGAGAAGCCGTCGCGCGATGGCGGACCGGCGTCGGGGGACGGGCCCGCCCGCAAGGCGCCGCCGGAGGCGGACGCGGCAACGGCCGACGCACCGGCGGCCCGCACCGCCCCGAGCTGGGCGAAGCCCCCGGCAGCGGCCTCCAGGCCGACCTGGGCCAAGAACGCGCCCACCGTGCCGACCACGCCGGACGACGCACCGGACGACGAGCCGGACGCGTCTACGGCCGAAGCGCAGGCCCCCCGCGCCCCGGTGGAGCCCGCACCCCGTGCCGAGACCAAGGCCGGGACCAAGGAACAGGGCGCCCCCGCGCGAGCCGCGCTCCCGGCCCGCACCAAGGATGGGGACAAGGCGTCGGCACCCGCGGCCGACGAGGGCACCCCCGCGGCCACGGCACCCCCGGCACCGAGCCCCCGCACCCCGGCCAAGGCGGCACCCCCGGCCAAGGCCGCACCCCCCGCCCCAGCACCGGTACCCACCCCCGCCCCCGCTCCCACCCCCCTCCCCGAGCGGTCGGCCCTCGATCTGCTCGCGGAGCTCACCAACACGCCCGCGCCGACCGGGACGGCCGCGCGTACCGTCGCGCGGCGGTTCAAGATCTGGACGCCCGTGCTGCTCGTGCTGGTCGGCGCGGCCGTCGTCGCGCAGACCGTGCGGCCGGTGCCGCCGACGCGTCTGGCCACCGGGGACGCCGTGGTCTCCTTCGCCTTCGACGGGAGCTACACGGCCCCGTGGCCCGCCGCCGGCCAGGGCGCGATCCGCGTCGTCGGGACCGGCGCCGTCGGCACGTTCGGGGAGCAGAAGCCCGTCCCGATCGCCAGCGTGGCCAAGGTGATGACGGCGTACGTCATCCTCACGGGGCACCCGTTGAAGAAGGACGAGGCCGGCCCGCCGATCGAGATCGACGCCAAGGCGGTCGCGGACGGCGCGGCCGAGGACGAGTCGCGCGTCGAGGGCCTGCGCGTCGGAACCAAGTTCAGCGAGCAGGACGTGCTGAAGATGCTGATGGTTCCGTCGGCGAACAACGCGGCCCGCCTCCTGGCCCGTTGGGACGCCCGGAGCGACTCGGAGGCCCCGTTCGTCGAGAAGATGAACGCCGCCGCCCGGACGCTCGGCATGACGAACACCACCTACACCGACCCCAGCGGGCTGGACGCCGGTACCAAGAGCACGGCGGAGGACCAGGTCAAACTGGCGGAGGCGGTCATGCGGTTCGACGCGTTCCGGGCGATCGTGGCGCTGCCGACCGCCCCTGTCCCGGGCCTGCCGGCAGCGCTCCTGAACAACAACGCCAGCCTGCTGCAGTCCGGACTCAACATCAAGGGCATCAAGACCGGGTCCAGCACGCCCGCGGGCGGCGCGCTGATGTGGGCGGCGTACAAGTCGGTCGGCGGCAAGGACCAGTTGGTCCTCGGGGCCACCCTGGAGCAGCGCGCCCCCGCACCCGACAAGGACGCCGTCAACAGCCTGGCCCTGGTCAAGGAGAACAGCAAGAAGATCATCGAGTCGGTACGGGGCGCCCTGACGGCCGCCGCGGCCGTCAAGAAGGGGCAGGTCGTCGGCTACGTGGACGACGGGCTCGGCAAGCGCACCGCGCTCGTGGCCACCCGGGACGTCCAGCTGGCGGGCGTCCCGGGCCAGAGCGTACGGCTGACGCTCACCGAGGGCGGCAAGGCGCTGCCGCGCGCGGCCAAGGCGGGAACGCCGGTCGGCGAACTGGTGCTCGGTGACGGCCCCGGGGCGACGACGGTTCCCCTGGCCCTCAAGGAGAACCTCACGGAGCCCTCCTTCACGACCAAGCTGTTGCGCCTGAGGTAGTCCCGCACCGCTTCGGCCGTTCGTGGGCCCCCAGCCGATCCCGGCCGGGGGCCCACACGCATGCGCACCCCGCTCCGGCCCTTCCCTCCGCTTCGGGTGCCCCGCCTCCGCTTCGGCCGGCTTCGGCGCCGGGGGGCGGTGACCTTCGCCACGGAGTACCGGGGCGGGGGCGTATGCAGGGGGTGGCCGCGCCGTCGGGGCGGACGGTGCGGGAGTGGCCGGGTCAAGCCCATGGGACCAAGTGGAACGGCGAGATCCGGACAGAGAGAGGCGCACGAGGCCGTTGGGGCCTGCAGGGGGCCGACCCGGGCGCGCGGCGCCCCCGAGCCGTGGATCACCGCCCCGTCGCCCCACGGCCCCGGCTCCGCGGTCGATCCCGGCGTCCGTTTGCAACCGTTCCGCTACGGCAAAGGCGCGGCGCGCCGCATCGCGCGTCCCGCCCGCTGCCGCCGCGCCGTCCACGACTCCGCCGTCGCGGCATCCGGCGACGGCCGGCCGGGCTCGCGCGGCGGTGCGGAATCTGACATTCGATCGCCGTAATCCGGACAGTCCCGTATACGAACCGTAGTGTCCGAAGGGCGCCAATCGCAGGCTGCGGGGCCGGTGATGGCCGTTTCGGTTGCAGGTGGCGGCGGTGACCCATCTCACTGTGCGAAACGTTGCCAGG
Organism: Streptomyces sp. NPDC006529; assembly: GCF_040611795.1. Taxonomy (NCBI): domain Bacteria; kingdom Bacillati; phylum Actinomycetota; class Actinomycetes; order Kitasatosporales; family Streptomycetaceae; genus Streptomyces; species Streptomyces sp. NPDC006529. The sequence continues at coordinate 63,582 of NZ_JBEXPB010000020.1, read as the reverse complement.
CTTGCCGCACTGCCCGAATATCGACCCGGGATGCAGTCCGGCGCGATCGCGATCCGATCGCCAGGCAACTCAAAGTCAATGATTCTCGGGGGAGTTCGTCATGACCACGGCCCTTGATCTTCACGCATGGGAACTTGCGGAACAGGGTTGCACTCTGCTCACAGGCATTGAAACGGACGAGCAGGCCGCCGAAGTGCTCAGCGCCTTCGGTGAACTCGTCCCGCAGTACGACGGCTCGCTGCGGTACCAGGTGAAGGCGGCTCCCGGGTTCGAGGAGCGCCGTTACTCCAAGAGCGTCAACACCATCCTCGTCCACACGGAAGCCCCGGGCTGGAACCCCACGCCCAGCTACCTGGCCCTGCACTGCCGGGTCCAGGCGACCTGCGGCAGCGGGCACACCGAACTGGCCGACATGCGCCGGTTCGTGGACTCGCTCCCCGCCCAGGAGCGGGCCGCCCTCTACGAGCGCGACGTCGACTGGGTCGGTCACAACACCGGTGGCGTCGGGACCGAAGGCGTACGCCGGCCCGTGATCGAACGCACCGAAGGCGGCCGGGAGATCGTCCGCTTCAGCTACAACCTGCTCACCACCGGGCAGTACGACCCGCCGGTCGACGCGACCGTCGACCCCGCGGAGCTGCCCCTCGGCAGCTTCGGAATCCACCTCGCCGAGCAGGCCGAGGCGTTCTTCCGGGAGCAGAAGCGGTCCGTCCTCATCCCCGAGGACGCGGTCCTCGTCTGGGACAACCAGCGCATGGTGCACGCCCGTTCCGCGTACCGCGACGCCAAGCGGCACCTGACCCGCTACTGGATCGCGGCACCGCACTGACCGCCGCCGCGCACCGGCGGCCCCCGCGCGATGGCAGCCATCCCGCACTGACCGCCACCGCGCCCTGACCGCCCGTACCCCGCCGGACCACGCCCACCGCCGGGCCCCGTCCGCCGGGCCATCCGCACCGGTCCGCCCCGCGCGCCCCCGGGCCGCGCGGCCCGGCCGGAGGCGGCCCGGCGGCGGGACCCGGATGCGGCGGCCCCCACCCCGTCCCGGCGCCCCGGCCGGCAGGCCGACCCGCCCCGCACCGGTACGGCCGCCGCGCCGCGCAACGCCCGCGCGTCGCGCATCCAGGAACACCGATCCCTAAGGCTGGACCATGACCACCATCGCCCAGAACGTTCCGCTCCCGGACCAGCACGACGGGTCCCCGCAGGAGTTCACCGAGGAGTTCCCCACCGGTCTGCCGGAGGAGCTGCGCGGACTGCCCGAGGGCGTGCCCCGCCACAACCCGGACGACCAGGTCGAGACCGCCGTGATCCGCCGCCTGGTCAACAACTGGCACCGCCGGGCCACGGTGAAGCGCGACGAGCCGGACCTCGACGACCTCTTCGAGATGGACCGGCCCGACTACCCCGAGGGCATCCTGCCCTTCCACGACCACCCCACCTACCAGGCGCTGGACCCGGCGAAGAAGTCGGAGCTGATGAGCTGGGCGTGGATCGCGTACAACCGCCACACGATCATGGCCGAACAGAAGGTGGCCAACCCGGCGTTCGCCCTCGTGATGGAGGGGGAGTACCCCATGCTCCAGGACGAGGCGCTGAACATCTCGCTGGCGCAGGCCATGGTCGACGAGCAGTACCACACGCTCATGCACCTCAACGCCAGCGCGCTGACCCGCCGTCGGCGCGGCCGGCCCATGCCCGACAACGAGCTGCCCATCTCGCACACGGCCCGCGAGCACCTGCGGCTGCGCGAAGGGGCCGCGCACCGCTGGCAGAAGTCGCTGACCACGCTCGCCTTCGCGACCGTGTCCGAGATCTCGATCAACGCCTACCTCGACCTGCTGGCCGACGACCCGCACATCCAGCCGGTCAACAGCAGCACCGCCAAGCTCCACAACCGCGACGAGTACTGCCACGCGTCGATCTCCGCCGTCCTGGCCGAGATGGTGCACGACAAGCTCGATGCCGAACAGGGCGCGTTCTTCCGGGACATGCTCTTCGAGGGGCTGGAGGCGTTCGTCGCCACCGACTACACCACCTGGCACCGGATCATGGACCTCGCCGAGGTGCAGGGCGGTCACGCGATGCTGGCCGACTGCCAGGCCGAGACGAGCCGCAAGCGCCTCGTGCGCGACTACACCGGACTGCACACCCTCATCGAGCGGATGGGTGTACAGGACCTCGTCGAGTTCGACTGGTCGAAGTCCCACGTCGCCCGCTGACGCCCCGCCGATGCAGTCGCCGCACGAGCAGTCGCCGCAGCAGCCGCAGCAGAAGAGGAATCGAGACTTCCGGTGAAACACTACGCCAATGAGCGCCTCGCTCAGCTCGCGCAGGACCGCGGCATGCCCGCTGAGTACGTGCGTGACCTGCGCGTGGTCGGCAGCGTGCTGCCGTTCAAGGTCAACGAGTACGTCGCCGACGAGCTGATCGACTGGTCGGCCGCGCCGGACGACCCGATCTTCCGGCTGACCTTCCCGCACCGCGACATGCTCCCGGCGCCCGTCTTCGACCGGATGGCCGCGCTGCTCGACAACGGCGCCCCGCGCGGCGAACTGCGCCTGGCCGCCGCGGCCGCGCAGCTCGAACTCAACCCGCACCCGGGCGGCCAGTTGGAGGCCAACGTCCCCGAGCTGGACGGCCGCCGCCTGGACGGCCTCCAGCACAAGTACGCCGAAACCGTGCTGGTCTTCCCCTCCCAGGGCCAGACCTGCCACTCGTACTGCGGATACTGCTTCCGCTGGGCCCAGTTCGTCAGCCAGGCGGAGCTGCGCCAGGCACTGCGCGACCCGGCCGACCTGACCGGCTACCTTGCCGGACACCCCGAGGTCACCGACGTGCTCTTCACCGGCGGCGACCCGATGATCATGCGCACCGAGGTGATCCGCCGCTGGGTCGAACCCCTGCTCGCACCGGGCGCGAACGCGGTGCGCACCCTGCGGTTCGGCACCAAGGCGCTCTCGTACTGGCCGGCCCGCTTCACCACCGGCGACGACGCCGACGACCTGCTGCGCCTCTTCGAGCAGTCGGTCGCGGCGGGCAAGCACGTGGCCGTCATGGCGCACTTCTCGCACCCGCGGGAGCTGGAGACCGAGGCGGTACGGGAAGCCGTCGCCCGGATCCGGTCCACCGGCGCGGTGATCCGCGCCCAGGCGCCCCTCGTGGCCCACGTCAACGACGACGCGGCCGCCTGGGCCCGCATGTGGCAGATGCAGGTCGACCTCGGCATGGTCCCCTACTACATGTTCGTCGAGCGGGACACCGGAGCGCGCAACTACTTCGGCCTGCCGCTGGTCCGGGCCCTGGACATCTACACCGAAGCCCTGCGCGGGGTCTCGGGCCTGGCCCGCACCGCCCGCGGCCCGGTCATGTCGGCCGGACCCGGCAAGGTGATGATCCACGGCACCGCGGAGGTCGGCGGCGAACGCGCCTTCGTCCTCAGCTTCCTGCAGGCCCGCCGCCCCGAATGGGTCGGCCGCCCCTTCTTCGCCGCCTACGACGAACACGCCCAGTGGTACGACGACCTCAAGCCGCTCTCCGCCTCCGGGACCTCCTTCCCGCCGTTCCCGGAGTTCTCCGCATGAGGCTCGCGGTCCACGAGATCCGGCTGACCGACCACGACGTCTGGCGCAGCGCGCGCGAGGCCATACCGGTCCAGCCGGGCCTGCTCATCGAGCTGTCCGCGGGCGGGCGTTCGGGGTTCGGCGAGGCCTCGGCCTTCATGACCGACCGCTACAACTCCTCCCTCGCGGCCATGCACGACGACCTGCGCCGGGTCGCGGCCACCGTGCGCGCGCTGCCCGGGGACGATCCCGAGGGCGCCTGGGCCGTACTGGCCCCCCTGCTCGCCGGTTCGCCGTTCCTGCTGGCCGCGCTGGACGTCGCCGCGCACGACCTCGCGGCCCGGCTGGCGGACGTACCGCTCTGGCGCCACCTGGGCGGCGAGGCGCCCGGCGTCCTGCACTCCAGCTACAGCATCGGCCTGGACGAGCCCGCGGTGATGGTGCGCAAACTCCGGGAACGGCCGGGCTGGCCCGCCTACAAGGTCAAACTCGCCGCCCCCGGCGACCTGCACGTCCTGCGCGCCCTGCGCGAGCACACCGACGCCCCGTTCTTCGTCGACGGCAACTGCGGCTGGGACCTGGCCGGTACGCTCGGCGCCCTGGACGCGATGCGCGAACTCGGCGTGGAACTCCTGGAACAGCCCTTCCCGCGCGAGCGGTGGGACGACGCCCGCACGCTCAAGGAGGCTTCCCCGATCCCGGTGTACGCCGACGAGAGCATCACGGGCCCCGACGACCTCGACGCCTGCGCCGAGGCCTTCCACGGGGTCAACCTCAAGCTGATGAAGGCGGGCGGGATCACCCCGGCGCTGCGCATGCTGCGCCGGGCCCGCGCCGCGGGCCTCGGTACGATGCTCGGCTGCATGCCCGAATCCAGCGCCGGCGTCTCGGCCACCGCCCACCTCGGACCGTACGTCGACCACCTCGACGCGGACTCCATCGCGCTGCTCGCGGTGGACACGGGCACCGGGGTGCTGCTCGACGAGCAGGGCCGGATCACCCTGCCGGACGCTCCCGGCACCGGCTTCGTCCCCGACTTCGACGGGCCCGCCTTCACCGTCCGGCCCGTGCTGGCCGGGCGGGCCGGCTGGGACGGCGGGCGGATCGCCGCCTACCGCGACGCCGCCCCGGTCGCCTCGCTCGCCGAACGCCGCCGGCCGCTGCCCGGCCGCGAGCCGAGCGACACCGTGCGCCGGCTGACGGAACTGTCCGTCGAGGACCGGGCGAGCGCGGCGGAACTGGCCGCCCTGCTGCGCACCGCCGTCACCCGCGCCGTCGCCGACGGCGCCGACACCGTCTGGACCCGCCCCGACGCCACCGTCGCCGCGCTCGGCGAAGCGGCCCGCGCCACCGGCTTCGCCGCGACGCCCGCCGACGACGCCGACGCATCCCTCTTGGTCTGGAAGGCACCCGCATGACCAGCGTCCCCGCATCCCCGGCCCCCGCCGCGCCGGCCGACGGCGTGCCCGCCGCCCGCAGCGGCGCCGCCGGGGCGCCCGCCCTGGTGACGGCCGCCTCCGCCACCGCCACCGCGCTCGCCGCGCTCCGGGCCGCGGGCGTCCCGGACGACGACGCCCGCGACGTGGCCGCCGCCCTCACCGAGACCTCCCTGCGCGGCATCGACACCCACGGACTGCGGCTGCTCCCGCAGTACCTCGCCGAACTCGACCAGGGCATCGCCACCGCGCGCCCCGACATCACCGTGCTGCGGGACTCCGGCGCCGCCGTCATGCTCGACGCCGACGGCGCCCTCGGCGTCGTCGCGGGCCTGGCCGCCGCCCGGATCGCCGCCGAGCGCGCACGCACCCACGGCGTGGCGGCCGTCGGCGTCCGCAACTCCAACCACTTCGGCGCCGCCTCCGTCTACAGCCGCCACCTCGCGGCCCAGGGCCTGGTCGGCATCGTCACCACCTCCGCCGCCTCGCGCGTCGCACCGTTCTCCGGAACGACCCCGCTGTACGGGACCAACCCGCTCAGCGTGGCCGCCGCCGACGACGGCGACGAGTTCGCCCTCGACATGGCCACCAGCCAGGTCTGCTTCGGCGAGATCAAGGAGCGGCGCAAGCACGGACGCGCCCTCGACGCGGGCTGGGCCACCGACGCCGACGGCCGCCCCGCCACCGATCCCGAGGACGCGTACGCCCTCTCCCCGCTCGGCGGGTACAAGGGCCAGGGCCTCGCCATGGTCGCCACCCTCCTCGGCGCCGTCCTCACCGGCTCGCCCGCGGACTGGCACCTGGAGCACATCGGCGAATCCGCCCCCGGCCGCAGCCGCCAGGTGGGCCACTTCCTGATCTGCCTGGACCCGGCCGCCTTCGGCGGGGCCGAAGGGTTCGCCGCCGGATTCGCCGACCTGGTCACCACCACCCGCGGCACCCGGCCCGGCGTCGAGGCGACCCAGCCCGTCCAGGTCCCCGGCGACCCGCAGCGCCGCACCGCCGAACGGCGCGCCACCGACGGCATCCCCCTCGACCCGCACACCGCGAGCGCCTTCGCCGCGCTCGCCGCCCAGCACGGAACCGGAGCGGGCGCATGATCCTGGTCCTGCTCAGCCCGCGCAACGCCGGACTGCCCTTCGCCGAGTGGCTCGGCGAAGAGTCCGGCCGACTGCTGGCCGTCACCGCTGCCGGCGTCGACCCCGGCCCCGGCTTCCTCGCCGTCGAAACCGTCGCCGACTACTTCGACGACACCGCCGTACGGGACGCCGCGCGCCGCCTGTGCGCGCGGTACGGGGTCACCCGCGTCCTCGCCCTCGCCGAGGTCGACGTGGAACGCGCCGCCGCCCTGCGCGAGGAGTACGCCCTGCCCGGCCAGCGCCCCGAGAGCGCCCGCGCCTACCGCGACAAGGTCCGGATGAAGGAACTCGCCGCCGCGGGCGGGATCCGCGTCCCCGCCTTCGCCCCGGCCGACTCGTCGGCCGACGTCCTCGCCTTCATGGCCGCCCACCCCGGCCCGGTCGTCGTCAAGCCGCGCGGCGGCTCCGGCTCCACCGGCGTGGCCGTCCTGGACACCCCCGACGACCTGCCCGCCGTCGCCGACCGGATCCGCTCCGGCGGGCACGAGGTCGAGGAGTTCGTCGCGGGCCGCTTCTTCCACGTCGACGCCCTGCACGCGGACGGCGGGCCCGTCGTGGCCGTGCCCTCGCTCTACACCGACGGCGGCTGCCTCTCGCACTGGACCGACTCCGGCAACGGCAGCTGGACCCTGGAGCGCGAAGACCCTCTGCACCGGCGGCTGGTGGAGGAGACCTGGCGGCTGGTGGACGCCCTGCCCGCGGCGCCCGCGCTCTTCGTGCACGCCGAGTTCTTCGTGACCGACGCCGACGAGATCGTGCTGTGCGAGATCGCGGGCCGGGTCGGCGGAACCCCGATCCCGGCCATGCTGGAGGCCGTACTCGGCCTCGATCCACGGCACTTGTGGTCCCGCATCGAATGCGAGCTGCCCGTGGACCTCGACGCCGTCCGCGCGCACGCGCGCAGCGCCCCCCTCGTCGCCAACTTCGGCCTCCCGCCGCGCAACGGGCGGATCACTCGGGTCCCCCTCGAAGCCCCCGACGGCACCCGGGACTTCGCCGTCCTCGCCGAGCCCGGTGAGGACTGGAGCGGCGCCCGCTACACCGGGCGCAAGTCCGGCGACTTCATCGCCACCTGGCTGGTCACCGCCACGACCGAGGGCGAACTGCTTGCCCTGATCGCCAAGACCGAGGCCGACACCGAAGCGGCCTTCGGCTGGGACCTGGTCACCGGAACGGCCGGGGAGGCGCGATGACGTACACGGCCACGGTCCTGGACCCCGCGAGCCGACCCACCGCCCGGGAGTTCCCGGCCCTGGAGCGGCCCCCGGTCATATGGGACGACGACCGCTGGTGGCGCTTCACCGAACGCACCGACCTCCACGAGACCCACTACCTCGCCGTCCACGGCCCCGACGGCTCCCTGGCCGCCCTCGCCCCGCTGCTCCTGACCCGCGACGGCGGCGGCCTGCTCTTCTACGACGCGCCCAAGATGACCGGCGACCTCGGCGCCTTCGGCGACCCCGAGCACCTCACCGGGGCCGAGCGGGCCCGCTGGGACGAGCTGGCGGCCGCCCTCCCCGAGGCCCGCCGCGCCCAGTACCCCTCGGTGGCGCTCTCCGTCTTCGGCTCCCACCACGGCATCGTCCACGCCGCCGACCGCGGCGAGAGCGAGCGCCGGGAGGTCCTCGCCGCCCTGCCCGGGCTGCTCGACGACGCGGCCCGCTCCCTCGGGTGCGCCAGCCACGCCCTGCTCTACGCCACCGACGAACAGGCCGGGATCCTCGGCCCGGCGGCGGCGGAGCGGGGCCACGTCCCGGCCGTCCTCGGCGCCGAATCCGTCCTGCGCCTCGACGCCCCGGACTGGGACGCCTACCTCGCCTCCCTGGTCAGCCGCAAGCGCAAGCGCGCCAACCGCGAACTGCGCGAGTACGCCGAGGCCGGATTCACCACCGTGGTCCGCGAGGGAGCCGACGCGCTCACCGGGCCGGTCGTCGACCTCCAGGTCGCCCTGCGCGCCAAGTACGGCCTGCCGGGAGGCCGTCCGCGCGTCGAGCGTGACTTCGCGGCGATCCGCGAGACCGTCGGCGACAGCGCCCTCGTCCTCAGTGCCGAACGCGACGGCGAGACCCTCGGCTTCGTCCTCTACCTCCGCTCCGGCGACGCCCTCTTCGGGCGCACCGCCGGTTTCGACGACGACCGGGCCAAGGGCGTCTACTTCGCCCTCACCTACCACGAGACCATCCGCTGGTCGCTGGCCAACGGAGTCCGCGACATCTGGTACGGCCTCGCCGCCTACGACGCCAAGAGACTGCGGGGCTGCGACCTCGAAGCACGCCACGGCTGGTTCCACTTCACCGGCGAGGGCCACCAGGTCCTCACCGAGACCGTCCGCCTCCAGGGGGACGGCGAACACGGCCGGCTGCGCAGCCTCGGCCCGAACAGCACCACCCCACAAGGAGACTGAGCCGACATGCCACTGACCCCGACCCCCTTCATCTGGATGGACGGCGAACTGGTCCCCTGGGACGAGGCCCAGGTGCACGTGCTCACCCCGAGCCTGCACTACGGCTGGGGCGTCTACGAGGGCGTCCGCGCCTACGAGACCGAGACCGGCCCCGCCGTGTTCCGGCTGCGCGAGCACATCGCCCGGCTGCGCGACTCCGCCCGCGTCTACCTGATGGAACTGCCCTGGACCGACGAGGAGTTGGTCCAGGCGGTCCTCGACCTCGTCCGCGTCAACGGCCAGCCCTCCTGCTACATCCGCCCGATCGCCTACCTCGGCTACGGCGAAATGGGCGTGGCCCCGAACCTCGACGCCGTCCGCATGTCCATCGCCGTCTGGCCCTGGGGCTCCTACCTCGGCGACAAGGCGGAGAACGAGGGCTGCCGCCTCATCGTCAGCAACTGGCAGCGCAACTCGAACCAGACCGTGCCGCCGCTGGCCAAGGCCACCGGCGCGTACGTCAACAGCGCCCTCGCCAAGGTCGGCGCCCAGCGCGCCGGGTACGACGACGCGCTGATGCTGACTGCCAACGGGCACATCGCCGAGGCGTCGGCCGCCAACCTCTTCATGCTCCGGGGCGGCGAGCTGGTCACCCCGCCGGTCAGCGACGGCATCCTGCCCGGCATCACCCGCGACTGCGCGATCACCTTCGCCCGCGACCTCGGCTTCACCGTCGTCGAGCGCAGCATCCCGCGCAGCGAGGTGTACATGGCCGACGAGGCGTTCCTGACCGGGACCGCGGCCGAGATCGTGCCGGTCGCCTCCGTCGACGAGCGCCCGGTCGGCAACGGCCGGGTCGGCGCCGTCACCAAGGACCTGCGCGGGCTCTTCCAGGAGGTCGTGCGCGGCCGCAACGCGGCGTACGAGCACTGGCTGGAGCGCGTGTGAGCGGCGAGCACGCCCCGGCCCGTCCGGGCCAGGGGCTCGGCCGGGCCCGGGCCGCAGTGGGCGAGGCGGTGGCCCGGCTGGAGGCGGCCGCCCTCGCCCTGCCGGACGTCCCGGTCACCGCGGCCGGGCCCGGCGGCGACGTCTCGTGGGGCGAGGAGGTCTGCGACCGGCTGATCGACCTGGCGGCGGCCCGGGCGTGGCTGCGCGCCGCCGCGCCAGGCCCCGCCGCCGACGGCACGGACGACCTGGACGACCTCGACGAGATGATGCACGCCTGCGTCCGCTGGGTGGTGGGGGAGGACGTCGTACGGACCCGCTCCCGGGTCGACACCTACGTCGCCGACATGATGCCCGTGCGCGAGGGGCAGAGCGCCGACGCCGCGCACCGCCTGGTCACCTCGGTGGTCACCTTCGCGGCCCGCCCCGCCTACTACGACGGCGCCCTCGCCCGGCTGCGCGCGGCGCTCGGGCCGCGCCCGGCCGGCCGGGCCGCCGCGGCCTGGGACCTCGTGGACGAGGCCGTGCGCGGCCTCGGCGTGACCCGGGAGGAATGGGTGGGCGCGGACCCCGCGTTCACCGCCGCGGGCGGCTGGGTCCTGGTCGAGCGCCTGGGCCGGATCCAGCTGGCCACCGCGCTGCTGGCCGCGGCGGCAGGGCAGCCGGACCCGCTGGAGGCGCAGCGGCACGTCAACGCGGTCCGCCGGTACACCTGGAACTGGCTGCGCCAGCCGCCGCCCGAGGCGGCCACCGAGGTCCACGTCCGGCGCACCGGTGAACTCACCGCGTGGCTGCGCGGGGCCCCGCCCGCGGCCGTCCCGGGGCGTGGCGCATGAGCGGCCCGCGGACCCCCGCGCCGGGCCCGGCCGCGCCGTCCCCGCTCACCGGTCGGCTCGCCCGGTTCCTGGTCGCGATCCTGCCCAGGACCCCCGCTGGGCGCAAGCTCGCCGCGGGCGCCGCCGTGGACTCGGTCGGCTCCGGCATGTTCCTCGCCGCGTCGACCCTGTACTTCGTCACCGTCGTCGGCTTCCCGGCCGAGCGGGTCGGCCTGGTGCTCGCCGTCGCGAGCGTCGTCGGCCTGCTCAGCCCGGTCCCGCTCGGGCGGCTCGCCGACCGGGTCGGCCCCGCCCGGGTCTACGTCGCCCTGCTCGCGGCCCGCGGCATCGGCTACGCGGGCTTCGCGCTGGTCCACGACTTCTGGCCGTACGCGCTGCTGACCTGCGTCCTCACCGCGCTGGACCGGGGCTGCTCACCGCTCCAGCAGGTCGTGGTCGGGCTGATCGAGGGCGGCGAGAACCAGACCCGCACGATGGCTTCGATCCGCTCGGTCCGCAACATCGGGCTGACCGCCGGGTTCCTGCTGGCCGGCGCCGTGCTGGCGGTCGAGAGCCGGGCCGCCTTCGTCGCCCTCTTCCTCGGCAACGCGCTGACCTTCTTCGTCATCGCCGTCGTCGTGGAGCGGCTGCGCCGCCGCGCCGCCCCCGGGGCCGCCGCGCCGAAGACCGCTCCACCGGCCGCCGCGGCGGCGCTCGCTCCGCAGCCCGAAACCGCCGTGCCCGCGTCCGGGCAGTCCGTCCGCAGTCCCTTCCGGGACCTGCGGTTCCTGCTGTTCACCCTCTCCAACGGCGTCCTGTCCCTGCACGACTCGGTGCTCTTCGTGCTGCTGCCGCTGTGGCTCACCACCGCCACCAGCGCACCCGCCTCGGCCGTCTCGGTGCTCCTCGCCGTGAACACCGTCCTCACCGTGCTGCTCCAGGTGTACGTCTCCAAGTTCGCCGAGACCACCGCGCGCGCCCTCAAGCTCGTCTGGGTCGCCCTGCTGCCGCTGCTGCTGTCCTGCGGCCTCTTCGCGGGCGCCGAGCACGTCTCCGTCTGGCCCGCCGCGGCCTGCGCCGTGCTCGCGGTGGTGCTCCTCACGGTCGGCGAGAACCTGCACTCGGTCGCCGTCTGGAACCTGTCGTACGAGATGTCCCCGGCCCCGGCCCGCTCCCGCTACCTGGCCACCTTCAGCCTGGGCGTGACCGGCCAGCAGATCGTCGGCCCGGTCCTGATGACCTCGGTCATGCTCCCGCTCGGCAGCATAGGCTGGGCGCTGCTCGCCGGGATCTTCGCGGTGGCCGCAGTCGTCGTACGGGCCACCGGCGGCCCGAAGGACGCTCCTGCCGACGCCCCCGGGAAGCTGCCCGCCACCCCGCCCGCCCCCGCAACCACCGAGGTGACCACATGACCGAGCACGTACTCATCGTCGGCGGCGGCCGCGAGGTCCCCGGACTGATCCGTGAGGCGGGCGGTCCGGAGGTGGCCACCACCATCCTGTGCCGGATGGACTTCGTGCCCAAGATCCGCAAGCCCGGTCAGCACGACCGGGTGCTCGCCCTGCGCAGCGAGGCCCCCGACGAGGAATGGATCGCCCTGGCGGCCGCCGTCCACGCCCGACACCCCTTCACCCGGGTCGGCACCTTCGGCGAACGCGACCAGGACCGCGCCGCCGCCGTCGCCGCGGCGCTCGGCCTGCCCTGCCACAGCCCGCAGACCATCACCTACGTCCACGACAAGCACGCGATGCGTCGCAGGCTCGCGGAGACCGGCGTCGACGACACCCCGGTCGCCCGCGTCGCCGACGCGGCGCAGCTCCGCGCCTTCCTCGCCGAACACGGCACGCCCTGCGTGGTCAAACCGGCCCAGGGGGCGGGTAGTTTCGGCGTCTCCGTCGTCCGCGACGCCGAGGAGGCGGAGGCGGCCTTCGCCCGCGCCGCGCGCGACTTCGAGGTGATCCCCGACGCGGGCGTGCTCGTCGAACGCTTCCACGTCGGGCCGCAGTTCAGCGTCGAGGCCTTCTCGGAGGACGGCGAGCACGAGATCCTGGCGATCACCCGCAAGTACTCCGATCCGGTCGGCTTCGTCGAGGTCGGCCACGTCGTCCCCGCCGAACTCGACGACGAGCGGACCGGTTCGGTGCACGCCTACGTGCGCCGTCTGCTCGACGCCCTCGGCATCACCTACGGCGTCACCCACACCGAGGTGGTGCTCACCGACGCCGGGCCGCGCGTCATCGAGACCCACGTCCGGCTCGCCGGGGACGAGATCCCCTACCTGGTCCAGGACGTCACCGGGGTCGACCTCGTCGACTGCGTGGTCCGCCAGACCCTGGGGCAGCCTGTGCTGGCCGACATCCGCAAGACCCTCGCGGACCCCACGGTGGACCGCCGCCCCGAGGCCATCTGGTTCGCCGTGCCCCACGCGCGCGGCACCCTCACCGCCATCAACGGGCTGGCCGAGGCGGCCGCCCTGCCGGACGTCGTCGTCGCCGAGGCCCTCCTGGACGCGGGGGACACGATCGGCGAACTCGACAGCTCCGAGTCCCGCGCCGCCTTCGTGCGCGCCCGCGGCGCGGACGCCGCGGAGGCGGTCGCCCGCGCCCAGCAGGCGGTCGCCGGGCTGGAGTTCGCCGTCCGGGTCGTCGGCGGCGACCGGGCCGGCTCCGGCGAGTGGGTCTGAGGCGGCACCGGTGAACGACATCACGGCGGGTCCGGGGCTCGCGGAACGCGCCCGGGCGGTGCTTCCCGCGGCGGCCTACGACTTCTACGCGGCGGGCTCCGACGAGCAGCTCAGCACGGGCGAGGCGGCGGCGGCCTGGCGGGCCCGGCGGTTCGCCCCGCGCGTATTGCGGGACGTGTCCGCGGTGGACACCTCCGTGGAGCTGTTCGGCAGCACGCTCTCCGCGCCGGTCCTGGCGGCGCCGACCGCCTTCCACCGGATGGCGCACGACGAGGGAGAGGTGGCCACGGCCGCGGGCGTCCGGGCCGCCGGCTCCCTGATGGTGCTCTCCTCCCGCGCCACCCGTCACCCGGAGGACGTCGCGGCGGCCGCCGGGCCCTGGTGGTACCAGGTGTACTGCCTGCGGGACCGGGACATCACCCGCCGCCAGGTCGAACGGGCCACCGCGGCCGGGGCCCGGGCCCTGGTCCTCACCGTGGACGCGCCCTACGTCCCGCCGAAGGCCACGGCGGGTCTGGCGCTGCCGCTGCCCCAGGACGACGAGCTGTGCCGTTCGGTCGGACTGGGCACCCGGACGCCCGGCTGGGAACAGGACCCCTCGATCGGGCCCGAGGTGATCGGCGAGCTCCACCGGCTCTCCGGCCTGCCCGTGCTGGTCAAGGGCGTGCTGCGGGCCGACGACGCGGCGGCGTGCGTGGCCGCCGGGGCGGCCGGGGTGATCGTCTCCAACCACGGCGGCCGCCAGCTCGACCGCGCGGCCGCGACCGCCGAGGTGCTGCCGGAGATCGTCCGCGCGGTGGGGGGCAGGGTGCCGGTCCTGGTCGACGGGGGCGTTCTGACGGGGACGGACGTCCTGGTCGCGCTCGCGCTGGGGGCCCGCGCGGTCCTGGTGGGCCGCCCGGTCCTGTGGGCCCTGTCCGTGGGCGGCGCCGACGGCGTGGCCGCCCTGTTCGACTCCTACCGGGAGCAGCTCTCGCTGCGGATGGCGCTGGCCGGGGCCCCCGCCCTCGGTGCTATCGGCCCGGACCTGCTGCACGGCTGACCGGCGCGGGCCCGTAGCGGCGTCCGGCCCGGCAACGTGATGAGGCCCCCTCGACGTGAACGTCGAGGGGGCCTCATCCATGAGTAGCGGGGACAGGATTTGAACCTGCGACCTCTGGGTTATGAGCCCAGCGAGCTACCGAGCTGCTCCACCCCGCGTCGGTAAACCCCACTCTACGCGAGTTTCCCGGCCCGCCTCACCACGGCGCTCCTCCAGCGCGCCCGGAGGGCTTCCGGACCGGTTCCGGACAGGGTCTCGAGCGACATCTGAGTGGCCGTCAAGTGATCGCCGCCATGGTCGGACCACCGAACCGTGAGGCACGGCCGGGCCCCGCGAGAGCAGCGCGGGCCGGGCCCGGCGGATGGAGGACGACCCCCGTGAGCGTGAACGCCGCCCGATGACCCGTATCGCCGGCGCCCCTGCCCGGACCCGAGGAGTTCGCCGCGCTCAGCCCGCAGCGGCGCGAGGACGCGGTGCGCCGCACCCCCGGCAGCTCCGGCTGGGGCGAGACCGCGCGGATCACCCTGCTCCTGGGGCGGCCGCGGACCTGTGTCCCCGGGATGCTGACCTTCGCGCTCGGCTGGACGGTGGCGGGCGGCGGGGTCACCGGGCCGTTCTTCGCCGGGCTGGCCGTCTCCCTGGTGTACGGGCTGCTGGCCAACACCTACAACGCCTACACCGACCTCGCCGAGGACAGCCGCAACCTTCCCGGCCGGGTCTGGCAGGTCCTGCGCATCGGGCACCGCCGGCTGCTCTGGATCAGCTCGGCGACCTCGCGGCCGCCCTCCCGCCCGCCGCCCTGCGGCTGACCGGCGCGGGCCTCGCGGACCGCTGCGAGCTGCGCGAGGGCGACTTCTTCGAGGACCTACCGGCCGGTGCGGACCGCTACGTCCTGCGCCACGTCCTGCACGACTGGGACGACGAGTCCTGTGTCGCCATCCTGCGCAACTGCCGCGCCGCGATGGGACCGGGCGCCCGGCTGGTCCTCATCGACCACCTCGCGGCCGCTGACCCGGCGGACGACGCGGACGGGGGGTCCGGCGGCCGGTGGGGCGGCCTGATGGACCTCTACATGATGTCCCTCTTCGACGGGGGGGCCGGGAGCGCACCCGGGAGGAGAACGCCGACCTGCTGGAGCGGGCGGGCCTCACGCCCCTGCGGGTGACCCGGCTGCCCGGTGGCAGCGGTGTGATCGAGGCGGCCGCCGATGACGACGCGTGACGGGGCGACGCCCGTCGCAGTGCTGCCAGCTGCCTGCCCCGCGTCGCACGCGGAGCGGAAAGGAGCTGTTGGCCCGCCTCGAACGGGAGGACGCCGCGGCCGAGTTCGTCGAGAACCACGCCCCCGGCGCCGATCCGGGCGCCCCCGCGTGCCGACGCCCCCTGGGCCACGCGGCCTGACGCGGACGGGCCGCCGGTACGGCGGGACCCCGGCCCCCGTGACGGCGCGGTGCGCGGCCCGCGCATAATGCGCACTGCGGGCCGCGGCCCCGGTACCGCGGCCCAGGATGCGAGGAAGGGAACCCCATGGCAGAGGCAGACGATCCGCAGTTCGTGCAGGACGGCCCCACGTCGGCGGAGCGCGAGGCCTGCGACGAGGTCCGGCGCCTCGCCACCGGAATGTCCCACCACGAGAGTGCCCAGGCGCTCGAAGAAGCGGAGAAGGCCGCGGAGGCCGCGGGGGACCCGGACGATCCCGACGTGCGGACCCGCGCCACCCTCGCCGAGTGGGAGCGGATCACCGACGTGCTGTCCGCCCACGGCGGCCCGTACGCCCCGGATACGGACCCCTACGTGCAGGGCCAGCTCGCGGGACGCAGGAACCGGGCGAAGACCGCCTCCTGACCTGCGGGCATCGCGCCGGCCGCGGGCGCTGCGCACCGCGGCCGCCACGCCCCGTCAGACGGTGAGCTGTCCAGTCAGCCGGCCCAGCAGCTGGTCCATCTCGGTGCGCCACATCCGGTGCACGTTCATCCGGGTCGGCTTCTGCTGTCGGGGCAGCTGGATGCGGAACGAACTCCACACCGCGTTGCGGTCGATGCCGGAGACGATGCCGGCGGCCTGCTCGGCGGGGATCACGAAGGCGATCTCCTGCGGCCGGTTGCTCATCCGGCCGGCCTTGTGTATCACCACGGCCTGCTCGGTGACCGTGATGAAGTAGTACGTGAGGAACGCCTGGCCGATCAGGCCGAGCATGCTCATGAGCCACACGCTGGGGCCCGCGATGGCCTGGATGGTGACGACGGGGCGGTCGGCCGGGTTCACCTCGGCGATGGCCTGCGCCACCTGCTGCGTGATGGTGGCCTTCTTGACGGCCATGGTTCCTCCTGAGCGGGGTCGAACGCCCCCGGGCTTCGAGGGCACCGCAGAGTACCCACCCCGCCAGGCGCCCCCGCGCCCACCCCGGCCCCGAAGGTCCGTTCGCGACCGGGGGCTCGGGGCCTCAGGCGGGCGCGGTGGCTTTCTCGGCCGCGGGTGCCCTGCGCATCGTCCACAGGCTCGGTGCGGCGAACAGCACCACCGTGGCCAGGGTCATCGCCGCCGCCGCCAGCGACAGGACGGTCGCCGTCCCCCAGGAAGCCGCGGCGGCGCCGACGAGGAGGTAGCCCAGCGGGACGGCCAGCCGTTCGCCGATCGAGCTGAACGAACCCAGCCGTCCCAGCAGTTCGTCCGGGAGCTGCTGCTGCATCACGGTGTTCCAGCACACGATCGAGATGTCCACCCCCACCCCCGCCAGGGCCGCGGCGACCGCGATGGCCGGCAGGGGTGCGCGGACGGCCAGCGCCAGCAGGGGAAGCGCCAGGGGCAGGTTGGCGGCCACGCACGCGATCATGATGCGGGACGGTTTCCAGCGCAGCGAGAGCACTCCGCCGAGCACCAGCCCGACCGCGAAGGAGCCCTGCACGATGCCCCACCCGGCCGCGCCGAGGTCCGTGTCGTGGGCGACGACCGGACCCAGCAGCCCGTACCCGCCCAGCCAGAACGCCACGACGAAGGTGCCGGACAGGGTGTAGGACCAGAGCCAGAACCGGCCGCGGAACTCGCTCCAGCCGGTACGGAAGTCGCGTAGTGCGGACCCCCGCGCCGGGACCGGACCGGCGATCCGCAGCCGCCCGTACAGCAGCGCGGCGACGGCGAAACTCGCCGCGTCCCAGGCGAGGGTGAGCTGCGGCCCGACCAGCGCGACCAGGACGCCGCCCACCGCGGGCGCCAGGATGCGGACCAGGTTCGTGGGCAGGCGCACCAGGGCGTTCGCCTGCTGGAGCCGGGACGCCTCGACGAACTGTGGCAGCAGACTGTTCATGGCGGGCGAGGCCAGAGCGGAGGCGCCGCTGGCGACGGCCGCGAACACCGCGACGCGGGCCGTGGTGGCCGCCCCCTGGAACACGAGCAGGGCGACCGTCGCCTGGGTCACGGCCGGTACGAGGTTGCCGATCACGATCAGCCGGCGGCGGGAGAACCGGTCCGCGGCGACCCCGCCGACGAGGAGCAGGATCAGCTGCGGAGCCGTACTGCCCGCGAGGACGACGGCCAGCGAGCCGGGGCGGCCGTCGAAGCCGAGCACGGTGAAGGCGAGGGCGACCGGCGCCATGGCCGAGCCGCTCGCCGAGACGAGGCTCGCGATCAGCAGCGTACGGAACCTCTTGTTCCGAAGCAGGTCGGCAGTGGGGGACGGAGCCATTTCAGATGTCACCCTGCACCAGGGCGTGCAGGTGCATGTCGTGCCATCCGTCCGCGTGGAGCACGGCGCTGCGCATCGTGCCCTCCAGGGCGAAACCGGCCTTGTCCGCCACGCGGCAGGACGCCGGGTTGTCCACCGCGTGCAGCAACTCGACTCGGTGGAGCCCCAGTTCGTCCAGTGCCCAGCGGCTGACGCGCCGGGCGGCCGCCGCGGCGACACCGCCTCCGCGGGCGGCGGGCAGGATCCAGTAGAGGATCTCGGCGGTGCCGGCCGCGAGGTCGATGTCGTTCCACCCGGCCAGCCCGACGGGCGCGCCGCCGCCGCGGGGGACGATCGCCCACAGCGCACCCGACTCGGCCTCCCAGCGCCGCCGCATGCCCTCGATCCGCCCGCGCGCCTCCTCGGGCGTCCAGGTCCCCAGCATGTTCCACAGCCGGACCGACGGATCGAGACCGGCGGCCACCAGTGCGTCCGCGTCGTCCGGCCGCCAGGGGCGCAGCGCGCCGCCGTCGGGCAGGTCGAGTACGGGCTGATCGGTGTGGGCCATCCGGCCTGCGGGAACGACCGGAGGTATCGGCTCGGGGGAGATCATCACGGCATCCTGCCAAAGCGATCAGGTGCGCGCCACCTCCGTTTCCGGGCCCGCCGCCGTCCGCGGCGGCGCCCCGGTCCGCGCCCCGCGCCGGGGGCGGGACCACCCCCGCCCCGGGCCCCTGACGCCGACCGCTGCCGCCGACAGCAGGACCGGGGCGGCCACCAGCGCGAAGCACCATGCCACGGGCAGCCGGCCCACGAGCAGGCCGACGGCGGCGCTGCCGGCCGCCGTGCCGGCGTTGAGCGCGGTGTTGACCCAGGCGCCCGCCCGGACGCGGTGGGCCGGATCGGCCGACTCGTCGGCGACCAGGTAGGCCGTCGTGAGGGCGGGTGCGATGAACACGCCCGCGAGCGCCGCCAGTAGGAGGAGCACGTACACGTCCGGTGCCAGACCCGCCGCGGTCAAGGCCACCGCCAGCGCCGCCGCGATCAGCGGCAGGCGCCGCCGTCCGGGCATCCGCCACGCCACGGCGCCGTACGCCAGCCCCCCGAGCGCGCTGCCCGTAGACAGGGCGGCCAGCACCCACGGCACCGCCCCGGACCGGTGCCGCTGATCGGCGAAGGCCACCACGAGCAGGTCCAGGGCGCCCAGCCCGATCCCCACACCGGCCGAGACGACGACCACACCGAGCAGCCCCGAGGACCACAACCCACCCCGCCCGCGCGCGGGTTGCCCGGCCCCGGACGGTTCTCCGGCCGTCCCCGTTCCGGCGGACCCGCGCGCCGACCGTGCGACGGGGGAGGAGACGAGCGCGAGGGTCCCCACCAGGATCAGCGCCCCACTGGCCGCCAGCCCCGAGGCCGCCCCGGCAACCGGCAGCAGCAGACCGACGAGCAGCGGACCGCTCACGAAGAGCAGTTCCTCGGCGACCCCGTCCAGGCTGTACGCGCGCTGGAGCATCAGGCGGTCGGGCACCAGCGTGCTCCACAGGGCGCGCATCACCGGCCCGAGCGGCGGAGTGCAGCACCCGGCGGCCATCGCCAGGGCCCCGAGGGCGGTCGCCCCGGCGCCTGGGCTCCAGGTCAGCCCGGCCAGGGCCGCCAGCAGCGCCGCGTACGCGCCCGCCATCGGCACCAGGGCCCGCCGCGGCCCGTACCGGTCGACCAGGCGCGCACGGACGGGGGAGAGGGACACGCTCGCCACGCCGAACAGGGCCGTGACCGCGCCCGCCGCGCGGTACGACCCGGTGGCGTCCTTCACGGCGAGCAGCAGGGAGAGGGAGACCATGCCGTACGACAGCCGCCCGAGCAGGGCGGCGCCGAAGGTACGGCAGGCGTGAGGAGCGCGCAGGACAGCGCGATAGGAAGCGAACGGCACGGAGGTATTCCTCTGGAAGGCGGCGCGCACCAGGGCGCCGCGCACGTACGGGGACGCCGGAGGACCGCCCGGGCGGGCGGTCGGTGCGGGGCCCTACGCACAGAGGAGAGACATGCCCGCAGGCTAACAGGTGCCGGGTGGAAGGGGCTTGCACTGGAGTGCGCTCCAACTCCTACAGTGCACCGTCATGACCATGACCTACCGCAGCCTCGGCCGGACCGGCATCCAGGTGAGCGTGCACTGCCTCGGCACCATGATGTTCGGAGCCGTGGGCAACCAGGACCACGACGACTGCGTGCGGATCATCCACGCCGCGCTCGACGAGGGCGTCAACTTCGTCGACACCGCCGACATGTACTCCGCGGGGGAGTCCGAGGAGATCGTCGGCAAGGCCCTGGCGGGCGGCCGCCGGGACGACGTCGTCCTCGCGACCAAGGTCCACTTCCCGATGGGGGATGGGCCCAACCGGAGCGGGAACTCCCGGCGTTGGATCGTCCGGGCCGTGGAGGACAGCCTCCGGCGGCTGAACACGGACTGGATCGACCTCTACCAGGTGCACCGGCCCGACCACACGACCGACATCGAGGAGACCCTGTCCGTCCTGGGCGACCTGGTGCGGGAGGGCAAGATCAGGGCCTTCGGCTGCTCCACCTTCCCGGCCGAGGAGATCGCCGAGGCCCATCACGTCTCCGAGCGGCGGGCGCTGCCGCGGCTGCGGACCGAGCAGCCCCCGTACTCGATCCTGGCACGCGGCATCGAACGCGACGTCCTGCCCACCGCCCTCCGCTACGGCATGGGCGTACTGACCTGGAGCCCGCTGGCCTCCGGATTCCTCAGCGGCAGGTACCGCACCGGCACCCCCGTCGACCTCACCTCGGGCCGCGCCGCGCTGACCCCCGCCCGCTTCGATCCCGCGCTCCCCGGGAACGCGGCGAAGCTGGAGGCGGCGGGGCGGCTGATCGAGCTGGCGGCGGACATCGGGGCCACCCTGCCCGAACTGGCCGTGGCCTTCCCGGCCGTTCACCCGGCGGTCACCTCCGTGATCATCGGACCGCGCACGATGGACCAGCTGCGCTCCCTGCTCAAGGGAGCCTCGCTGACCCTGGACGACGCCGCGCTCGACCGCATCGACGAGATCGTCCCGCCCGGCACCAACCTCTACCACCCGGACGGCGCCTGGCGCTCGCCCGCATTGACGGACCTCGCCCGGCGCCGCCGCCCGGTCGCGGAACGGGCCGCCGGCTGACCGCCCGCCGCCCCGCCGTGATCCCCGGCACCCGCGCGCCGATGGACGCCCGCGCGGGTGCCGGGGATCATGAAGGCGCGCGGGCCCGCCCGGGCCCGCGCCTGCCGCCCCGCCTGGAGGTACGTGTGTCTGCCGCGTCGAGCTATGCGTCCGGAACCGGCGAAGTACCGCTGCTGGGCGACACCATCGGGGAGAACCTCGACCGCACCGTGCGCAGGTTCCCCGGCCGCGACGCCCTCGTCGACATGGCCACCGGCCGCCGGTGGACGTACGCGGAGCTGGCCGCCGATGTCGACGCCGTCGCGCTCGGACTCATGGACCTCGGCATCACCACGGGCGACCGCGTCGGCATCTGGGCCCCGAACCGGGCAGAGTGGACCCTGGTGCAGTACGCCACGGCCAAGATCGGCGCGATCCTCGTCACGGTCAACCCCGCCTACCGCTCGCACGAGCTGGAGTACGTCCTGCGGCAGTCCGGGATCCGGCTGCTCGCCGCGGCCGATCGCTTCAAGACCTCCGACTACGCGGGCATGATCGAGGAAGTCCGGCCGCGCTGCCCCGACCTGGAGACCGTGGTCCTGCTGGACGGACCCTCGTGGTCCTCCCTGCTGGAGCGCGGGCGGGGCGGCGACCGCGCCGAACTGGCCCGCGTTCAGGCCTCCCTGAGCCCGGACGACCCCATCAACATCCAGTACACCTCGGGCACCACGGGCTTCCCCAAAGGGGCGACCCTCTCGCACCACAACATCCTCAACAACGGTTTCTTCGTGGGCGAGTTGTGCCACTACACCGAGGAGGACCGGGTCTGCATCCCGGTCCCCTTCTACCACTGTTTCGGCATGGTGATGGGCAACCTCGCCTGCACCAGCCACGGCGCCGCGATGGTGATCCCCGCCCCGTCCTTCGAGCCGGCCGCCACCCTGGCGGCCGTCCAGGCGGAGGCGTGCACGTCGCTCTACGGCGTCCCGACCATGTTCATCGCCGAACTGGCGGACCCCGCCTTCTCCACCTACGACCTGTCGAGCCTGCGCACGGGGATCATGGCCGGATCGCCGTGCCCGGTCGAGGTGATGCGGGCGGTCATCGCCCGCATGGGGATGGCCGAGGTGTCCATCTGCTACGGCATGACCGAGACCTCACCGGTGTCCACCCAGACCCGCGCCGACGACTCGGTGGAGCGCCGGGTCTCCACCGTGGGCCGGGTGGGCCCGCACCTGGAGGTCAAGGTGGTCGATCCGCACTCCGGCCGCACCCTGCCCCGGGGCGAGCCCGGCGAACTGTGCACCCGCGGCTACTCGGTCATGCTCGGCTACTGGGCCGAGCCCGAGCGGACCGCCGAGGCCATCGACGCCGCCCGCTGGATGCACACGGGCGACCTGGCCGTCATGGACGACGAGGGGTACCTGAGCATCACCGGCCGGATCAAGGACATGGTGATCCGGGGCGGCGAGAACGTCTACCCGCGCGAGATCGAGGAGTTCCTCCACACCCACCCCGACGTGCTGGACGTCCAGGTCATCGGCGTGCCCGACGCGAAGTACGGCGAGGAGCTGATGGCCTGGGTCCGCATGCGCGAGGGGGCCGAGCCGCTGACCCCGGCCGCCGTGCGCGCGTACTGCGCGGGCCGCCTGGCCCACTACAAGATCCCGCGCTACGTCCACGTGATGGAGGAGTTCCCCATGACGGTCACCGGCAAGATCCGCAAGGTCGAGATGCGCGAACGGGCGATCGCCCTGCTGGACGACTCCCTCTGACGGGCGGGCCCGGCACCGCGGTCGGCGGTGCCGGGGCGGTGCCGGGCCGTGCTCCGGGGCCGTCACCCCGCCCGGATCAGCCGCGCGGGGCGGGCGCGGGGAGGGCGGTCGCCGGGCAGCGGGTGTCCCCGGCGGGCAGGACGCCGTCCAGCAGGTACGCCTCGACGTGCGCGTCGACGCACGGGTTGCCGTTCTGGTACTGCCCGTGGTCGCCGCCGTCGACCGTCACCAGCCGGGATCCGGGCAGCGCCCGGTGGGCGCGCACGGCCGCCTCGTAGTACGTCGCCGGGTCCTTCGTCGAGTTGAGCATCAGCGCCGGAGTCAGCCCGGCCCCGGTGACCTCGACGCGCGGGGTCGCCAGGCGCGGCCAGTTCGCGCAGATCGAGGCGAAGGTAAGCGCGCGGGCGCCGACGACGGGATGCTCGCGGGTCTCCTTGCCGCTCTGCTCCAGCCAGAACCGTCCGCTCCTGTTCCACGGGGTGTCCGCGCAGGTGACGGCGAAGTAGTCGGCGACGAAACCGGCGCTCATCAGGTGCTTGAACCGGGCGGCGACCGCCGTCCGGTCCGCGGCGGACGCCTGCTCCGGGTGTTCCAGCACACCGAGGACGGAGGCGAAGGACGTGAAGCGCTGCCCGTTGTACATCGCGTCGCTCGTGGCCACGTCGAGGTGGTTGGCGGTGACCGCGGTGCCCTCGACGACGAGCGGGTGCGCGCTCAGGGCGGCGCGCAGCCGCTCGTAGGACGCCCGCGCCGCGGTGGGCGTGTTCCCCTGGTGGTAGGTGGCGTCGTTCGCCGCGAGCCACGGCAGGAAGTCCTGTTCGTAGCGGCGCTGGAAGCTCATCGGCTGGCCCAGCTGGAACGACTGCCAGGTGCTGGTGAAGTCGACGTTGCTGTCGAGCACGAGCCGCTCCACCCGGCTCGGGAACTCCGTCGCGTAGTACGCACCGAGGAAGGTCGCGTACGACGCCCCGAAGTAGGAGAGCGTGTCCGCGCCCAGCAGCCCGCGGTAGAGGTCCATGTCGTGCGCGGCCTGATCGGTGGTGATGTACGGCAGCAGTCCGCCGGAGTTGCGCTCGCAGTCCCGCACGAAGTCACGGGCGCGCCCCACCGCGGCGGCGAGGGCCCGCGGGGACCGGTCGCGCAGGTCGCCGCTGGAGAAGAGCGCGTCGACCCCGTCCTGATCGGAGCAGACCACCCGGGTACTGGCCCCCACGCCCCGCTGGTCGAAGCTGACGATGTCGTAGGCGGCCGCCAGTTCGGGCCCGTAGGCGGCCAGGGTCGCCGCGCGGCCGGTCCCCGGCGAGCCCGGCCCGCCTGCCGCGGTCATCAGGACCCCGCGCCGCCGCGCGGGGTCCGTGGCGCGGTGGCGGGAGACCTCCACGCGCAGGTCCGGCCCGGCGTCCGGGTGGTACCAGTCCCGCGGCACGGCCAT
Source organism: Streptomyces sp. NPDC006529 (assembly GCF_040611795.1). Classification (NCBI taxonomy): domain Bacteria; kingdom Bacillati; phylum Actinomycetota; class Actinomycetes; order Kitasatosporales; family Streptomycetaceae; genus Streptomyces; species Streptomyces sp. NPDC006529. The sequence continues at coordinate 39,551 of NZ_JBEXPB010000020.1, read as the reverse complement.
CGACGCGCACTCCAGCGGGCCCGGGGCGCAGGGGTGCCAGTCGAGCCGCTGGGCGCGGTAGCGCTCGGGGACGGGAGGCGCCTCGGCGCGGGCCGTCCCGGAAGCGGCCGCGGGCGCCGCGGCCGCCGCGCCGGCCGCGGCGGCCGGCAGTGCGGCGGCCGCGAGCAGCCCGCACAGGACGGCCGCCGCGGCCCGGCGTACGGGCCGCTTCCTCTTCGTGAACACATGCATGTGGTCTCTCCCCGTCTCTCCCCGTCGGACGTTCTCGGTCGTCCGATCCTCGCCCGCGGGCCGCCCTCGCTTCGATCCCACTGCCACCCCGATCGGCGGTGGCAGTAGTGCCACCCCCGCGTCCCGCCGTCCTCCGCCGATGCCGTGATATCGCGGCCCGTGCGGCATGATCGGGGGATGTCTGATCGCATCATTGCCGCCTGCGACGGGGCGGCGAAGGGGAATCCCGGGCCTGCCGGGTGGGCCTGGGTCATCGCGGACGCCGCGGGCCGGCCGGAACGCTGGGAGTCCGGCGCGCTCGGCCGCGCCACCAACAACGTCGGTGAACTCACCGCGCTCCAGCGGCTCCTGGAGGCCGTGGTGCCGGGGACCTCCATCGAGGTGCGGATGGACTCCCAGTACGCGATGAAGGCCGTGACCCAGTGGCTCCCGGCCTGGAAGCGCAACGGCTGGAAGACGGCGGCCGGAAAGCCGGTGGCCAACCGCGAACTGGTCGAGAGCATCGACGGACTGCTGGCGGAACGCGACGTGGAGTTCCGCTACGTCCCGGCCCACCGGGAGGACGGCGACCACCTCAACGCCATCGCCGACCAGGCCGCCAGCGACGCCGCGGTGACGCAGCAGGCCGCCGGAACGGCTTTCGGCAGCGAGGCCATGCCGGTCCCGGCTCCGGTCCGCAGTGGCCCGGCGCGGCAGAAGGCCGGCGCCCCGGTGAAGCGGACGGCGGCGCCGTCCTCCGGGTCGGCGCCCGGCAGGGCGGCGCGGGCCATCAAGGCCAAGTTCCCCGGCAGCTGCCCGTGCGGGAAGCCCTACGCGGCCGGGGACATGATCGCCAAGCTCGGTGCCCGCTGGGGCCACGCGGACTGCGCCGCCGCGGCCCCGGCCGACGCCGCGACCTGAGCCGGCCACCGACGGCCGCCCGGGCAGAGACCGGCGCGGACAGCACGAAGTCCCGGACCCTGGGGCCCGGGACTTCGTACACTTCGCTTGACCAGCAGGTTCAACGACCCCGCGGCCGCGGGGTTACGGGTGGGTGCCCGCCTGCACCGCAGACGCGCCCTACGCGCCCCGGATCGCCCGCACCAGACCGGCCACCAGGTTCGCCCGCTCGGTCATGGCGTCGATCACCAGGTACTCGTGGTCCGCGTGGGCGCCGCCGCCGACGGCGCCGAGGCCGTCGAGCGTCGGCACGCCGATCGCCGCCGTGAAGTTGCCGTCGCTCCCGCCGCCGACCGCCTTGCCTTCGAGGTGCGGCAGCAGCCGCCGGGCCACCGCGAAGAGCGGCGCCGACGCGGACTCGGGCATCGGGGGGCGGCCCACTGATCCGCGCACCGAGAGCTGCGCCCCCTCCAACCGCGGGGTCAGCGCCGCGAAGGCGGACTCGACCCGCTCCTTCTCCTCGGCGGACTCGACGCGCACGTCCACGGTCACGGTCGCCGCGGCGGGGACGACGTTGTCCAAGGTGCCCGCCGACGCGACCGTGGGGGTGACGGTGGTGCCGAGCCGCGGCCGGCCGAGGGCCGCGATGTCCAGCACCTGGTGTGCGGCTTCGATCAGGGCGTTCACTCCGGCCTCGGGCTCCAGTCCCGCGTGGGACGCCCTGCCCGTGATGGACACCTCGAAGGTGCCGCAGCCCTTGCGGCCGGTCTTCAGCGCCCCGCCGTCGGCGGAGCCCTCGAAGACGAGGACGGCGCCGCAGGCGAGGGCGCGCTCCTCGATCAGGGAGCGGGAGGAGTGGGAGCCGACCTCTTCGTCGGCGGTCACCAGGATCTCGACCCCCGACCGGTCGTCCAGGGCCGCGAGCCCGTGGATCGCCTGCACCAGGCCGCCCAGCATGTCGAAGACGCCGGGACCGGTCGCGCGGCCGTCGGCCACCGTGAACGGGCGGCGTTCCAGGGTGCCGAGCGGGAACACCGTGTCGTGATGGCCGAGGATCAGTACCTTGGGGTCGCCACCGGCGGACCAGTGGACGTGTGGACCGGCCCCCGTCTCGACGAGTACGGCCTGCCCGCCGAGGCGGCTCTCGATGACGGCGGCGACGACCTTCGCCGAGGCGCTCAAGGCGTCGAGATCGCGCGAGGGGGACTCGGTCTCGACGAGTGTCCGCAGGTCTTCGAGCATCGCGTCGACACTCACGGGGACGGTCTTGGGCATCGGCATGCGGCAAGGGTAGCTGGCACGCGCCGGAGGCGGGCCGCCGCCCGTGAGCCGGCGGCCCGTCAGGCCGGTGCCCTCAGGCCGGCACCTCAGACCGGCAGGCCCAGCCCCGCGGCGACCGCGTCGGCCCGCGTATAGAGCGAGACGGGGTACTGGTCGTCGCAGTACTTGTTGCCGGTGGAGACGATGCCGATCACCTTGCCGCCCGCGATCAGCGGCCCGCCGGAGTCGCCGGGGCAGATGCTGTCGTGCCGGCCGGCGCCGGGGACCCCGCACGCCTTGAGGGCGCCCGGTTCCCATGGTTCGGCGTACGGCGCGCACGCCGTGAGCGGTGCCAGCGTCAAGGTGGCCGACTTCAGCCGGGTGGCGTCGGTGCCGGTGGCGGTGCGCCCCCAGCCCGCCGTCTGCGCCGCCCGGCCGGCGGCGTAGAGGGCGCCGTCCTTCGGGCCGGCCACGGGCAGCGGAGCGTAGGGCATCGGCGCCGAGAGGGTGATCACCGCCGCGTCGTAGGTCAGCGTGCTCCGTTCGAACTTCGGGTGGACCTTCACCGAAGCGACGTGCCGGACCGTCCCCTTGGTGCTCGCGAGGGCCGTGCGGCCGCCGATCACCAGCAGGTCGCGGGGTTCGGGAGCGTCCTCGATGCAGTGCGCCGCCGTCAGGACCTTCGTGGGCGCGACGAGGGTGCCGCCGCAGAACTGCCGCCCGTCCGCCGTCTCGATGAGCATCGCGTACGGATGGTCCGCCGCCGTGGCGTTGCGCCCGCCGTGGATGGCCGCGGCCGGGGTCGCGGTGGCCGCGAGACCTGCCACGGCGAGCACGGAAGCGGTGAACGCGGCTGCCGCCGTACGCCTGTTGAACCTGGTCATGTGATCCCCCGTCACACGATGCGCGCCCCGGGGCGCGCACCGTCGTTGGTGTGCCGTCGTCGTGGAGGAGGAGGACGGAAGCGGAGGACCGGTTCCGTCCCGGCGCGCGGCAATCGCGGGACGGAGTCCGGCGGGTGCGCGCCGCGCTCCTACGCGAGGCGGGCCGCGAGCGCCTCCAGGTCGTCCACGAACCAGGCGTCGCGGCCCCGGTTCGCCTCGCGCACGAGGTCCGGCAGCGCCTTGCTCGCCCGCAGGTGGTGCGTGATGTCGCCGACCACGACCAGGCGGACCCGGTAGCTCACGAACTTCTGCAGGATCTCGCCCGCGAGCCCGGTGCTGAGGTCGAAGAAGCGCGCGTCGAACCGCTCCGCGGGGACCGCGACCACCTCCGCCCGGTAGAAGGCGCCGCCGATCAGCTGGTCGAGCGCGTCCTGCGCGGTGGCGATCGGCGCGCCGTCGGCGTCGCAGACCAGGACCGGTACCCCGTGGTGTTCGACGACGGCGTCAGGCACGGGGCGCCTCCTGCCGGGCGTCGGACCGCACGGCGGCGTTCGGCGACGGGAACAGGCCGTTCTCCGGCCCGAGGACCCCGTCGATCAGGTGGAGCAGGTCGGCGGTGTCGGCGACGTTGCCGAGGATCACGATCTTCATGCGGGCCCGCTCCTTGTCGTAGACGGTCTGGACGCGCAGGGCTTGGGGCGTCTCCCGCGGCCCCTGCGCGGCGGCCGTGATGAGGGTGCCCAGCCGGCTCGCCGCCTCCGGGCCGACCGGGTCGAGCTGCACGATGGAGGACACCTCCACGTGCCCGCGCGCGGTGGCGGCGGCCGACGGGGCCGCTTCCGCGCCGGAGGGCGACAGCCTGGTCAGCGCCTCGAAGTCCGCTCGGCTGATCCGGTACTGCTTGCCGATCCGGACGGCCTTGAGCCGGCCGTCGCGCACGTAGTTCCGGACGGTCCGCACGTGGAGCCCCAGGCGCTCGGCGACCTCGCCCACCGAATACAGCTCGCGTTCATCACTCTCCATGAGACTGGAACGTACCGTAAACAACCTTGAAATGGGACTGGAAAGGAAAATGAGGAGTGATGAGGATGAGTGGAGAGCAGTATTCAACGATCGTTTCGGTTGTAGAACCGATCGCTGATCTGATTCAGTGACGAGGCGGCACGGGCGCGGCCCCGTGGGCCGCTTACGGGACAAGTCAGCCAGGAGTGAACGTGAGCGACGAGGAAAGCCCTCATCTGAAGAGCCTGGCGCTTCTCGAGGGACTGATCGAGGAAGCGGAGCTGGACTGGGCCGTGACCCTCGACCCGCAGCCCCTCTCGCGCAGTACCGGCCTGCCCGAGTCGGTGGTCGTGGCGGGCCTGCACCGGCGGCCGCTGCCCGAGACCGACTTCCTCCAACAGGTCACCCAGCGGCTGGAATTCCTGCGGCGCACCCGGATGGGCCCGACGGGCCGGCCGTACACGCAGGCCGAGATAGCGCACGGAGCCGGGCTGACGCCGCAGTGGTTCGGCAGGTTCCTGCGCGGGGAGAAGGCGCCCTCGCTGGAGCACGCGGCCCGGATCGAGGACTTCTTCCAGGTGCCGCGCGGGTTCCTGACGGCCACCCCCTCGCAGGCCCTGGACCGGGCGCTCCGGGAGAGACTGGAGGAGGAACGGGCGCGGCAGCTGGCCGAACTCCAGGACTTCAAGCGCAGGAACCAGCTCAACGGCTTCGCCCTGCGCGGTACCTCGCCCAAGACGCGCGCCGTGATGCAGGCCCTGATCGACTCGATCGAAGAGGACCAGCAGGACGCGTGAGGCGCGGCGCACACGACGCGTGAGGTGGGCTCGGCCGATCGGCACGAGCACGGGAGGACACACCGCACACCGCCGACGAGCGGTGTGCTTTTCAAGGGGTTTCGCGGGTGGGGATCTTCGGCAAGAGGCGACAGCAGCACCAGTTGGAAGAGGAGATGGCGAAGCTGTGCGGCGAGCTGGACGCCGCATTGCGCGGGCCTGCTCCGGCCGATGTGGACGAGCTGTTCGCCAGGGTGGCCGCCCATCTGACCGGGCTGCGCGGCCGCCCGGTCCGGGTGCTGCGCCGCAACTTCCCGCCGGGCCTGTCCGGGCTGTGGCTGGACCGCGAGCACGAGGACGTGATCGTCGTGGTGCGGAGCACGAGCCCCTTCCACTCCCTGGTCATCCTCGGGCACGAGATCTGGCACATGGTCCGCGGGCACTGCGGCACCCACGAACACGGCTCGCAGGCCGCGACCCGGCTGCTGGTGGACGTACTGGGCCCGGGACCGCTCGACCAGGCCATTCTCAGCGTCGCCGCGCGCACGCACGCGGTGCCCGGCGACGAGGCCGAGGCCGAGGCGTTCGGCCGGCGCTTCGGCAGCAGGCTGCGCCGGCACGTGGAACACCACCCCGGCCACCGCCCCCTGAACGGCCCCGGACAGCGGATCCAGTCCTCCCTCGGGGGCTCGGAGGACTGATGCGCAGCGCGCACTACTACGTTCCGGCGGCGGTGCTCGCCCTCGTCTTCCTCGTCAAAGCGCCCGCACTGCTCCGCACCTGGCACAACCCGATGGTCCGGGGGGTCGCCGGGCTGATCCTCCTGATCGGCTCGGGCTTCTTCTTCGCCGCGCCGCCCACCATCGGGTACGTGAACCGGACCACCGGCGTCGACAACTTCTCCGGCCCCCTCGTCTACTCGATCCTCAGCGGGTGCAGCACCCTCGCCATGGTGCTCCTGACCTACTGGCGCAGCGGCTTCGGTGAGACGGTGCGGCGGCAGGTCCGCGGCTGGCTGTGGGGCGGAGCGCTCGTCATCGTGTCGATCGCGGTGCTCTTCGCCTCCGGGGACGCGCCGAGCGAGCGGGTGCGCGACATGGACACCTTCTACGCCACCACCCCGGGCATCCGGGAGATGATCGTCCTCTACCTGCTCTGGCACACCGCGATCCACGCCGCGCTCACCCTCATGTGCCTCAAGTGGCTGGGGGAGACCGGGGGGTGGCTCCGGACCGGTCTGGGCTGCCTCGTCGCCGGTTTCGGACTCGGCGCCTGCTTCGGGGTGGCCAAGGGCGTCGCGCTCGGGGCCCGTTGGTCGGGAGTCGACCTCGACTTCCTGAGCACCGAACTCGCCCCACCCGCGGCGGGCATCGGATCGCTGCTCTGCGCGGCCGGTTTCCTCCTCCCCCAGGGGGAGCGCGCCGCCGCCCTCCTGGGTACCTGGCGGCGCTACCGGGAGCTGGGCCCGCTCTGGCGCGCGCTGCGGGCGATCGCCCCCCAGCCCGACCTGACGCTGGCGCTGCGCAGGCCGTCGCTGGACGAGCGCCTCGCGTACCGCGAGACGGACGTCCACGACCAGCTGATCGCCCTCGCGCCCGCCTGCGACCCCGTCCTCATGACGGAGCGGCAGGACAGCGCGTTGCGTGCGGGGATGGAGCCGGAGCAGGCCCGGTGCGCCGGAGCGGCCGCCATGATCGCCGAGGCGATCGCCGTGGTCGCGGCCCGGGCGCAGGGGGCGGAGGCCGTCGACGAGGGCGAGCGGGCCGCCGGGTTCGAGGCCGTCTCCCTGCTGCTCGCGGGGGGCGGCGCCGCGATCGCCCGGGTCGCGCGGCACTATGGGGTGCTCTCCTCCCGCCGGACGGTGACCACCGGGCCCGCCCGGCTCGCCGTACCCGCACGGAAGGTCGCACGATGAACCGCTCACAAGGCCTCGATTTCTACATACCGGGTGCCTTCCTGGTCGTCATCCTGTGCCTGCGGCTCCCGGCCCTCTGGCGGGACCCGCGCAACGAACTGCTGCGGTCCGTCTGCGCGGTGCTGGCCCTCGCGGTGTGCGTGGACTTCGCCACCGCCATGCCCTCGCTCGTCGCGATCAACCGCTTCACCGGCGTGCCGAACGCCGCCGCGCCGCTCGTCTACTCGTTCCTGACCGCCTTCTGCGGTGCGAGCATCGTGCTGATCATCCGGTGGAACAGCGGTCCGGAGAAAGCCGCGTGGTCGGCCCGGTGGGCGCGGCGCTGCTACCTGGTCACCGGGGTGGTCATCGCCGCGATCAACGTCCTGTTCGTGCTGGGCGACGCGCCGGTGGAGCGGCTCGTGGACATGGACACCTACTACGCGAACACGCCCTACATCCGCGAGATGCTCCTGCTCTACCTGCTGGCCCACACGGCGAACGGGATCATCGTCACGTGCCTGTGCTGGGTGTGGGCCAGGCAGGTGCACGGCGCCCTGCGCGGCGGGCTGATCCTGATCTGCATCGGGCACCAGTTCAACCTGGTCTACGACGGGCTGAAGTTCGTCGCGATCGGATCCCGCTGGCTCGGTCACGACCGGGACTACCTCAGCGCAGGCCTGGCGCCCGTCGTCGCCTCGATGTCGGTGGTCCTCATCGGTGGCGGCTTCGTACTGCCCCTGGTCTCCCAGCGGTTCACCAACCACCTCGACCTGTGGCGGAGGCTGCGCCGACTGCGTCCCCTGTGGAGGGAGTTGAGCGCGGCGACCCGGCACACGAGGGAACTCGCCGAGGGTCCGCGGGCCTCCATCGAGCTGCGCGTGACCCAGCTGGAAGCCGACATACACGACGGGATCCTCACCGTGAGCCCGTACCTGGACGCCTGTGTACGGCAACGGGCCCTGGCCCGGGCGCGGGAGACGGTCGGGTGCCCCGAGGAAGCAGCGGCCGTCGCGGACGCGGCCGCGCTCGCGCACGCGGTGGTCGCGTGGGCATGGCGCGTCCCCTTGCCCGACGGCGCCGACCCGCTGCGCCAGAACCACCGCTCCGTCCTCGTCTCGCCCGACGACCCCTCCGGGCTGGTGCGGATGTCCCGGGCGCTGTCCACGGACGTCGTGCGGTCCTTCCGCGAAGCGGCAGCGCTGCGGCACACCCCCGATATACCGGTGCCGCAACGCCAGCCGTCTCCTGCCGGAGAGCTTCCTCCCCGGGCTTCTGTGCCACTAGAACAGATGGATGATCGATTGCGCAAGTGAAACGATCCTTGAGTGGCAGCTCCCGGTAGCTCCTCGTCCGCTAGGGGTGGATTCGCGTGGCTGTCCCTCTGAAACCGCCGCTGGTCAGGCACTTGACCTACTGAAGGGTTTCATCCGGCAGGGCCGAGGCGGTCGTCCACAGGTTCGTCGGGGGAAACGATCGTTGATGGGCGGTCAGTCAGCTGATCTGCCACAGCTGGCCGCCGGGAGCGCCCGACGGCTGCTGTGTGACGGGGGAGCCGTCCGCCGCGGAGGCCGTCGTGAGCAGCAGCCCGCTCTTCTTGCCGGCCACGGAGTAGTCGCCGCCGCCGCGTGCGGTGAGCAGCCAGCGCTGGCTGTCGCCGCCGGTGCAGGTGGCCTGGACGACGGCCGCGCCCGCCGTGGAGGAGCCGCCGGACACGTCCGCGCAGAGGTGCGAGGCGGCGTTGGTCAGCGTGTAGCTGCCGTCGGCGGTGAGATCGAACCGCCATTGCTGGTTCGGGCCGCCGTGCGGGCTCCAGGTGATCAACTGGGTTCCGGAGGCGGTGGAACTCCCCGGGTCGTCGAGCGCCTTTCCTCCGGTGGTGAGGGTCCGGGTGCCGGTGAGCGCGCCGCCGTACACCTCGAACTCGTAGAGGGAGTAGCCGTAGGCGGTGCCCCGCTGGGTCGCGGACAGCCGGATGTGGCGCCCGGATCCGGAGAGGCCCGTCAGGTCCTGGACCCCGCCGGTTCCCGTCGTGGTCGTGTACACGGTGCGCCAAGCGGCGCCGTCGTCCGAGAGCTGGATCTGGAAGGCCTTGCCGTACGCCGCCTCCCAGCGCAGCACCACGCGGCTGACCGCCTGGGTGGAGCCGAGGTCGACCTGGAGCCACTGCGGGTCGGCGTAGGCGCTCGACCAGCGGGTGGCGGGGTCACCGTCCGTCGCCGCGGCCGCCGGGAAGCCGGTCGTCTCGGTGCTGGAGGCGGTGGTCGGGCGGTTGCGGGCGAGGTTACCCGGCTGGGCGAGCCCCGGCCAGGCGGGGTTGTGCCCGATCGCGGTCGTGAGCGTGGTGAAGGCGGCGTAGGAGCTTACCGGCTTCGGGGAACCCCAGGTCTGCTGGGCGAGCGCCCGCAGCGGGCTCATGATGCCCGCGGCGATCTGCGCCTCGGTCTCGGCGCCGGGGTTGTCGCACCACACGTGGAGGAGCGAGCCCGGGTTCACCGCCGGGTCGGTGAGGGTCGCGCCGCCTTCGAAGCGGTCGGGCGTCCAGGTCTCGTACATCCACTTGGTGTCGGGCTTGGCGCCGCCGAGCACGTAATAGGTGGGTGTCCAGGACTCGTTGGCGACCTTGTGCCCGGCCGAGGCCAGCTGCTGGGGCGTGAGGCCGTAGCTGTACCAGTACTCGACGAGGATCCCCGCGTGCGGGGTGAGGGTGCCGTCACCGGACTTGATGCCGTCGTTCCACATCCGGGTGGTCTTGCCGCCCGCCCGGACCAGGTCGTCGGCCCAGTTCACGAAGCCGTAGTAGGTGTCCTTGGCGGTGGCGTTCGCGCCGTAGTGGGCGCGGGCGTAGCCGAGCAGTTGGGGGTACTGGGCGTAGTCGGTGACGTATTCGTCGGCGCCGATGTGCCAGTACGCGGCCGGGAAGAGCGGCAGGTACTCGGTGACCAGGTCCTTGATCAGGGCGTACGAAGCGGGCAGTGACAGGTCGATGAAGTCGGCGCTGACGGCGCCCGAGGAGCTCTTGAGCTTCAGCTCGGGGTGCGCGGCCAGAACCGGGTTCATGTGTCCGGGGGTGTCGATCTCCGGCACGATCGTGACGTGGTACTTCTGCCCGAGCGCGACCAGGTCCGCGATGTCCTGCTTGGTGTAGTGGTCGGCGGAGACGATCTCGGGGTGCGTGGCGCTCTCCAGCCGGAAACCGAAGGTGTCCGACAGGTGGAAGTGGAAGTAGTTGAGCTTGAGGTAGGCCAGTTCCCTGATGTGCTGCTTGACCCAGTCGACGGTGAAGAACTTCCGCCCCTGGTCGATCATCAGCCCGCGCTCGGCCTTGGCCGGCCAGTCCACGGCGGTCCCGGCAGGGATCGAGGAGGACTGGTGCAGGAGCTGGAGGACGCTGCGCGTGCCGTAGAAGGCTCCGGTGTCGGTCCCGGCCCGGACCGAGAGGGCCGCCGCGACGGTCATCCGGTACCCCTCGGCGGGCAGGGTGGTGTCTCCGAGGGCCAGCGCGATGTCGCCGGGGGAGGCGCTGCCGGTCACGACGGCCACCGGACGGCCGGCGAGCGCCCCCAGGTCCTCCGCCAGCGTCGCCGCCTCGTCGGCGAGCTGCGCCGAGGCGGCCGGGTCGACGACGATCCGGCTGCCGGCGGTGAAGGTGTACGCGCCGGTGCCGGCCGTCCACTGCCGCAGTGCCGGAACGGTCTGGGGCGGCCCCGCGGCGGCCTGCGCGGGCGTGGCGGTGGCGCCGGGCAGGGAGAGGGCGGCGGCGGCCAAGGCGGCGGCGGTCAACAGGCGGAGCAGGCGCATCGTGAGTCCCCAAGCGGTGGGAGGGAAGCGGAATGCGGGGTGCGGGCACAGTGCAGCGCAGCGCCGCGTCCATGTCAATAGATGCTCGAAACCACCTGGTTGCACGCACGATCGCGCACGCGGCCACCGTCGCACGGGCGGGCCGGGGGCCGCCCAGGGGGGTTGCCCGCGTGGTGATCGTGGTGTTGGCTGCTGGGGCCGCGGGATGCCGCTGACGCCGCGTCACCCGGTGAATTCCGTACCGTTCAGGCGGCCTTACCCGGGCACGCCGTGACCTTGAAGCCGAGGCCGCGCATGACCGTGCCCGCACCGACCTCCCCCGCTGCGGACGCCCTGGCCGCCCGCCACCGCCTGGGCGCGCTGGAACACACCTTCCGCCCCGCGACCGAACTCGGCGTCCACGAGAAGTACCGGATCTGGTTCGTCATCGGCTCCCTGGTGGGCATCGCCGCGCTGCTGGGCGGCGGGGCGCTGTTATGGGTGAAGGTGCACTGGGGGCTCGCGATATTCCCGTTGTGGATCGGCCTGCTGGCCGCCGGGGCGGCCCTGCGCAGCCCGCTCTTCCGCCGGGACCTGGCGTCCAAGTGCCTGCACCTCTACGAGCACGGGCTGATCGTGAACTCCACCGGCCGCTCCCTGTTCGCGGTGCGCTGGGAACGGGCCGTGCTCTACCAGGAGACCGTCCAGGAAGTGATCAACTACAAGGGCACGCAAACGCCGTTCCGGAGCTCGCACGTCTCCCTTCTCGTGGCGCCGGGCGGGGACCGGGTACAGATCACGGACGTCTACGGGGGATCGGCCACCTGGGCGCCGCTGATCGCGGAGGCCGTCGCCCGGGCCCAGGTGGAGAAGGTGTGGAAGCTCGTGCGGGAGGGCGGGACGGTCGGCTTCGGGCCGTTGCAGCTGTCCGGCAGCGGAGTTGTTTACGCATCCCAGGGGTTGCTGCCCTGGAGCGAGGTCAGCGAGATCGCCGTCCGCGGCGGCATGGTCTGCGTCTGGCGCACCGGCCAGAGCAAGGCGTGGAGCGCTCCGCAGGCCCAGAAGGTGCCGAACCTCCTCGTCTTCCTGACCATCGCCGACAACCTCCGCCGCCGGTAGGCGACGTCACGGTGCGTCGTCCCGGCGCCGCGCCTCCCCGCTCAGGGCAGGACGTGCCGGGCGACGAAGCGGCCGTCGGCGAACTCGATCGCGAAGGTGACCTGTTGCTCCTCGGACAGGGTGCGCGGCTCGGACGCGATGTCGGCGCGTTCGACGTAGACGGTGTCCTGGGAGCCGCAGGGCACGAGGAACCCGTACCCGCGGTCCTTGTTGTAGGTCTGGACGAACCCCGTCACCCGGTCTCCGGTCCCGTCCGCGGCCATGCCGTCCATGCAGCCTCCTGGGCGTCGGGGCCGCGTCCGCGTGCCCGAAGCGGCGTGTGCGCTCCACGGTGGGCCGTCCGGGTGCGATGCGCGCGCCGGACGGGGCAGCCGGGTGACCCCGGCGGGAGACCGACGACCCGCCTCAGCCCCGCACCAGCCCCGCCAGCACCGCGCGCGCCGCGATCTCGCCCTCCTCGTAGGCGTGTGCCCGCGCCTCGCTGATCGCGTCGTCCAGCTGGCGCAGCGCCTCGGCCGTACGGCCCGTCGCGGCCAGCGCCTCCCCGTACAGGGTGCGCAGCACCACGCGCCGCGGAGCGGAGAGCGGCGGTGCGGCCAGGGCCAGGCCCCGGGCCGCGTGGCGGGCGGCCTCGTCGGGCTCGCCCGCGGCGATGAGGTGCTGGGTGAGGTGCTGGTGGGCCAGGGTGACCGTCTCGGTCCGCCCGGCCTCCTCGGCCAGGGCCAGACCCCGCACGAGCAGCTCCCGGGCCCGCTCCGGGGTACCGCGCCGGGTGAGCGCGACGGCGAGGTTGATCCGGGCGACGGCCTCCCCGGCCCGGTCACCGGCCCGCGCCGCGAGGCCGGGGGCGCGTTCGAGGTGGCCCAGGGCCTCCTCGGACCTGCCCTCCTCGGCGAGCACCCAGCCCAGCAGGGACCGGGCGCGCGACTGTGCGGCGGGGTCGCCGTCGCGTTCGGCGCAGGCCAGGCCCTGTTCGAGGAGCGGCAGCCAGCCGTCGCGGACCTGCCACACGATCAGCGGCCACTGCAGGAGGACCAGGCGCCAGGCACGGTCGTGCAGGCCCGCCGCGGCGGCCGCGTCGACCGCCCCGCGCAGGGTGTCCCGCTCGGCGGAGTACCAGGCGAGCGCGCTCGTACGGTCCGCGAACGCCCGGATCACGCCGGCGGGCCGCGCGTCGGCGGGCAGCGGGCAGCACGGCTCGCTGCCGGGCTCCGCGGCGGCGCTCGCGGCGAGGAGCGTGTGCAGCCAGTGGTCGAGGAGCCGCAGCAGCCCCTCGGCGTCGTGTCCGGGTGTCAGACTGCGGGCGTAGAGGCGGACCAGGTCGTGCAGGACGTACCCCCGCGGACCCGCCTCGACGACCAGCTGGGCGGCGGCCAGCTGGTCCAGCGCCACGGCGGCCTCAGCGGGCGGACAGTCGGCGAGCACGGCGGCCGTACAGGTGTCGAGGGTGGCGCCGGTGTGCGGGCCGAGCCGCCGGAACATCCGCCGGGCCGGTTCGGGAAGCTGCCGCACGGTCAGGCCGAGGGCCGCGCCGACCCCGGTGTCCTCGACGTTGAGCAGCTCCAGCCTGCGGTGCTCGTCGGAGAGTTCCCGCGCGAAGGCGGCCAGGCCCTGGTGCGGGCGGGTGGCGAGCCGGGCCGCCGCCACCCGCAGGGCCAGCGGCAGGCCGTCGCAGAGCGCGGCGAGCCGCGTCGCGGCCTCGGGTTCGGCGGCGACGGCGTCCCGGCCCAGGACGGCCGCGAGGAGCGCGGTGGACTGCGCGGTGCGCAGCGCGGTGAGCGGGACCGGACGCGCAGCGTCCGAGGCCACGAGGCCGCCGAGCCGGTCCCGGCTCGTGACGACGGTGACGCAGCGCTCCCCGCCGGGCAGCAGCGGACGGATCTGCCCGGACGCGTGTGCGTTGTCCAGGACGATCAGCATCCGCCGGGCGGCGGTCAGTTCGCGGTAACGGGCGCCCAGGGCCTCGGGGGAGTCGGGCATCTGCTCGGCGGGCAGGCCGAGGGCGAGCAGGAACTCGCGGAGCACGGCGCTCGCCCCGCGGGTCGGGAGGGTGCTGTAGCCGTGCAGGTCGACGAAGAGCCGGCCGTCGGGGAAGTCCGCGCCCCGCTGGTGCGCCCAGTGCAGGGCCAGCGCGGTCTTTCCGACCCCGGCGCTGCCCGTGATGAGGGCGACGGCGCCGGGGGCGGCCGCCGCGGCCCGGTCGAGCGCCGCCAGCTCGCTCTCGCGCCCGGTGAAGGCGCGGGGGCGGCGGGGCAGGAGCTGGGGGCACGGGACGGCCCCTGCCGCCGCGGTCGTGGTGGGTACTGGTACCGGTACGGGGTGCGCATCGGGGGCAGCCGCGGTCACGGTGGCGGTGGCCGGGACCGCGACCGCGGCGGGCGGCGGGGGATCGGCGCGCAGCAGAGCGGTGTACGCGTCGGTGAGCACTGCTCCGGGGTCGACCCCGAGCTGATCGGCGAGCAACCGTCGGGTGCGCTGGAACCAGTCCAGCGCGTCCGCCTGCCGCCCCGCCGCCCCCAGGGCCCGCATCAGCGCGGCGATCAGCGGCTCCCGCAACGGGTGCGCGACGGCCTCGGCGCCCAGGACGGCCGCCGCCGTGGCGTGCTCCCCGAGGAGCGCGTGCGCCGCGGCCAGCTCCTCCACCGCAGTGAGCCGCAGCTCCTCCAGGGCGTTCGCGGCGTGTTCCAGCAGCGGGCTGTGCACCGTCCCGGAGAGCGCGGGCCCCTGCCACAGCGCCAGCGCCTCCCGGAGCAGCGGCACGGCCTCGCGCGGCGCGTCCGCGGCCCGCGCGAGCCGGAGCAGCTCCTCGAAGCGGTGCGAGTCCACCAGTGTTTCGGGCACCCGCAGCAGGTACGCCGCCCCGTGCGTGCGGAGTTCGACGCCGTACCCGGCCGCTCCGTGCGCGGCCAGCAGGGACCGCAGCTGGGAGACGTGGCCCTGCACCACGGTGCGGGAGTGCCGCGGCGGTTTTTCGTGCCACAGCGCCTCGGTCAGCCGGTCGACGGCGACGGCCGCGTTGGCGCAGCGCACCAGCACGGCCAGCAGACTGCGGCGTTTGGCCGGGCCGAGGGGGAGCGGCTCCCCGTGCTCCGTCACCACGGCCACGGGCCCCAGCACGCGGAACTCCATTGAATCGCCACCCTGTTCAGCGTTGTGAGCCCCGGGCCGAGCATACGTCGGACCATTTCGGGACATGAGTGAGTACCCGGCCAATCGGCTCCCCTCCACCGGCCGGCCTGCTATCTGCCGCGCGTCCCGCGCCGCGTTAGCGGTGCGTTAGGACGACGTTGGCGGGCGGTGGGAGTCTCCTGGCAGCCGGGTGTTCCGCGTCGGGCCGCCACGGCTCCCATGCAGGGGATGGGAGCCATGGCGCCCGACGCGCATGCCGGGCGGTGCCCGGCGGCCCGCCCGGCCCCCGGTCCGTTCCCCAGGACGCGCCCCGGGGCACCGGCGCCGGCGTAGCGCCTCATCCCGCGAGCGGGTACATGGACCCGCGGCGGCCCTCCGGCGAGGTCAGCCACTCCAGCTTCTCGGCGGTGTCCGTGCCCGGCAGGGGAGTGTGCAGGATGATGGCCAGATCCGGGCGGGCCGGCACGCGCAGCTGCGTGGACTCGACGAACAGGGTGCCCACCGCGGGGTGCTCGAACTCCTTCTGCATCTGACCGCCCGGCTCGATGTCCCGACGCTCCCACAAGGACGCGAAGAGCGGGCTGCGCTCCTTGGCCTCCTCGACGACCGCACGGAACCCGTCGTCGTCGGGCGACTCCGAGCACGCGGCCCGGAACTGCGCCACCACGCTGGCCGCGATCTCCTCCCAGTGCGTGCTGCGCGCCTGGTAGAGGGGGTCGGTGAAGAAGGCGATCAGGCAGTTCTGCACGATTTCGGGCCGCATGCCGAGCACCATCGCCGCCGCGTCGTTGTACATCACGGTGTTCCAGTAGACGTCCATGATGTGCGCGGGAAAGGGCATCCACGCGTCGATCAGCCGCTTGAGTCCGTCACACATGGTGCGCGCGGAGGGGGCGACCTTCGGCGCCGGCGGGTTGAGCCCCGCCAGGACGTACAGGTGCCGCTGCTCGGCGCTGGTCAGCTTCAGGACCCGGCCCACCGCGTCGAGGACCTGCGGGGACACCGTGATGTCGCGGCCCTGCTCCAGCCACTGGTACCAGGACACCCCCACCCCGGCGAGCACGGCGACCTCTTCCCGGCGCAGGCCCGGCGTGCGGCGGCGGGCGCCGCCGTCCGGCAGGCCCGCCTCGCGAGGGGTGATCCTCGCCCGTCTGCTCATCAGGAATTCGCGCAGCTCGGAACGCCGGTGCTGGTCGATCGGTGTGGCCACGGATATCCCCCTACTGGCTGCCTGGTGGTGCCACCACCAGCATAAGTTCCCACTCTCCACGGGCCGCGCGGGACGGCGAGGGTGGGGCCATGACGACCGACACACCCACCTCCTCCGCCCGCCCGGAGCAAGCCCCCGACACCGCGGTACCGGCCGGCCGGACCCCGTCCCCGGCCACGACGTCCCCGGCCACGACGCCTCCCACCACGACGCCCCAGGACCCGGGCAGGAGCGCGCGGCCCGGCGGCGACCGGCTCACCGGACGCGCCGCACTGGTCCTCTTCGTCCTGTGCGCCGCCCAGTTCATGGTGGCCCTGGACTTCTCGGTACTGAACGTCGCCCTGCCCGTGCTCGGCAAGGACCTGGGCCTCGGCCGGTCCGCGCTCCAGTGGGCCGTCACCGCCTTCGCCCTGCCCTCCGGCGGCTTCCTGCTCCTCTTCGGGCGGATCGCCGACCTGTACGGCCGCAAGCGGCTGTTCGTGACGGGCCTCGCCCTCTTCGCCGTCGCCTCCACCCTCGCCACCTTCGCCTGGGACCCGGCGTCCTTCCTGGCCGGCCGCGCCCTCCAGGGCCTCGGAGCGGCCGTCATCGTGCCCACCGGGATGTCCCTGCTGACCACGACGTTCCCCGAGGGTCCGCTGCGCGACAAGGCGCTCGGCATCTCCGGAACCCTGCTCTCCCTCGGCTTCACCGTGGGCATGGTGCTCGGCGGCGTCATGACGGACACGCTCGGCTGGCGCTCCACGATGGGACTGCTCACCGCCGCCGCGCTGATCGTGCTGGTCCTCGCCCCCGGGCTGCTGCCCGAGTCGCGCACCCCCGAACGCCCGCGGCTGGACGTACCGGGCGCCGTGACCGTCACCGGTGGCCTGCTCGCGCTGATCTACTCCCTGTCGACCGCCGCCCAGCAGGGCTTCGGCGGTGTGGAGGTCTGGGGCACGCTGACCGTCGCGGTCGCCCTGCTCGCCGCGTTCGTCGTGGTGGAGACGAGGTCCCCGGCCCCGCTGGTCTCGCTGCCGATGCTGCGGCGGTCCACGGTCGCCTGGGGCAACATCGGCGGCCTGGTGACCTTCTCGATGATGTCGACCGTCGTCTTCGTGCTGACCCTCTACCTCCAGGAGACGCTGCACCTCTCGTCCTTCCGGACGGGGCTGGTCTTCGGCGTCCAGGGAGTGATGTCGGCCCTCGCCGGTACGTACGCCTCCCGGGTGATCGGCCTGATCGGCGCCCGGCGCACCCTGGTCGGCTCGCTGCTGGGCCAGGGCGTGTTCACCGCGCTCCTGCTCGCCGTCGGATCCGGCTCCGGCGCCCTCCTGGCCACGGTGGCCGTGTCGGTGGCCAGCATGTTCCACCTCGGCGCGATCATCTCGTACGGCGTCACCGTGACGAGCGGCGTGCCGGACGGCGAACAGGGCCTCGCCACCGGCCTGGTGACCACGACCCAACAGGTCGGACTCACCATCGGCATCCCGCTGCTCGGCGTGCTGGCGACCACGGGGGGCGCGCTCTTCGACGGGGTCCGCACGGTCCTGGCGATCGACGCGGCGATCCTGCTCGCGGCGGGACTCCTGATCGGCCTCGGCCTGCGCGCCCGGCGCACCGCTGACACCGCCTGATGGTGCGTCAGTCCAGGGCCCAAGGGTGAATACGTATCCATCATGACAGGTCAGAGGCCGTTTTCGTAGGACCAAGGGCACAGCCGATCACCCTTGTTCGAGCCCCTGTCCGGCTCTGAGAATCACCGTCATGACGAACTCGGCGCACATCAGTCACGACGCGGTCCTTCGAGCCAGAGTGGCCCTCCTCGGGTCGGCGAAACCACCGCTCGCGGAGCGGGTCGCCGCCTACCGGGTGCTCGCCGCGGTGAGCCCGCTCGCCTACCTGCCGCTGCTGGCGGTGGCGCTGCGGAAGTACGGGCGGCGGGAGTTCGCGCACCGGCCCGCGGTCCACCTGGCCCTGCTCGCCGAATCCGTCTCCGTCGCACGGGAGTTGTACGCGCGGCAGCCCGGTCGGGTCGGTCTGCTGATCGACTCGCTCGCGGTGTACCGGGAGCAGCTGGACCGGATGGAGCGGCGGGCGCAGGCCGGCGCGGCCGCAGAGGAGATCGGCCGCCTCGCGGCCGGTGAGGAGTCGCCCGGTCCCGGCGGCCCCGCAACCCGCTGACCGGAGGCCGCCCCGGGGCGCACGGCCCCGGGGCTGCGCGGCGGTCCCGGCACTACCCCGCGGAATCCGGCCGGATCTCGATGTGGTCGGGGGCCAGGTCGACGGCGACCCGGTGTTCCATCCCGAGCGCTTCCAGGAAGGTGCGCGGCAGTTGGACCCGGCCGCTGCGGTCCAGCATCACGTACTCGCGCTCGCTGACCGATTCCGCGCCGTGCTCGTCGGTGACGGTGCGGCGCAGTACCTCGCTGCTGGTGCGGCCGTCGCGGATGGCCACGGTGCGCCGCACCTCGCCCGCGACCATCGGGTCGTGGGTGACGACGACCACCGTGGCGCCCAGCTCCCGGTTGACCGTCCGGAAGGCCTCGAAGACCGCCGCGCCGGTCTCCGAGTCCAGCTCCCCGGTCGGTTCGTCGGCCAGCAGGACCTTCGGGGCGCCCGCCATCGCCACCGCGACGGCCACCCGCTGCTGCTGCCCGCCGGAGAGTTCGGCCGGGCGGCGGCCCGCGAGCGGCCCCAGGTCCAGGGCGTCGATCAGCTCCGCCGTCCGGGCCGCGTGCCGCTTGGCCGACCCGCGCCCGCCGCCGCCCGTCAACTGGAGGGGCAGCGCAATGTTCTGGGTGGTCGTCAGGAACGGCAGCAGGTTGCGCGCGGTCTGCTGCCAGACGAAGCCGACCGCCTCGCGCCGGTAGCGCAGCCGGTCCCGCGAGGTCATCTCCAGCAGGTCGTACCCCGCCACCCGGGCCGTGCCCGCGGTGGGCCGGTCCTGGCCCGCCAGGATGTTCAGCAGCGTCGACTTGCCGCTGCCGGAGGCCCCGACCAGGGCGACCAGGTCCCCCTGCGCCACGGTCAACTCCAGCCCTTGGAGCGCCTGTACCTCGATCCCGTCCCCGCTGAACACCCGCACCAGGCGGTCGCACACGATGGCCGTCCCCGCCTCGGGCGGCGGGGGCGCCATGGCGGCCGCCGCACGCCGCCGCAGTTCCTCGTAGCTGGGCCCGTCGGCCGACCCCTCCCGGCCGTCCGGTCCCCGGCCGTCCGCCGCCTGGGCCACCGCCCCCCGGCCCGCCGGGCCGCTCGTCCGCTCGCCGATCATCGCTGGTCTCCCGCTCTCAACTCGGTGGTGATCTGGCGTCGTCCCGATACCGCCGCCTCCGCCAGTACGGCCACCGCCACCAGGGCGGCCAGACCCAGCGCCTGGACCAGGACGGGCCGCGCGCCGAACCGCAGCCCGCCCGCCACGGGCGCGCCGACCAGCGCGGACAGGTCCACGGCCGGTCCCAGTAGGAGCACCGCCGCCGTAGCGGTCAGGGCCCCGCCGAGCGCCGCCGCCAGCGCCTGCGGCAGCGATTCGGCCAGCATCAGCAGCACGCCCTGCCGGGGCCGCAGCCCCATGGTGCGCATCCGTGCCAGCAGCGCGGCCCGCTCGGGGGCGGCCCTGACGAGCGACAGCAGCACAGCCAGCAGCGCGAAGCCCGCCGCCCCGACGACCGAGGCCCGGAACAGCCGGACCGCGGCCTCCTGGAGCGGGTCGGGCCGTAGTTCGTCTCCCACCCCGGCGCTGGTCCGCACCCGGTACTCGGCGGCCGAGGCCGCCGGTACGAGGGAGCGGACCAGCACGCGCAGCCGGTCCTCGGCGGGACGGCCGATCCCGTACCAGCGGTTGGGCTGCCGGGTCTCCGGCAGTGCGGCGGTGGCCGCCCCCGCGGGCACGATCACCGTCGCCCCGGCGGCGCCCGGCCGGACCGGCGTGCCGTCGACCACGCCCCGCGAGGCGACCTGGAGGGAGCCGTCGCCGAACCGCAGCCGGAAGGTCCCGCCGGGCGCCAGCTCGGCCAGCCCGCTGCTGAACAGCACCGGCAGCGGCGCCTCGGGCGTACCCGTGCCGCCGTCGGCCAGCAGCGCCGGGTCGAACGGCCCGATCCGGACCGACCGGGACAGTTCCGCGTAGGCCTTCGGCTCGACCACGACCACGCTGACCTGGGTGGTGAACCGCTGCGCCGGAGCGTCCAGGAACGCGTCGTCCTCGGTCCACAGGCTGACGGAGGACCGTACGCCGTCCAGCGCCCCCAGCGCCTTGACCAGCTCGGGCGACAGGGTCTGCCCGACCGGCGCGGCGACCTGCGCGTCAGCCGCGATGCTCACCCGGTTCGCGGCCACCCGCGCGGCCTCCGCGGCGTTCAGCACAGTGGTCCAGAAGCCGCTCGTGGTGACCGCCAGCAGCAGCGCGACCAGCGGCAGCACCGGCGTGCGGCCGCGGCCCCCGTTGCCCCGCGCGGCGCGCGCCAGCCCCAGGAAGCCGATGACCCCGTTCCCCCGCGCCGCCATCCGGGCGGGCAGCGCGACCAGCAGCGGCAGGATCCGGGCCAGCAGCAGCCCCCCGCACAGCGCGAGCAGCAACGGCGCGGCGATCAGCAGCGGATCGACGTCCGCGCCTGCCTGGGCGATCCCGCGCCCGCGCACCTCCAGCAGGGCGGCGCCGGTCACCAGGAGCACCAGCAGCTCCGCCACCGGCCGCCGCCACCGGTTGCGCGGGCGCGGCGGCGCCAGCAGGATCAGCGCCCGCACCGGGAACGCCAGCCAGGCCAGCAGGGTCGTGACCAGGGCCGCGATCAGCGAGGGCAGCAGGCGGGGCGTCGGCAGCAGGAAGAAGGCCAGTGCCGAGGCGAGCAGCGCGGCGGGCAGGACCAGGACCGCGCCCTCCGCCAGCAGCCTCCGGGCGAGCCCGCCGCGCGAGGCGCCGCGGGCCAGCAGCAGCCGCAGCTCCGATTCGCGCCGCTCCCCGGAGAGCGCGGCGGCCAGGCACAGGACGACGAAGACGACCCCGGCGACCCCGGCGGGACCGCTCACCCCGACCGGGGCGGCGGCCTGCTGCCGGGCCCGTGCCTCCGTCAGCAGGCCGGGCAGGGTGGAGGTGATCGTCAGGTCGGGGCGTCCCGAACCGTCGAGGAGCTCGGCGGCGGTGGGCCCGGACACGTACGAGGCGAGCCGCGCGCCGGTCTCGGGCAGCCGGTCCGCGCGCAGCCGGGCGGTGTCCATCGGCAGCCGCCAGAAGTCCGTGGCCCCCTTGCCCCAGGTCGCGACCCGGGGCAGGTCGTCGGCGCCGACCAGGGCCCCCGTCTGCCAGTACGAGCGCGGCTCGCGCTCGCGGGTGAAGGCGGTACAGGCGTGGGTGAGGCAGGGCAGGCCGGTCCACACCCGGTCGGCCTCGTCGTTGGCGGTGTAGAGCCCGACCACCACGGCCTGGTCGGCGGTGGGCGCCTTGAGCCCGTCCGGTTCGGTGCGCAGCACCGTGCCCAGCGGGGCGTTGACGGCGTCGGCCGCCCGCTTGGAGAGGACGATCGGCACGGGCCCCTCGGTGGTGGCACCGGTCGGCCAGCGGCCCGCCACCAGCTTCACGTGCGCGGAGGCTTCGCGTACATGCACCAGGCTCAGCATCGGGGACACGTCGTCGGGCCGGGCGAGCCCCGGGGTGCTCAGCGAGCGGTGGTCGTTGCCCAGCGTGCCGTGCACGGGGCCGTCCGGGGCCAGGACGAAGTCACCGCCGGTCCGGAACACCAGCAGGGACAGGACCCGGTCCAGGTCCGTCGGGAGCTGGGGCCCCTTCGCGGCGTCGGCGGACACCTGCACGCTCGTCCGGTCCACCCCCTTGTCGCCGAGGAAGGAGCGCAGGGCCTCGTCGGCGCCCCGGTCCAGCGCGCGGGGCAGGGCCGCGCTCAGGAACACGGCGGCGAAGGCGAGCACGGCGGCCAGGAAGGCGGCCGAGGGCATGGCGCGCAGGCGCGTGCGCACCCACGACGCGGGACGGGCGGCCCGGGAGGCCGTACGGGCCGTGCGGATCATGACTCCTCCACCTGCCGCAGTCGCGCGGCCGTGTTCCGGTTGCGGCGGCCGCCGAGGGAGGCGGCGAGCAGGGGTACGACGGCGATCGCGGCGGTCAGCAGCAGCGTCCAGCCGCCCGGGAGGTCGACCAGCAGTGCGGGGAACGGGCGGTGGCCCGAGGGCGTCCGCACCATCAGCGGCACCACGAGGTGGACCAGGGCGACGCCGATGCCCACCCCGGCGGCGCTGCCGAGTCCGGTCAGGATCACGCCCTCGGCCGTGGCCGTACGGGCCAGCGTGCGCCGGGGCGCGCCGAGCGCCAGCAGCACCGCGGACTCCCGGGACCGCTCCCGCGCGCCCGCGGCGGCGGAGGCGGCGAAACCGATCGCGGCCAGCAGCGCGCAGGCCACGGCCAGGACCACCAGCGCCCGCTGCGGGGCGGTGCTCAGCGGATCGTCGAGCAGCCCGGCGGCCACCTCCTCGCGCAGCAGCACGTCCTGGCTCCCGGCGCCGGGCCCGGTCCGCAGCGCGGCGGCCGCCCGCCCCGGCAGGGGATCCCCCGCGGAGGAACCGGGCAGCCACCACTCGGTCACCGCGGGCAGCGAGCGGGCGCCGTCCGCGGCCGACAGCCGCCCGAAGGCGGGCAGGTCGACCGCGAGCGCGGTGTCACCGACGACGGGCAGCGCGCCGACGACGCGGGTGATCCGCACCCGGACGGTGGACTGCCCGAAGGGGACGGGCACCACGTCGCCGGCCTTGGCGCCGACGGCGGCGAGGTACCCGCGGGTGGCGACCCCGGGAAGTTCTGCGACGGGCCCCGCCGGTCCCGCGGTGAGCACGAGGCTCGTCTCTTCCCTGCGGGGCGGGCCCGCGTAGGCCAGCCGCAGCAGCGCGGGCCCGGCCGGAGAGCCCTTCGGGGCCTCCTTGAGCAGCGCGGCCTCGGTTCCCTTCGGCGGGGCCGAGAGGGTCCAGCCGTCGGAGCCGTTGCCGCCGGATCCAGGCAGCGCGACGGGGACGGCGGGGCCGCCCGCCGTTTCGACGGCCGCGAGACGGTGGACCGTCAGCTCACCGCCCCACTGGGGCGGCGCCACGTCGCCGTTCGGGGCGCCGTACGAGAACACCACCGACAGCAGCGTCAGCGGTCCCGAGGGCCGTCCGACCGGAGCATCGGCCAGCGCGTCCAGATCCACCGGGACGGTGGTCCGCCCCTCGGTGGCGGACATCCGGATGACGGGGGTCCGGTAGGTCATGCCGTACCGGTCGCGCAGCAGCAGCCTCAGATTGGGGTCTCCCGTCGGCGCGCCGGTGGAGCGCAGCGTCAGGTCGAGTTCGATCCGCCGGGCCCGGCCGGGCAGCGTCATGCCGGCCGTCGCCCCGGCCCCGGCGGCCGGGGTGAGGGGGGAGAACACCTCGTCCATCGGCTTCCCGTTGCGGAGGTCCGCACGCAGCGGAACCCGCTCCGCCAGGGCCGCCGCGTCCACCGCGAGCAGTTCGGCCGTGCGCCCGCCCGGCAGCGCCTGCTGCCCACGGAGCACCGGCAGCGCCCGGTCCCCGCCCGGCAGCGCCGCGTACCGGCCGCCCTGGCCGAAGGCGGCCAGCTGGCTGCCGGTGATCCGCAGGCCCCCCGCGGTGCGGTACGAGGCCTGGTCGCGCTGGGAGTCCGACCATCCGGTGTACTGCCCGAGGGCCAGTACGCCGGAGGAGACGGCGAGGACGAGCAGCACCACCGGACCGGTCGCCCGCTGGGGCCGGCGCGCCAGCTGCCAGCCGACCAGGGCCGGACCGAGCCCGGAACCGCGCGCCGCCAGCCGCCCGCCCAGCCGCGCCGCGAAGGGCAGCACGCGCAGCACGAGCACCGCCCCCGCGCACAGCGCCAGGGTCGGCGCGGCGACGAGCACCGGGTCGACGCCGGACGAGCCGCCGTCGCCCCCCGGGCCCGCTCCTTCGTAGCGGTCCAGCTGCTGGTAGGCGAGCGCGGCCAGCGCCAGCAGCGCGAGGTCCGCGCCCGAACGGGCGGCCCCCGCCACCAGTTCCTGCCGCTTGCCGCCGTGCCGCTGTACGACGGCCGAGGCGCCCCGCACCACGGCGGGCAGCGTGCTCAGCAGCACACAGCCCAGCGCGCACACGGCCGCCACCGGCCACAGGGACCATGTGGTCGACCACACGCCGGAGGCGCCGGACACGGCGGTTCCCCGCGCACGGGCGCCGTCGCCGTCGAGGAACCGCAGCAGCAGCGGGGCGAGCAGGGGCGCGAAGAGGACGGCGGGCAAGGACAGCAGCAGCGCCTCGACCCCAGTCAGCAGGCCCAGCCTGCGCCGTGAGGCGCCGCGGGCCAGGAGCAGGTTCCGCTCCGGCTCCTGATGCTTCATCAGGGTGGTCCCGACGATCAGCAGGGTCGCCGCGGTGAGCGTGACGAGCTGGAGCTGGCCGATCAGCAGGGTGGACCGGGCGACCGTGCGCGCCGAGCGCAACTCGGCCATCAACTCCGGGAGTTCGGTCTTCGCGTTGAGTCCAGCGGAGGTCTTGAGCGACGCCGTGAGCGCGGCGCTCCGCGCGCCGACGGCTTCCGCCTCGGCGGTGTGGACACCCGCGAAGTCGGGGGTGAGGAGGGTGACGCGGCTGTCCTGCGCCACGCCGCCGACGGTGAAGGCGGAGTCGTCGACGAGCAGCGGGCCGTACGTGGTGAAGGTGCTGATCTGAAACCCGCGGCCGGCGACGGGGTCGAGCCGCCAGTACGCCGCGGCGGGGTCCGCGGGCCGGTAAGCACCGGTGACCAGCACGGTCAGCGGCGGCCCCTGGAACCGGTCGTCCAGGCGCACTTCGGCGGGCAGGCCCGCCGCCGTCAGCCCCAGCCGGTTCATGGCCGCCTCGGGCACGGCCACCGGTACGCGGGAGGCGACGGCGCCGCTGCCGACGGCCTGCGGCCACTGCCCGGCGACCAGCACCGTGCGGGCCCGGTCGAAGGCGGCGAGCAGCGTCAGGTCCGCTTCCGCGGCCGCGGCGCCGCTTCGGGGCAGGCCGTAGGCGTGGCTGCGCGCCACGCTGTCGACGGCGAACGGCAGCGCACCGAACAGGCCCTGCCCGAAGCCCCGCAGGGCCGCGTCGTCCTTGGGCCGGTCGGCCGCCGGGTGGTAGCCGGTGACCAGGACGGTGGACCGGGTGTGGTCCCGCCCCTGCAGTGACTGCCGCAGTCCCGCCTCGCCCACGCCCCGCGTGAAGGCGAAGAGCGCGGTGAGGACGGTCGTAGTGATCAGAACGGTGAACAGTACGGCGGCAGCAAGGGGTACACGCCCACGCTGACGACGCATGACGAAGCCGAACATGCGTGGTATTCCTCCTACTACCGGACCATAGGTACCGGATAGCGGGCGATCTTGTCAGATTCGAACGTGCAGCGGAAGGGGCTTGTGTGCGGGGGAAAGGGATGAGCAAATGCGGATATCGACAACCACCTTGGGGGACCCATGGCCGTGACCACGACCGCGCAGGACCGCAGCGATGCCACGCCGATGGTGGTGGTCGAGGACGTGCACCGCAGCTTCGGGACCGGCGAGCAGACCGTCCACGCCCTGCGCGGCGTCTCGTTCACGCTGCCCCGTGGTGAACTGACCGCACTGAAGGGACGTTCCGGTTCCGGTAAGACCACCCTGCTGAACCTGGTCGGCGGACTCGACACCCCGACCCGCGGTGCGATACGTCTCGACGGCACCGATCTGACCGGGCTCGACGAGAGCGGGCTGCTCGCCCTGCGTCGCGAGCGCATCGGCTTCGTGTTCCAGTCCTTCGGCCTCATACCGGTGCTGACCGCGGCCGAGAACGTCGGCGTGCCGATGCGGCTGCGCAAGGTCCCCGCCGCGCAGCGGGAGGAGCGGGTACGCACCCTGCTCGCGCTCGTCGGCCTCTCCGACCACGCGGCGCAGCGGCCGGGGGAACTCTCCGGCGGCCAGCAGCAACGCGTCTCCGTCGCCCGCGCGTTGGCCAACGACCCCGACCTGATCATCGCCGACGAGCCCACCGGCCAGCTCGATTCCGAGACCGGCCACGCCATCATGGAGCTGCTGCGCGCCGTCGTGCGCAGCGAGGGCGTGACCGTCCTGGTCGCCACCCACGACCCGGCCCTGATGGACCTGGCCGACCGGGTCGTGGAGATGCGCGACGGCCGCGTGGTGGAGACCGGTGAGGGGCCGGACGCGCGGGCCGTCCCGGCGGGAGCCGCGGCCGCGGGCGGCGCGGCCCGCCCCTGACGGGACGGGCGGGCCCCCGCGCCGCCTCGGGTCGGTCGTCGCGCGCATTCCGTTTGACGTCGTCCGGCGCCGCTCGGCGCCGCAGAATCAGGCGCCGCTGTGGCGGAGCATGTCCTCGCGCTCGACGACCTTGACGCGCTCGCGGCCCTCCGCGGCGCCCAGGGCCCGCTCGTGGGCGTCGAGCCGGTGCCAGCCCTCCCAGGTGGTGTAGCGGACCCCCCGCTCTTCGAGGAAGGCGGGCACGGCGTCCGGCTCCGGGTCGGCCGCGCCGGGCAGGCGGCCCGCGGCGTGGTCGTCGAGGAGGCAGGCGACGGTCTCGTTGGCATCGCCCTTGGTGTGGCCGATGAGGCCCACCGGGCCGCGCTTGATCCAGCCGGTGACGTACACGGCGCTCTGGTGGCCGCCGTCGGCGGCGCGCACCCGGCCCGCCTCGTGCGGGACCGTGCCCGACAGCGGGTCGAAGGGCAGCTTGGGCAGCTCGTCCGAGTAGTAGCCGATCGCCCGGTAGACGGCCTGGACGTCCCAGTCGGTGAAGCGGCCGGTGCCGCGGACGTTCCCGGTGCCGTCGAGTTCGGTGCGCTCGGTGCGCAGCCCCACCACGCGTCCGTCCGCGCCGAGGATCTCCTCGGGGGACTCGAAGAAGTGCAGGAAGAGCTTGTGGGGCCGGGTGCCGGGGTCGCGGATGGCCCAGTTCTCCAGGGTGGAGGCGACCATGTTGGCCTGCTTGTTGGCCCGGCGGGTGGCGATCGAGCCCTCGTCGTAGTCGATGTCCTCGGGGTTGACGATGACTTCGATGGTGGGGGAGTGGTCCAGCTCGCGCAGCTCCATCGGGCTGAACTTGGCCTGCGCCGGCCCGCGGCGGCCGAAGACGTGCACCTCCACGGCCTTGTTGCGGCCCAGCCCGGCGTGCACGTTCGGCGGGATCTCGGTGGGCAGCAGCTCGTCGGCGGTCTTGGCCAGGATCCGGGCGACGTCCAGGGCCACGTTGCCCACGCCGAGCACGGCGACCTTCTCGGCCTCCAGCGGCCAGTCGCGCGGGACGTCCGGGTGGCCGTCGTACCAGGAGACGAAGTCCGCGGCGCCGTAGGCCCCCTCCAGCTCGGTGCCGGGGAGGTCCAGGGCCCGGTCGGCCGTCGCGCCGGTGGCGAAGACCACGGCGTCGTAGAAGCGGTGCAGCTCGTCCAGGCCGAAGTCACCGGGGTAGTCCACGTTGCCGAACAAACGTATCTGCGGCTTGTCGAGCACCTGGTGCAGGGCGGTGACGATGCCCTTGATCCGCGGGTGGTCCGGCGCCACGCCGTAGCGGATCAGCCCGAACGGCGCGGGCATCCGCTCGAACAGGTCGATGGAGACCCCCGGGTCCTGGGCGGCGTCGGACTTCAGGAGGGCGTCGGCGGCGTAGATGCCGGCCGGACCGGCGCCGACGATCGCTACGCGGATGGGGCGGGACATGGGGAGACGTTCCTCCAGGCGACGGGGACGGATGGTTCGAGACAAGCTCGCTCGACGGGTCCCCGGTAGCCGGTGGCGATCTATGGGTCCATAACTCGCGCTTATGACCCGCCGCCAAATCCAAACAAGAATGTCAGACATAAGCAAACGGCAGTAACTGACCGAATCCCTCCGCAAAGCCGACCCCGGGCACCACCGTCAGGTTGCGTGCGGTAACCGTCGGGTAACACCTCGTCAAGAGGGAGGGGGTCATGGAGACACGCACAGGTGCAGGCGCGAGCGGTGGACGCGGACACCGGCGCCCACCCGCACGCCCTGCAGGGCCACCACGCGCACGCCGTCCCGGCCAGGGGGTCGCAGGTCCTGGAGGCGCTCTTCCCGGGCCTGCGCGCCGAGACGGCGGAGCTCGGGGCGCCCGTCTTCGACTACGGGGAGCGCATCGACTTCCTGCTGCCCGCTGGACTCGGCCCGCGCTGCCGGACCGGCGTACGGGTCCAGTCGTTCACCCGGGCCGAACTCGAACGCCGTCTGCGCCGGCGGGTGACGGCGCTGCCCGGGGTGCGGCTGGTGCCCTCGGCGCGGTGTGAGGGGCTGGTGATGAGCCGCCCCGGCAGCGTCGGCCGCGTCACCTACCGGCTCTCCGGTATCGCGGAGGCCGCAACCGCGGGCGCGGGAGAGCTCGTGACCCTGGACGCGGACCTGGTGGTGGACGCGTCGGGACGGGCCGGCGGCTTGGACCGCCGGCTCGCCGACGCGGGGGTGCCCCGTCCGAGGGGCGGGGCCTCGACGGACTGAGCCGGTGCTACCAGGGGCGGGTGGCGCGTCTGCTGGTCGCCCCGTGGACCTTGTCGAGCAACTCCGACCTGATGTGGAACCGGGACGCCCAGCCGCTCGCGGCCCGGATCGCCCACTGGTACAACACGCACCTCTTCGCGGTGTCGGTCCGCGACCCGCGGGTGTGGACCCGGTTCGTGGGCGTGGTCAACATGGTGGCCCCGCCCGCCTCGCTGTTCCACCCCACCGTGCTGTGCAAGGTCATCGCAGAGGCGCTCTCCCGTCGCCGCGCTCCCCGGCGCACGCCGGGCTGACCGCGGGGCGCGCGAAACGGGGGCGAAACCCGTATGGCGCAGAGGTTTTTGGACGGAATGTGAATGCCCCGGACCGGC
Organism: Streptomyces sp. NPDC006529; assembly: GCF_040611795.1. NCBI lineage: Bacteria > Bacillati > Actinomycetota > Actinomycetes > Kitasatosporales > Streptomycetaceae > Streptomyces > Streptomyces sp. NPDC006529. Next base: position 10,543 of record NZ_JBEXPB010000020.1, on the reverse strand, counting down.
TGTGCGGCTGGTCCGGGGTTCTTCCGCAGGATCCGCGGGCGGCGCGAATTCACCGCTTTCCCGAAAGGGGCCCTGGGCACGGCGCCGTGGGCGCCGCCATGATGCAGGCGATCCGCGGAACATTTCCTGCGAAATGGAAGAGGGAGCATTCTCATCATGCGCATCGTCCGTCCCCTCGTCATGGCGTCATTGGCCCTGGTGGCAGCCCTCGGCACCGCCCCCGCCGCCTCGGCGGCCACGCCGCCCGCCCCGACCGCCTACAACTGCTCCACCGGCTGGTTCTGCATCTACAGCGGCTGGGACGGCACCGGCACCCGCTGTCAGTGGCAGAGCGAGCGGATCGCGAACACCGCCGACAACTGCAGCTTCATCCGCAACGGCCAGAACGTCCGGTCCGTCGCCAACAGCACCGGCCACCGGAAGCAGTACTACACCGGGACCAATTACAACAACCGCGTGGGATCGACCCCGTCCGGCGGCAGCGGCAACCTCCAGGGGAGTTATCAGATCCGCTCGTTCAAGCCCCAGTAACGTCCCGGGCGCCCCGGTGTAATCCAGAATTGAATTACAGAACGGCGCGATGAATTACAGGGTCCCCCGGCCCGTGCCGGGTGCCGGACGGGACGTCCCGTCCGGCACCCGGCCGTCGGCCGTCCTGGCCTCACGCGCTCTCCGGCGGCCCCGGCAGCGGCTGCTCCGACCAGATGACCTTGCCCTCGGGCGTGTACCGGGCTCCCCACCGCCGGCTGATCTGCGCCACCAGGAACAGCCCGCGGCCGCCCTCGTCGGTCGTGGTGGCGTAGTGCAGCCGGGGCGAGCTGCTGCTCGCGTCGAACACCTCGCAGGTCAGCACCCGGTCGAAGAGGAGCCGTACCCGGACCGGCTCCGCACCGTGCCGGATGGCGTTGGTGATCAGCTCGCTCAGCACCAGCTCCGTGCCGAAGGACAGCTCCGACAGGCCCCAGTGCTCCAGCTGCGCCACGGCCAGCGCCCGCATGGACGCGACCGCGCTCGCGTGGAACGGCACCTCCCACTCGGCGATGCGCTCGGCCGCCAGCGCCGACGTCCGGGCGACCAGCAGCGCCACGTCGTCCCGGGGCCGCTCCGGCAGCAGCGCCTTGAGGATCGACCGGCAGGTGTCCTCCGGGCCCGCCTGGGGATCGGCCTCGGCCAGGGAGGTGCGGAGCAGCGCCAGCCCCTCGTCGATGTCCCGGGTCCGGTCCTCGATGAGCCCGTCGGTGTAGAGCACCAGCCGGGTGCCCTCGCCCAGCTGGAGCTCCGTCGATTCGAAGGGGAACCCGCCCAGCCCGAGCGGCGCCCCCGCCGGCAGCTCCGGGATCTCCACGGAACCGTCCGGGCGCACCAGCACCGGCGGCATGTGCCCCGCCCGTGCCACCGTGCACCGCTGGTTCACCGCGTCGTAGACGGCGTACAGGCAGGTCGCGCCCAGCAGCCCGGTGTCGGCTCCGCCCTCGCCGCCCTGGCCGATGTACTGGACGAGGTCGTCGAGCCGGGAGAGGAGCTCGTCGGGGGGCAGGTCCAGGGAGGAGAAGTTCAGCACGGCCGTGCGCAGCCGCCCCATGGCCGCCGCGGCGTGCAGCCCGTGCCCGACGACGTCCCCGACGACCAGCGCCACCCGGCTGCCGGGCAGCGGGATCACGTCGAACCAGTCGCCGCCCACGCCGGACTGCGCGGGCAGGTAGAAGTGGGCCACCTCGACGGCGCTCTGCTCGGGCAGCTCCCGCGGCAGCAGGCTGCGCTGGAGGGTCACCGCGAGGGCGTGCTCCCGGGTGTAGCGGCGGGCGTTGTCCACGGTGATGCCCGCCCGGCCCACGAGTTCCTCCGCCAGCGACAGATCCTCGTCGTCGAAGGGTTCGGGCTTCTCGGAGCGCCAGAAGTTCACCAGGCCGAGGACCACGCCGCGCGCCTTGAGCGGTGCCGTGATCAGGGAGTGGACCCCGTAGTCGAGGATGGCCTGCGCCCGGTCCGGGTCCTGCGCGTACCAGCCGGACGCCTCGGCGAGGCGGGGGATCAGCTCGGCCCGCCCCGTCCCGAGGCCGCGGGCCTGCGGGGTGGACGGAGCGAAGTCGATCACCTTCCCGCGCGGGTAGAGCGGGACGTCGTCCCGGATGCCGCTGAATCCCGTGCGGCGCAGGTTCGGCGCGGCGTTGGTGGGCTCGTCCCCGAGCAGGACCGCCTCCACCAGTTCCACCGTCGCGAAGTCGGCGAACCGGGGCACGGCGACGTCGGCCAGCTCCTGGGCGGTCCGCTCGACGTCCAGGGTGGTGCCGACGCCCACTCCGGCGTCGTACAGCAGCTTCAGGCGCCTGCGCGCCGCCTCGGCGCGGGTGCTCAGCACCTGCATCTCGGTGGAGTCCCGGATGGTGACCGCGGCGCCCTCGGGGCCGCCGCCGGGGCGGGTGGGCCGCTGGTTGATCACCAGCAGCCGCTCGCCGGCCTCGTGCACCTCGTCGGTGGCGACCCGGCCGGACAGCAGCAGCGCCGCCAGGTGGTCGTCCAGGGGCAGCTGCCCGACGAGCTGCCCCTCGGCGTCCGCGGGCAGCCGCAGCAGCCGTTTCGCCTCGTCGTTCGCGAGCAGCAGCCGTCCGCCGCCGTCGGTGATCAGCACCCCCTCGCGGACGGCGTGGAGCACCGCGTCGTGGTGCTCGTACATGCGCGTCATCTCGAGCGGTCCGAGGCCGTGCGTCTGACGCCGCAGGCGCCGGCTGATCAGCGCCGCGCCGGCCGTGGCCAGGGCCAGGCCCGCCGCGCTCGCGCCGAGGATGACGGGAAGCTGCCGGTCGAAGACGCCGGTGACGTTGTTCACCGTGAGTCCGGCCGACACCAGCGCCACGACCGGGCCGCTGTCGCCCTCGGCGAAGACGGGCACGATGGCCTGGATCTCCCTGCCGAGGGGCCCCCGGACGCTCTCGGTGCGCACCCGGCCCGCCAGCGAGGGCTCGATCGTCCCGACGAAGCGTTTGCCGATGCGGTCGGGGAGGGGGTGGGTGTAGCGGATCCCGCGGGTGTCCATCACCACGATGAAGTCCACCCCGGCATCCCGGCGGGTGATCTCCGTGAGGGGCTGGAGGATCTTCGAGGGATCGGGGGAGCGGAGCGCCGCGCGCAGGCCGGGCGAGTGGGCGAACGTCTGGGCGACCGCCACCGACCGGTTGCGGGCCTCGCGGTCGACGTCGTGCCGGGACTGGAGCAGGAGCGCCAGGACCGCGCCGGCCGCGAGCAGCACCACGATCGCCACCTGGAGGACGAATACCTGTCGGGCGACGCTGCGCGGGCGGTTCCGGCTCAGTGACCGCACCGACGTCCCCGGTACGGGTTGCAAGGATGGGCCACCAACCCTTTGTAGCACTGCCGGGCTCCCGGGGTACGGCTGACGGCCTTTCCCGTGTCGCCCGGTGCGGCGTCCGGTGCGGCCCCGGCGCCGCGGCCGGCGACGCGTGCGCGTCGCGGCGGGGCGGAAAATCCGGTGCCGTGGCCGGGCCGGCTCCCTAGACTCGCTGCTGTGCGCCGCCGCGGGACCGCGGTGCGCGCTGCAGCGAGCGACCGGAGCCACCGGTCCACCGAACGAGGGGAGCCGGGCATGCGTGAGCACACCGCCGTCCGCGCCCCCCGGTCGCGGTACGACGTGATCTTGGTGTCCTCCGTCTCCCGGTGACCGCTGCGCGGCCGTCACCGGATGTCCGGGCGAGGGCGCGGAAATTCCCGACCCTGCGGCCGCCGAGCCGTTCCCGCGGCGTGCCCGCGGGTCCCCGTGGCCCGCCGTAGCGGCCCGCCGCCGTACCGCCCGTCATCGCGCCGCCCTCTCGCCGTACACCCTGAAAGGCCCCGGGCCATGCGCACCGACCGCACCCCGCACGCGAGCACGACCGGCACCACCACCGCCACAGCCGTCGCCACGAACGCGACGGTCCGCAACATCGGCATCCTGGCGCACGTCGACGCCGGGAAGACCACCCTCACCGAACGCGTCCTCTACGCCACCGGCGCCACCTACAAACGCGGCGAGGTCCACGACGGCACGACCGTCACCGACTTCGATCCGCAGGAACGCGACCGCGGGATCACCATCTTCGCGGCGGCGGTCAGCTGCACCTGGGACGGCCACCGGATCAACCTGATCGACACCCCGGGGCACGTCGACTTCTCCGACGAGGTGGAGCGCTCCCTGCGGGTTCTCGACGGCGCGGTCGCGGTCTTCGACGCCGTCGCGGGCGTGGAACCGCAGAGCGAGTCCGTCTGGCGCCAGGCCGACCGCCACCAGGTGCCGCGCATCGCCTTCGTCAACAAGATGGACCGCGTCGGCGCGGACCTCGACGCGGCCGTCGCCTCGCTGCGCGAGCGGCTCCACGTCGTCCCGCTCGTGGTCCAGCTGCCGATCGGCCGGGAGGACGGCTTCACCGGCGTCGTGGACCTCGTCCGGATGCGGGCCCTCACCTGGACCGGCGGCCCCGGCCCGCGCCCCGTCGAGGTCGGCGCCGTCCCCGAGGACCTGCGCGAGGAGGCGCGGCAGCGGCGCCGGCTGCTGGAGGAACGGGTGGCCGAGCTGCACCCGGCCGCCCTGGAGGAGTACTGCGCCACCGCGGCGCTCACCCCCGCCACGCTGGCCCGCGCCCTGCGCGAGCTGACGCACGCGGGGGAGGGCGTGGTCGTGCTGTGCGGATCGGCGTACCGCGACCGGGCCGTCGAGCCGCTGCTCGACGCCGTCCTCGCCTACCTGCCCTCACCGGCGGACGTACCGCCCGTGCGCGGCACGCTCGACGGGGAGCCGCAGGAACGCGCCGCCGACCCGTCGGCGCCCTTCGCGGCGCTGGCCTTCAAGGTGAACGCGACCGCGACCGGGCGGCTGACCTGCCTGCGCGTCTACTCGGGAACGATGAGGAAGGGGGACACCGTGCTGGACACGACGGCGGGCCGGACCGAGCGCATCGGGCGCATCCTGCGCGTGCAGGCCGACCGGCACGCGGAGGTGGACCGGGCGGTGGCCGGGGACATCGTGGCCGTCGTCGGCCTCAAGGCGACCCGCGCCGGGGCCACCCTGTGCGCACCGGACGCGCCGCTCCTCCTCGAACCGCCCGCGGTCGCCGTACCCGTGGTCTCCGTGGCGGGCGAGGCGCGCACGGCCGGGGACACCGGACGGCTCTCGGCGGCGCTCGGCCGCCTGGTCGAGGAAGACCCCTCGCTGACCGTCCGCACGGACCGGGAGACCGGCCAGACCCTGCTGTCGGGCCTGGGGGAGCTGCACCTGGAGGTGGCGGTGGAGAAGCTCCGGCGCGCCCACGGCCTGCTCGTCGAGGTCGGCAGGCCCCGCGTGGCCTACCGCGAGACGGTCGCCCGCGGGGTGTCCGGGCTGGTCTACCGCCACGTGAAGCAGGACGGCGGTGCGGGCCAGTTCGCCCACGTGGTGATCGACGTCGAGCCCCTGGACGAGGAGGCCCGCGGCGACGGCGGCGCCGGGCTCGTCTTCCGCTCGGCGGTCGTCGGCGGCCGGGTGCCGCAGGAGTACGTCCGCGCGGTGGAGGCCGGGTGCCGGGACGCGCTGGCCGAGGGCCCCCTCGGCGGCCATCCGGTGACCGGGCTGCGCGTCACGCTGACCGACGGGGCGACCCACCCCAAGGACTCCTCGGAGATGGCGTTCCGGGCGGCGGGCCGCTTCGCGCTGCGCGAGGCGCTGCGCGCCGCCGTCATGGAGCTGCTGGAGCCGGTGGCCGAGGTCGCGGTCACCGTTCCCGACGAGGCGGTCGGCGGGGTGCTCGGTGACATCGCGGCCCGGCGCGGCCGGGTGTCGGGCTCGCTGGCGCGGGCGGGGACCACGACGGTCACGGCCGCCGTCCCGCTCGCCGAGCTGTTCGGCTACGCGTCGCGCCTGCGCGGCCGGAGCCAGGGCCGGGGGACCTTCACCTCCCGGCCCACCGGGTACGCGCCCGTCCCGGCGGCGGTGCGCGAGCGGGTGCTCTCCGCGTAGCCGCAGCCCCCTCCCGCGGGTCATTCCCCGCGGGAGGGGGCCGGGCGGGCGGTGCCTTCCCGGGTCAGGCGTAGGTGACCGTGACCTGCCGGAAGCCGAGGGACCGCAGCAGGCCCTCCAGCATGGTGGTGGTGTTCTTCTCGGCGCGCGCGGCGAGCCCGCTGTCGCGCGCGGCCTCGGCGATGTGCTGGACGGCCAGGCGCTGTACGGCCTGCTGGCCGCCGGGGTTGTCGGAGAACAAGTCGCCGAGCCGGTCCAGGATCCCGCGCTGCTGGTTGACGGCGTAGGAACGGTCGAGGTCGAGGGTGACCGTGCCGAGCGCGGCGTGCGGCAGGCGCAGCGTCGCCTCGGTGCGGTCCTCGTTCACGGTGACGGCGCGCTCGTCGAGCGCGCCGAGGTCGACGTAACCGCTGACGGTGCCCGCCCCGACGTACAGGGTCCGGGTGCCGCGGATCGCGTCCGGGAGGTAGGGGGCGTCCTTCTCCAGGTCGGCGACGACCTGGAAGTTGCCGACCGCGCCCTCGTAACGGTGCATGTCCTGGATGGACTTGAGGAGGACGGGCCCCGACCGGTCGTGGGTCTCGGTGCCGAAGAGGCCGTCGAAGAATCCGCCGATCCCGGAGACCAGGCCGAACCCGAGGACGAGGGTGATCGCGAGCGCCGCCGCCAGGAGCGCGCCGATGACCCGCCCCCACCACCGCGGGCGGCGCGCCCGCGCGGGTGCGGGCTGCGGCTCCGTGTCGAGCGATGACTTGTCCATGCCCAACGGATGCCCCGAAATCGACTGACCTACCAACTCCGCTTCTATGTAATGTCACATGGCATGATGATCTTACGCCGCACGGCCCTCGTCGCCGCCCTGCTCGGCGTCACCGCGGTCCTCCCTCCCGCCGCCGCGCACGCCGACGCTCCGGCCGCGTGCGGGCGGGCCGGCCAGGCCGCCGCCGGGCCCGCAGCCACCTCCTTCGCCGTGTCCGTCGCCGACCCCGAGCAGGCCCGGCTCGCCGATCCGCGGACCGCCGCCTTCACGGAGCGGGCCGCCTTCGGCGAGTTCGTGCGTCGCTTCCCGGCCGCCCTCTGCTCCGCGCGCGACGCCGCCGAAGCAGGCCGGCTCCTCGACGCCTGGGGCGAGGCGCTCTGGCGCGCCGCCGTGAACCGGGCCCAGGGCCTGCGCCCCGGCGGCGACCTCGCCGCCGGCGACGACCGCCCGCTCTACTGGACCCGGCTGCGGATGACCGTCCAACTCGCGGACTGGACACCGGCGTTCCCGGTCGACCGGCAGGCCCTGCGCACCCGCTTCGAGGACGCCTCCCGGGGCCTGACCGCCAACGACTTCCGCGGCACTGCGGGGGTGCGGCGCCTGTTCGTCAGCGGGTTCGACCCCTTCGGCCTGGACGCGGAGCCCCGCCGGGCCAACCCCTCCGGCTCCGCGGTCCTCCAGCTCAACGGCCGCCGCGTGACCCTCGCCGACGGCACGCCCGCGGAGATCCGGGCCGTCGTCCTGCCCGTCCGCTACGCCGATTTCGACGCCGGGATCGTGGAGCGCGCGTACGGCCCCCGCCTCGCGCCCGGCCCGCGCGCCGCCGACATGATCACCAGCATCAGCCAGGGCTACCCCGGGATCTTCACGCTGGAGGCATGGGCCGGCCGGGCCCGGTCGGCCGACCCCTACCCGGACAACGCCGACGCCCTCTCGGGCGGCACGTACGAGCACCCCGTCACGGCGCCGGGCCTCGGCCCGGGGGCGCAATTCCTGCGCACCAGCCTCCCCACGGACACCATGACGGCCGTCCAGAGCCCCTACCCGGTGCGACTGAACACCCAGGTCAGCGAGATCCCCGCGGGCCAGGAGGAGACGGTGGACCGCGAGGACGGGCCGAGCCCCGGCTCCCGCGCCGTGGCGGGCGGCGGCGGGGGCTACCTCTCCAACGAGGTCGCCTACCGCTCCAACCGGCTCCGCCTGGAACTGAACCCCCGACTGCCCGGCGGCCACCTGCACACCCCGGTGCTCACGGGGCTGCCCGCCGACCCGGCGCGCCTGAGCGACACGGAGTTCGAGCGGAACGAAAGCGCGATCACCGCGGAGGTGCGGGAGGTGCTGCGCCACTCGGCGGCGGGCGGGCCGTGAGGGCCGGTGCCCTTGGCACGGCCGGGCCGTGCCCGCCAAGCGGTCCGGGCCACCCCGGAAACCCTTCGCCGCACACCTTCCCAAACCTGTGGTGGCAGAGACAGAATTCGACGAAAGGCCGGGTAAGTATTTCTTGCGCGGTGGCCGGGGCCCGATTATTCCCCGCGCCCGGCCGGTTGCGGCGTGCTACTGTCATTCCAGTTGCAGTTGTGGTTCCCAAAATTGTGAGCCTCACCGGCCTGACTCTCACGAGTCGGCCGTGAGTGTTTCTGTTTTTCCGGTGTTGTTTCCGGTAGGGGCGATCATCGTGGCAACTCGAGATCCGCACAGTGCGGATCTCTGGGCTGTGCCCCGAAGGAGATTTAACATGGCTAATGGCACCGTGAAGTGGTTCAACGCTGAAAAGGGCTTCGGCTTCATCGAGCAGGAGGGTGGCGGTCCTGACGTGTTCGCCCACTACTCGAACATTGCCTCGCAGGGCTTCCGCGAGCTGCAGGAAGGCCAGAAGGTCAGCTTCGACATCGCGCAGGGCCAGAAGGGCCCGACCGCCGAGAACATCGTCACCGCCTGACGCTGACGCGTACTGAGCAGCTGGGGCCCGCACCTTGGGGTGCGGGCCCCAGCTCGCTGCATTTCCCCCGCTCCGCCGGCCGTGACGGCCCGCGTGAGCGACGAGACAGCACCCCTGTCGAACACCGGCCGGACGGGACGTCTCCCTCGGCCCCACTCCCCGCACGCGATCCCCGTTTCCGGTGGCACGCGGCGTGGCGCACTTTTCCTGGCATGCGGTCCGCTCTATACGCCGACCGCGCCATATTCGCTTTTGTTCGGCTCGTTCTTGTGAATCCTTGTGCGGCTCGATTTCCGCTGCCGGGAATTCCTCGATGCGCGCCGTATCGAGGAGGTTTCGCATGAACCGCAGCACGCGCAGGAATGACCGTACCGACCGTTCTTCCCGCTCCCGCTCCGAAGGCTTCGCCGGTTCCCGCTCGGGTTCGGGTGGTGGCGGCAGCCGCTTCGGCTCGTCGTCCGGCGGGCGCTCAGGCGCCCCCTCCCGCTCCGGCGGCCAGGGCCGTCCGGGTGGTTTCGGCCGCCGTCCCTCGTCCGTCCAGGGCGAGTTCGCCCTGCCGGTCACCCTCACCCCCGCGCTCCCGGCCGTCGAGTCCTTCGCGGACCTCGACATGCCGGCGCAGCTGCTGGCCGCCCTGGGCGCCGAGGGCATGAGCGTGCCGTTCCCGATCCAGGCCGCGACCCTCCCCAACACGCTGGCGGGCCGCGACGTCCTGGGCCGCGGACGCACCGGCTCGGGCAAGACCCTCGCCTTCGGCCTGGCCCTGCTCGCCCGTACGGCGGGCCAGCGCGCCGAGCCCGGCCAGCCGCTCGCGCTGATCCTCGTACCGACGCGCGAGCTGGCGCAGCAGGTCACCGCCGCCCTCACCCCGTACTCCCGCGTCCTGAAGCTGCGCCTGGCCACGGTCGTCGGCGGCATGCCGATCCACCGCCAGGCCGGGGCGCTGCGCGCCGGTGCCGAGGTCGTCATCGCGACCCCGGGCCGCCTCAAGGACCTCATCCAGCGCGGCGACTGCCGGCTCAACCAGGTCGGCATCACCGTCCTGGACGAGGCCGACCAGATGGCCGACATGGGCTTCATGCCCCAGGTCACCGCGCTGCTCGACCAGGTGCGCCCCGAGGGCCAGCGGATGCTGTTCTCCGCCACCCTCGACCGCAACGTCGACCTGCTGGTGCGCCGCTACCTCACCGACCCGGTCGTCCACTCCGTCGACCCGTCCGCCGGTGCGGTCACGACGATGGAGCACCACGTGCTCCACGTCCACGGCGCCGACAAGCACGCGACGACCACGGAGATCGCGGCCCGCGACGGCCGGGTGATCATGTTCCTGGACACCAAGCACGCCGTCGACCGGCTGACCGAGCACCTGCTCCAGAGCGGCGTCCGCGCGGCCGCCCTGCACGGCGGCAAGTCGCAGCCGCAGCGCACCCGCACCCTGGCCCAGTTCAAGACCGGTCACGTGACGGTGCTGGTCGCGACGAACGTCGCCGCCCGCGGCATCCACGTGGACAACCTGGACCTGGTCGTCAACGTCGACCCGCCCACCGACCACAAGGACTACCTGCACCGCGGCGGGCGCACCGCCCGCGCCGGTGAGTCGGGCAGCGTCGTCACCCTGGTCACGCCGAACCAGCGCCGGGACATGACGCGCCTCATGGCCGCCGCCGGGATCACCCCGCAGTCCGCGACGGTCCGCCCCGGCGACGCCGAGCTGATCCGCGTCACGGGCGCCCAGGTCCCCTCCGGCGTGCCGGTGACCATCACCGCCCCGGTCTCGGAGCGCGCCCCGCGCAGCCCCGGCTCCTCCCGCGGACGGCGCAGCCGCCCGGCGCAGGACCGCCGCGGCGGCGGCAGGACGGCC
>NZ_JBEXPB010000019.1:0-107625 GCF_040611795.1 Streptomyces sp. NPDC006529 | reverse complement strand
TTCCTCGGGCCTTGGGCCACCGACCGCACCTTGCGGATCTCGAACTCCATCGCACCCCTTGAACTGGGGTGTTGCGACGACTCCTAGAACCCAAGGATCGGCGGGGGGCCTTTTGACTGGTGGGCGCGGACGGTTTCGAACCGCCGACATCTGCTTTGTAAGCTCGCCCAGCCCCCACCAAGGGTCCCCAAACGACGGGACGCGCTGTACCGGCGTCACCGCTCAAAGCTGTCCCGGTCTGTAGTCGTTGATGTCAGCTGCGGATGTCAGCCGTTACCGCCACATGCGGGCGTGGCTACCTGTTCCGTAGCTTCTTCATCTTCGCTTTGGCCTGCCGTATCTTCTCCTGCTCAACACCGTAGGCCGACCAGGGCCCCTGGTGCAGGCTGCAGCGAGAGGTCCCACTGACCGCCAGCCTCCTACAGCGCCCGCCGGCCTTCGTCCGCGCCCCACACCTCGGCTGTGCCACCGCTAACCACCGTCCCCAAAGGTTCGACGTCAGGTCATACGGATAGTGACGCGGACGCTGTGAGCGCGGAAGGCGCACCAAGCGCGGACAGATGCACGCCCCGGACACGGCTCCGGGCAACAGCCACCGCTGGACGGTCTAGCCGGAGCCCGCTAGTCAATCAATAGTTGACAGTTTGGACGGTCCCTGCCGAGACCGCTGTGGTCGCCACCTGCATGCTCAGCACCGGTGGGCCCTTATAGCACCGGATAATATTTTTTCGATTGAAACCCGCCGCTTTCAGGCTGTCATTCTTGACACACCGACACTCCAATCGACATCAACATGGAGGTTGTGCTGGTGCGCAGGAAATTGCAGGAATGGACCAAACCCCTCACACGGACCTCGAGTATGCGAACCGTCATCTTGGCTGCATTTCTCGTGGCATGCTCTAACTTCGTCTCGCCCGAGCAGATTACGGCGATAACTGGGGCACTATTCCTTCTCCATCAATCCGAAATGGGAGCGACGGAACTCAGGGGCCCCCTTCCTCCGTTGCAATCTCCTCGGGAAGGAGCGAATCGAGAGCCAGTGACCGAAACGCCGCACCAAGGTTCCACATGTGGTCCTCATGCCTACTCTGAGCATCCACCTCGTACCCGAAGCGCTCCCGGCGGCGACGATTCATGTGAGCCTGCTCCGTCGTCCCATTGCCTCCCGCAAGTCGAATAAATCGCTGTTCAGCTGCCTGCCTGCTCCGCATGGCCATAGCTTCGGCTATTTCCTGGAAAGTGATACCGCGGCGTCGCGCCTCGCGCAGCAGGCGCTCCTCTGATGATTCGGCAAGGACCTTCATCTCAACTACGAGAGTCAAGCCGTCGAGAATATCTTGACGGCTCCTCCGTGTGCCTCGTGCCGGGTACGCCATGACGGCAACAAATGCAGCCACGTCGATCATAAAGTGGCGCGCCTCTCCAAATAGCGCGGAATGCCTCTTAGATAAGCGCTCACACGCGCGCACGGCTTTATGCGGCAACCAGCTATACCGTTCCGGGGTCGATCGACCGTTGCGGGGCATGAAGACGACTGTAGAGACCCCAGGCTTGTCGCGTAGTAAATTCGGCGCAGTACGTTGCCTGCCGCACCCGCGAGGACGTCAACCACAACAAACCCTTGCTGTCATCCCGTCTGCCGTCGTCCCACACGGAGTGATAGCAGGGCAGGCACCAGGGGCCCAGGTGGAGCGCCCCGCTGGACGAACGACCTGGGCCCCTGGTGCCTGGTCTGCTATGGCTTGCCCTGGGACGGCGGCAGGCGGGATAACAGCCCCCACCCCCACCACAAACAAGCCGCGCCCGCCCGACCGCCCCCCTCCCCCGGAGCCGGAGCGCCCCCGCCGGAGGCACCGCTTTGGCCCGCACCTGGCGGCAAGCTCCGCACCGCACGTTGGCCGGCTCCCGTACGGACTCAGGCGGCGCCCGCGACTGTTCGTCGTGTCCCCGGTGTTTGAGCTCTGCCCAGTGAGTGCAGGTGGTGCCCTGGTCAGAGTCGGCGTCGGTCCCGGATGGGAAGGGCTAGAGCAGTGGAGCCGAGGGTTACCGATCCACGGACGGGTTCTCCCACCATCAACCCCGAGCTGTTCAGCGCGCGGGCCGACGGCCGGGCTGGAGCGGGGCGCAGACAGGAGCGCAGGCCCGGGCGACGGGCCGCGCTCGCCGCGCGTGCGCGGCGGGTGCCTTGATGAAGTAGGGAAACTCTCACCGCACCGTGATCAGCTGGCGCCCGTCATGGCTCCGTACGTGGGGCCCGTCTCCGTCCAGGGCATCCAGCAGCCGGATCGCGTAGACCCCGGACATCCGCTCGGACACCTCCTCTGGTGTGAGCCACTGGACGGCCGTCGACTCGTCGGACGTACGCTCCGCGCCCCCGGAAGGCTTGCACCGGAACACCAGGGCCACTACTCCCACGGTGACGTTCTTGTAGACCCCGGTCAGCTCCGCGACCTCGACTTCGATCCCGCTCTCTTCCCGGATCTCTCGCCGTACGCCCTCTTCGGGAGTCTCCTCCAGCTCCAGCACCCCGCCCGGCAGCTCCCACGCCCCGTTGTCCGCGCGCCGGATCGCCAGCAGTCGCCCGTCATCTCGTACCACCACACCGGCTACGGACACGGAGTGGCGGGGCGTTGACCGTGGAGACTGAGCGCTGTTACTCATGTACATGAGCATAAGAGGAAGTGAAGGACCATGGGAACAGCAGTAGGAGGGGGCAAGGCCGTACCTCGGTACTTGCAGATCGCCGAGGACATCGTCCAGCAGATCCGGGCGGGTGTTCTCGGGCCCGGCGATCAAGTGCCGAGTGAGGCCGACATGGTCGATCGCTACGGCGTCTCGGGCGGCACGATTCGCAAGGCCATGTTGGAGATCCGCGCGAGCGGCCTCGTGGACACTCGGCACGGCAAGGGCTCGTACGTCAAAGATCGCCCGCCAGTGCGTCACCGCTCCTCGGACCGGTTCCGCCGGTCGCTGCGCCGAGGGGGCAAGGCTGCGTACCTCGCTGAGTCGGAGCAGTCGGGGGCGACCGCCAAGGTCAGCGTCATCTACATCGGTCCGATGGATGCGGCCGCGGATATCGCCGGTCGGCTGGGGGTCGATGTCGGGGCTCAGGTGCTCGCCCGTCGGCGGTTGTACTTCCGCAACGGCGTCCCCGTGGAGACTGCGACTTCCTACCTGCCGTGGGACGTGGTGAAGGACATCCCCGAGCTGTTCGCGGAGAACCCTGGGGGTGGCGGCATCTACGCCCGGCTTGAGGACCACGGCCATGTCTTCGCAGAGTTCGTGGAGACGTTGCAGGCTCGGCCAGCAGCCAAGGCTGAGGCGTCGGAACTGGCCCTGAGCCCTGGTGCGCCAGTAGTTCACCTACTCCGCGATGCGGTCACCGAAGAGGGCCGGGTTGTCGAGGTCTGCGACACCCTTATGGCCGCTGACCAGTTCGTTTTCGAGTACCGGATCCCCGCAGCCGACTGACGGTCGCTCAACTCCCCCCAGCCCGCCGCGAGTTTTCTTACGCGGCGGGTTGACTCATGTATAGGAGTCAGGCACTCTTCTTCATGTCACTCCTATACATGAGTGACGGAGTCCCACCCCTATAGAGGAGTGATCTGCATGCGTCAGATTCCCGTCGACACGGCGGCTGCCCTGGTGATGGTGGCCCTGCCTCCGGCTCCGAAGATCAAGGACCGCCGTACCGGTGAGATCGCGGTCGACGCCGAAACGGGTGCCCAGATGATGACGGTGGACGTGCTGTTCGCCGCAAACGGTGAAGCCGAGGTCCTGTCCGTGGCGGTACCGATGCCCGGTGTCGCGGCAGACCTGGTCATGGGCACCCCGGTGGCCTTGACGGGACTCGTAGCCCGACCCTGGGAGAACGAGTTCAACGGCCAGAAGCGGCACGGGATCAGTTTCCGCGCCGCCGCCGTCACCGCCATCTCCGCCCCTGTCAAGGCCTGATCCCGGTGAACGGGGAACAGCTCGTCGCACTGGTCGGCTTAGCCGTGGTCATCGCGGGGCTGGGGTTGCTGCGCTGGCAGCGTCCGGTCTGGTACTGGCTGGGCTTCGGCTGGCTGCTCACCGTGGTTCGGCTGGCATGGACATACCGCTCGGTGATGGAGGCCTGCGGGCTGAGCGAGCCGCCGTCGCGCTCGCGAGTCATCCTGGCGGCCGCGCTGGACCGGGTGCCTGCCCGGGTGGTGCCGAAGCTGCGGCGGATCCGGATCACCCGCTCGGGGCTGGTCCTGCGGATCCGGATCTTGCCCGGTCAGGAAGTCCTCGACTTCGACGCCGCTACGGAGCGGCTGCGGCACTCGTGGCGGATGCACGGCGTGCACGTCAAGGCGCTCAAGCCGGGGTTCCTTGAGGTCCGGCTCATCAGCTACGACGTTCTACGGATCGTCCACATGCCGCGCAAGCTGCCCGCGGGCCTCCTCCAAGTCCCGGTGGCCTTGAGGGCGGATGGCGCTGTGCACGTGAGGAACTTCCGTACCAGCCCGCATGAGTTGGTCGTGGGTGCGACGGAGTCGGGGAAGTCGGTCTATCTGCGCGGACTGGTCAAGGGACTGGCTCCGCAGCGGGTAGCGCTGGTGGGAATCGACTGCAAGTGGGGTGTGGAACTGGCGCCGTTCGCCCGCCGGTTGTCCGCCCTGGCCTACACCCCGGAACAGGCTGCCGATCTGCTGGACGCGCTGGTCGAGGAGATGACGGGCCGCTTCGAGTTGATCCGAGCCTCGCAGCACCTCGCGCCGGACCTGCCGTTGGAGTCGATCACCTCCGACGTCTGGGGCCTGCCCGAGGAAATCCGCCCCGTGCCCATAGTCGTGTTCGTGGATGAGGTCGCGGAGCTATTCCTGATCGCCCACCGGGCCGACGAGAAGCGCCGGGACCAGATGGTCACCCAGCTCGTCCGCCTGGCTCAGCTCGGCCGTGCCGCAGCGATGTACCTGGAGGTCTCTGGGCAGCGCTTCGGTTCCGAACTCGGCCCCGGAGCAACCGCCCTGCGCGCCCAGCTCACCGGCCGCGTCGCTCACCGCGTCAACGACGAAGCCTCCGCCAAGATGGCGCTCGGAGACATCAGCCTCCGCGCCGTCGGCGCCGCTACCTCCATCGCCGCCGAACGCCCCGGCACGGCCGTCATCGGCCTCACCTCCGGCGGCTGGGCTCGCATCCGTTCCCCGTACGTCACCCTCGCTGATGCCGTCACCGCCTGCGCCGCGTACGAGCACCTCACCCCGGACGTCCCCGCTCTGGCCGACTTCCGCCCGCACCACCCCGCTCCGGCCGCCGAGCCCAAGGCCCCGCAGACCGTCTGAGCACCACCCCTCCCACCGGCCGCCGCGACCGCCGCGCGCCATGTCCCTACCCCCGCCATGCCCAAAACCGGAAGGCACCCGCCATGGCCACCACCAGGAAGACCACCACCCGCAAGACCACACCTGCTCCGGTGCCGCAGAAGTGCGCGCCCTGCGCCGGCACCGGAGAGACCACGGAGACCGTCCGGGTCGGCAGCCGCAAGGGCCGCGAGACCACCAACCGCCAGAGCGCCCTGTGCTCCGACTGCTGGGGCACCGGCGAGGCCCTCGCCGACTGACCAGCTCGCTGGCCTAACCCCTTGGAAGGGGGACCCGTGATGCGCACCACGTTCCGCCCGGACGCCGTCCTCGTACAAGCCGTCATCGCAGGCGCCCTGTCCTTCGCACACCTCCACGACCTGGCCGAAGCAGCCGGACAGAGCGGCTGGAAGGCCTGGGCCTACCCGGTCAGCGTCGACCTGCTCCTCGTCGCCGCCTGGCGCCGCCTCCGGCTCCTCCGGGATGCGGGAGAACCGACCCGCTCGGCGTGGACTTGGTTCGCCGTCGCCCTGGCCGCGTCCCTCGGCGCGAACGTCGCCACCGCCGGACTCCTGAACCTGCACGCCGTCCCGGCTTGGCTACGGATCCTCGTCGCCGGATGGCCCGCCCTCGCCTTCCTCGGCGGAACCCTCCTCGTCCACGCCCCTGCCGACCATCCCACCAGGCCCTCAGACAAGGTCGAGGTCCAGGTGGCGCCAGAGGCCTTGGACATCCCGGACTCCGAACCCGAGCCGCCCGCACGGGATGAACCGGTCGCCGAACTCCCGGCCTCGGATCCCGCCCCGGCCCTGCCCGCGACTCCTGCGCCCGCCGTCCCTGAGGCGCTCCTGGGCTACGCCCGGAAGATCGCCGTCGACCACCACACCCGCACCGGCAACCGGATCGACCCCGGCACCCTGCGCACCCGCCTCGGTGTCCCCGCCCCGATGGCCGACGCCATCGCCGCCCAACTCGCCTGAAAGGAGAACCACTGATGCCCCGCTACCGCTTCCGCGACGTCCGCCGGATCGGCCCGGTCGAGGTCGGCACCTACACCGACCGCTACGGACGCGAAGCCCACGCCGCCGCCTGCACCGCCCCGCGCTGCGACTGGTCCGCCAACTACACCAGCCGCACCGCCGCCGAACTCGCCGCCCAGTCCCACCGCTGCCCGCCCCGCTGACCCCCTGAGGGAGACCCGTCATGCAGGTACCGCTCTGGCTCGCCGTGATCGTCGTCGGTGTCCTCGCCGTGAAGCTCATCCGCCCGCCCTGGTGGCTCGTCGCCGTGATCCTCCTCGGCGGCTACCTCCTCGCGAACAGCCTGCTCGCCCCCGCCATCGACGCCGCCATCAAGTAACCGCCTCACGAAGGGAGAACCCGCTGATGATCCACCCCAAGATCCCGGTCAACCCGCTCCCGACCGGCCTCGTCGCCCCGCTCGTCAACCCGGCCACCGGGGACATCACCTACGGCCCGACCACCGTCCCGGCCTGCCACTGCCAGCACACCCCGGTGGCCCCGGCCCCCGCCCCGGCCAGCACCAGCGTCCAGGTGGCGGGTATCCGCCTCACTCCGGCCGCCCTCGTCACCACCGTCGCCGCCGGAACCGGTGTCGTCCTCGTCGTCGGCGCGGTCCTGGTCTCCATGCTCCTGGCCGTCGCCATTACCGGCGCCTCGGTCGCCGTCTGCGCCGTCGTCCTGCGCTCCCTGCTCAACCAGCACAACCGCCGCTGACCGGCCCCGGGGCGGCCTCAACCGCCAAGGTTCCGCCGTCCCGGAGCCGAACTCCCGCCCGAACCAGCAGATCCGGAAGGAAGCACCATCATGGCCCAGCACACCCACACCCCCGGGCAGGTCTGCCCGAACTGCGACGGACACGCCTCCGTCGCCATCACCCTCGGCGGCCGGACCCCGGCCGGTCACCGCCGCACGATCACCGCCCACTGCCCGGCCTGCCACGGCACCGGCACCGTGACCCGCACCAAGCGCGTGGGGGTGCACGCCTGATGGGCATCTTCAACCGCAAGCCGTCCATCAGCGACGACGACCGCTTCAAGTACGACCTCGACCAGGTCGCCGAGGACTTCGGCGCCGAAAACGTCTTCCAGCACCGAGTCCGCTACGCCCACGAGGACCACGACGCCTCCCGCGGTGAGGTGAGCCGCAAGCCCAGCGGCTCGACCTCGGGGCCCTCCTCCGACAACGCCAACACCCCCCAAGCACGACGGGGGCGACGCTGGTGATCGACTCCGCGACCCTCGCGGACCTGGACCCCGGCCTCCTCGGCGACATGCTGACGGTGGCCGGGGCTCCCGGTTACGCCCGCTGGGAAGACCAGATCCGCCGCACCGGCGGCTGCTCCGACCCGATCCACATCACCGGCTGGACCGTCACCAAGGACAAGACCACCGGCGCGACCCTGCACCAGTACTCGACCGCGAACGAGCCCGGAACCCGGCTCCGGATCGCATGCGGCAACCGGCGCGCCTCCCGCTGCCCCTCCTGCGCCTGGACCTACGCGGGCGACACCTACCACCTGATCCGCGCCGGGCTCGCCGGGGACGACCGCCGGGACATCCCGGCCACGGTCCGCGAACACCCCCGCGTCTTCGCCACCCTCACCGCCCCGTCCTTCGGCCCGGTCCACAACCGGCCCGCCTCCGGCCGTTGCCGCTGCGGTACCAGCCACACCGACGGGGACCCGACCCTCGGCACCGCCCTCAACCCGGACACGTACGACTACGCGGGCGCCGTCCTCTTCAACAACCTGGCCGGCACTTTGTGGGACCGGTTCGCCAAGCGTCTCCGCCGCGAGATCGCCGCCTCCGCTGGGCTGACTCAGCGGGAACTGATCGAGGTCGCCCGGATCTCCTACGGGAAGGTCGCCGAGTTCCAGAAGCGCGGCGCCATCCACTTCCATGCCGTGATCCGCATCGACGGACCTGTCGGGCCGGACACCCCGCCGCCTGCCTGGGCCACCACCGAACTCCTCGACGCCTCGATCCGGGCCGCGGTCGCCCACGCGTACACCTCGGTGCAGGTCCCGGCCGCTGGAGACCAGCCCGCTCGCACCCTCCGCTGGGGCACCCAGCTCGACGTCCGCCCCATCAAGGCTTTCGGAGACGGCTCCGACGTCACCGAGCAGGCAGTCGCCTCCTATGTGGCCAAGTACGCCACCAAAGCCGCTGAGACCACGGGAACCACCGACACCCCGGTGCACTGCCGCAAATGCCGGGGAACCGGCCTCTCCAACCGCTACCCGCACCCCGACTCCGCCCTAGGCCGATGCACCCGCTGCCACGGCACCGGCCTTGGTGAAGACCTCGCCCGGCTCGCGATACCTGAGCACGCCCGCCGCCTGATGGCCGCCTGCGCTGCCCTGCAACCCCTCTACCCCGAACGGATGCTCGTCCGCTGGGCCCACATGCTCGGCTTCCGCGGCCACTTCTCCACCAAGTCCCGCCAGTACTCCACCACCCTCGGCGCCCTCCGACAGACACGCGCCGACTACCGCGCCGCCCAGGAACACGCCGCCCGGGGGCTCCCCGACGTCGAGCCGGAGACCGTGCTCGTCCTCGCCTCCTGGCAGTACGCCGGGCACGGCCACACCCCTGGCGAGTCCGTTCTCGCCGCCACCATCGCCCACGGAATCCAGCTCAACCGCCAGACCGCCCGCGAAGCCCTGCACGACCAACTAGCCCTCGAAGGAGCCGCGTCATGACCACCGCCACCGCCGAACTGCTGACCGTGCCCGAGGTCATGCAGCGGCTCAAGCTCGGGCGCTCGACCGTCTACGACCTGATCCGGTCACGGCGACTCGTGTCCATCACCATCGGCCGCGCCCGCCGCATTCCCGCCGACTCCGTCCGCGAGTTCATCGACCACGAGATCGCAGAGGCTGCCTGATGGCCGCCCAGCGCAAGCGCAACCCGAACGGCGCGGGCACCATCACCCAGCGCAAGGACGGCCGCTTCCAGGCTGCCGTGTACGTCCTCCAGCCTGACGGCACCCGGGCCCGCAAGTTCGCCTACGGCAAGACCTGGGCGGAGTGCGATGTGAAGCGCCGGGAGCTGCTCGCCAAGGTCGACCAGGGCGTGCCCGTGCCGACGCGGTCCGCGAAGCTCTCCGAGTGGCTGCCGTACTGGCTCGACAACATCGTGAAGCCCCACCGCAAGCGCACGACCTACGCGAAGTACGAGACCCACGTCCGCCTCTACCTCGTGCCGTCGCTCGGAACCAAGCGGCTCGAATCACTGGGCGTTGGTGATGTCCGGCGGGTCCTCGTGCAACTCAAGAAGGCAAACGGCGCCGCGACCGCCAAGGAGTCCCACCGCGTACTGCGGACCGCGCTCACTGCGGCTGTCAGGGAGGAACTGGTCACGCGGAACGTGGCCACCCTCGTGGAACCCCCGACCGTCGACGCCCGGGACATCGCGCCGTGGAGCCTTCAGGAGACCCTCGACTTCCTCGCCGCGGGCCGCAAGGACCCGCTGTTCGCCGCCTTCGTGCTGGCGATCGCACTCGGCCTCCGGCGGGGCGAGATCGTGGGACTCCGCTGGGAGAACGTGGACCTCGACAAGCGCGAGATCCGGATCCGGACCCAGCGGCAGCGCGTCGGCGGCGAGGCGTACGAGGACGACCCCAAGGGCAAGCGGCGTCGGCAGACCCTCCCCCTTCCCGGGATCTGCGTCGCTCCCCTGCGCTGGCAGCGGATGAAGCAGGCGGAGATGCGGGCCAAGGCCGGGGCGAAGTGGGAGGAGACCGGGTACGTGTTCACGACGCGGACTGGGCGGCCCATCGAGCCGCGGAACGTCTACCGGTCCTTCACCCGAGTGGCCAAGGACGCCGGGCTCCGGGTGATCCGACTCCATGACGCGCGGCACGGGACGGCGACCCTGCTGACCGCTGCTGGCGTCCCGCCCCGGGTCGTAATGGAGATCCTCGGGCACTCGCAGATCGCCGTCACCATGAACGTCTACGCACACGTCGTGCAGGACACCCAGCGCGAGGCCATCGGGCACATGGACCGGCTGCTCAGGCGGCGGCACGACCGCCCCTGACCGCCTGCGTTGATGTCAGATGGAGATGTCAAAGGCCCCCAACCATGATCGGTTGGGGGCCTTTGCACTGGTGGGCGCGGACGGTTTCGAACCGCCGACATCTGCTTTGTAAGAGCAGCGCTCTACCCCTGAGCTACGCACCCGTGGATGAGTGGACAGCCTACATGGGCGGTGGACCCCGGACGCAAACGCGATCTCTTGGGGGAGAATGAGGGCAGGGCAGGGTGGACGCGGGTGGACGCGGTACGGGAGAGGGATTGTGACAACGGCTTCCCGGCGGTGGTTCGGTGGGCGGGACGAGAGCCGGCGGGCGGAGGCGCAGGCCGCGAAGGATGCGGCCGCCGCCGCGTTCTACGAGCTCGACACCGCGCAGCGGGATCTGCGGATCTCGATAGAGACGATCACGGCCGCGGACGGGTCTCCCGCCGGGCGCCGGGCGGTCGAGGGGTTCGCCGAGCTGGGGCGGCGGATCGACGAGGTCAGTCAGGCCTACATCGAGGCCGTCGACGCGCACGACCTCGACCGGGACGATCTCGACGGCGCGGTCGCCGCGCGGGCCAAGCGGGAGCTTGAGCGGGCCCGCGACGAGCTGGTGCGGGTCAAGGGGGAGCTGGAGCGGTTCGACCAGGGGCTGCGGCCGCTGCTCGACAACGCGGAGTCGCAGCTGGCGCGGGTCGCGCCCGCGCGGGAGCGGGCCAAGGCCGCGTTGCTGGCGGCGGCGAACGCGCTGGACGCCGTACGGGCCGCCGGCATGCGCGCCGATGATCTGGCCGCGCGGCTCGCGGCGCTCGGCCCGGAGCTGACCATGCTCAACCAGGGCGCCGCGCAGCACGGGGTGCCCGCGACGGTGCAGCGCGCCGACCGGATCCTGCGGGACGCGGAGGCGGTGCGGGCGGAGGCGGACCGGCTGCCGGAGCGCGCGGCCGAGATGGACCGCCGCCTGGCGAGCCTGCGGACGCGGGCGCAGGCGCTGCGCAACCGGGCGGACCGGGTGGATCCGGTCCTCAGCGAGCTGCGACGCCGCTTCAGTGCCGACTGCTGGCAGGACCTGCAGCACGTACCGGAGCAGGCGCTGGCCTCCGTACGACAGGCGGAGGAGCGGCTGGCGGAGGCCGCCGTGGCGCGCCATGAGCAGCGGTGGGGGGACGCCACGGCGCTGATCACGGTCGTCCGCGAGCTGTTCGACGCGGTCGACGGGGCCGTGTCGACCGCCCAGGACCGGCTGACCCGGCTGGAAGCGGTGGCCAAGGATCCGGAGGCCGAGGTCCAGCGGACGCGGTTCGCGATCCGGGACGCGCAGCGCCTCGCGATGGAGGGGCGCAGCGTCCCCGATCCGCGGCACGCGCGGCCGCTGGACGAGGCGGTGGCACGGGTGGAGCGGGCGCTGGCCGGCCTGGAGGGGCGTCATCCCGACTACTGGCACTTCCTCCAGGAGATGGAGGGCATCCGGGCATCGGTGGCCGGGGTCGTCAACGACATGCGGGGGCGGCGCGGCGGCGGCTGAGGGCAAGGGCCCCGTTCGTCCGGGTTGTCCGGTGGTGGGCGCCGGTGGATGCTTGAGGGGCCACGCCGGAACAGAGGAGGGCGCCATGGCTGCCCACGCTTTCCACAGGCCCCGCAGGTCCCGTGTGCCCCATGAGCCTCTCGCCCCCCACGAACCGCCCACGTCACCCGCACCGTCCCTACCCCAAGAGCACCATGCGGCCCACGCGGCCTACGGGTGCCACGAGGCCCATGAGTCCTACGCGCCCTACGTCGCCCACGAGGCCGGTGCGGCCCGGGCCACGCAGCCGGCCCTCGTCTCCCTCGATCCGCTGCGGCGCCTCATGCGCCCCGTCAACGCGCGGCTCGACGAGCACCTGCCCACCGACCACAAGCTCAGCAAGGTCTACCGGGTGGGCGCCGGGCTGACCGGGCTGCTGCTGGTCGTCTTCGGGGTCCTCGGCCTCATCGACCGGATCGGGTTCTTCGACACCCGCGGGGACACCGTGCTCGCCCTGAACACCAACGGCACGCTGAGCGTCCTGTCGATCTGCATCGGCGCGCTGCTGCTCCTCGGAATGGTGATCGGCGGCGGTTTCGCCTCGACGCTCAACATCGCGCTGGGGCTGCTCTTCATCGCGAGCGGGTTCGTCAACCTCGCCCTGCTGGACACGGGCCTGAACTTCCTGGCGTTCCGGATCCAGAACGTCCTGTTCAGCTTCGTCGTCGGCGTGATGCTGATGTGGTTCGGGATGTACGGGCGGGTGGGCAGCGCGCTGCCGCACGACAACCCGTACTGGCGCGCACGGCACCCCGAGGCGGCGGCCCGCGAGCAGCGGTCCCTCGTCCGCAGCGGCGGGTAGGCGGCCCCGGGGTCACCAGGCCGACCGGACGGCCCCCGACCGTCTAGCCTGTGCGCATGCCACGTTACGAGTACCGCTGCCGGACCTGCGAGGACGTCTTCGAGGTCAGTCGGCCCATGGCCGAGTCCGCCGCGCCCGCGAGTTGCCCCGCCGGGCACGGCGACACCGTCAAGCTGCTGTCCGCCGTCGCCGTCGGCGGCACCAGCTCTGCCCCCGCGCCCGCCCGAGCGGGCGGCGGGGGCGGAGGCGGCTGCTGCGGCGGCGGAGGCTGCGGCTGACCGACGCCGCCGACCGACGCCTCCGGGTCCGGCCTCCGCCGGACCCGGCCCGTCAGGCCCGTCAGGTCCGCTTGCGCGACAGCGTCAGGCCGTCCGAGATGGCCAGCATCACGGATTCCATCCGCTTGTCCTGCACCACGTGCTCGTTGAAGGCGCGGACCCCGGCCGCCGAGCCGGTCGCCGACTCGTCCAGCACCGTGCCGTGGAAGAGGGTGTTGTCCGTGACGATCAGAGCGCCCGGCCGCATGCGCGGGACCAGCTCCTCCCAGTAGGCGACCTGGTTCTGCTTGTCGGCGTCGAGGTAGGCCATGTCGATGTGCTCCTCGAAGGGCATCGCGCGCAGCGTGTCCAGGGCGGGCCCGATCCGCAGTTCGACGCGGTCCGCGACACCCGCTGCGGCCCACGCCTCGCGCCCGTACGCCGTCCACTCCTCGGAGACGTCGCAGGCGATCAGCCGTCCGTCCGCGGGCAGTGCCTGCGCCATCGACAACGACGAGAAGCCGGTGAAGGTGCCCACCTCCACGATGTGGCGGGCGCCGGTCAGCCGGACGAGGAAGGCCAGCAGAGGTCCCTGCTCCTCGGCCGACTGCATGCCGGCTGCGTCCGGGAACTTTTCGGCGGTCGTCGCGATCAGTGCGCGCTGGACCTCGTCGAGCGGCGGGTTGTGGGCGAGCATGTACGCGTACAACTCGGCCGTGATCTTGGTGCTGTTGCCTTTGCTCATGCGCTCAGTCTGCCCACCGCGGCGCCCATCCGGCGGAGGATTTCCTCACCCGCCACGACTCCCTTGGCGCCGAGGGCCTGCACGTGGGGTGCGTGCCACTGCGCGTCGGCCAGTTCGCCGTGGCCGGGCCGCCAGCCTTCGTCCGCCGCCTCCAGCAGGTCCGCGTCCAGCAGCGAGTCGCCTGCGGCCAGCGTGTGCGCGGCGCCGGTGCGCCGGGCCACCTCCCGCATCGCCGCGCTCTTGGTCAGCGGGCGCGGGACGGCGTAGATCTTGCGGCCCTGGAGCGAGACGGTCCAGCCGCGCGCCTCGGCCCACTCGGCCAGCGCCTTCAGCCAGGCGTCGGGCACCAGGTCCCGTTCCACCACCAGGTAGGCGAAGAGGTCCTCGGCGACGCGCGCCTTGCGCAGCCACAGCGGGTCGGCGGTGTCCAGCAGGTGCCCGTGCACCTCCTCCAGCGAGGCGCACTCCTGCGCGAGCCGCTTGGCCACCTGGCGCCGCCAGTCCCGGTCGGGCGCGCCGTCGACCAGGAGCTGGCCGCCGTTGGCGCAGATCGCGTAGGGGGCGGGGCGGCCGGGGAAGCGGATCCGCTGGTACTGCTTGCGCGTGCGCGTGGTGGTCGGGACGAACACCACGCGGGAGTCGGCGGTGAGCGCGGCGAGCAGCGCGGCCGCCGTCTCCGTCATGAAGGAGAGCGGGCGGCTCTCGTGCACCTCGACGCACAGCAGCCGGGGGGCCACCGGGTCCGGCATGGTCAGCCCGAGGGCCGCCGCCGAGTAGATGAGCGTACGGTCGAGATCACTGGCTACCAGAACGGTCACTTGGCGGACACAGCCTTTCCGTCGGCGCCCGTGGCGCCGCGTGTGAAGCGGGGATGGATGAGTCCTACGCAGGTGTACGGCAGCCCGTCGGCCTCCTCGACCGGCACGCCGCGCTGCTCGGCGAGCAGGCGCACGTGGTCCAGGTCCGCCCCGGCGCCGCGCCGGGCCAGGATCTTCCACGGCACGCGGCGCAGCAGCACGCGGGTGGTCTCGCCGACGCCCGGCTTGACCAGGTTCACGTCGTGGATGCCGTACTCCTCGCTGATCCGTTCCACCGCCGCCCAGCCCTCCCAGGTCGGCGCGCGGTCGGCCGCGAGCAGCTCCTTGACCTCCGCGTCGACGGCTTCCGCCACCTCGTCGAAGCGGGCGGCGACGGTGTCGACGAACTCGACGGAGACGTCGGCGCCGGCCAGCTCGCGGTAGAACTTGGCGCCGTGGAAGTCGTCCGGGCCGACCAGGTCGGCGCGCAGCACGGTCCGCGATATCAGCCCGGAGACGGTGGAGTTGAGGCAGGCCGAGGGGATCAGGAAGTCCTCGCGGGTGCCGTACGTCGACACGCAGCCGCCCGGGTCGGCGAGGACCACGATCTCGGGGTCGAAGCCCGGGCCCCCCGTCTCCTCGCGGTGGGCGTCGAGCGCGGCCTTCAGTTCGCGGGTGATGGCGCCCTTGCCGGTCCAGCCGTCGACGAAGACGACGTCGGCCGGGTCGTGGTGGGCGGCCAGCCAGCGCAGCGCGTTGGCGTCGATGCCCCGGCCGCGCACGATGGACACGGCGTAGTGCGGCAGGTCCAGGCCGTGCCGCAGCTGCGCCCAGCGGCGCATCAGGACCCCGACGGGGGTGCCCGCGCGGGCCAGCGAGACCAGCACGGGACGCGGGGACCGCTCGGCGAGGACGGTCTCGGTGACGGTGCCGACGGCGCGCGCGATCCGGGCGGCGGAGGCGGTCAGGGCGCTGCGGTACAGCTCCTGGTAATGCGCGCTGGGCTGGTACTCGACGGGCAGGGACTCGGCGTAGTGCGCGCCGCCGGCCTGGATCGCCTCCTCGCGCTCCTCGGTGGGCGCTTCCAGCGCGCGGTCGGAGAGGTCCTGGAGCAGCCAGCCGACGTCCTCGGCCGGGTAGGAGGAGAACGCGGGTCCGCGCAGGGGCTCGGGCATGATCGGCTCCCGCCGGTCGTCGGATACGGGGACGGCTACGGGCGCGGGCACGTAGGACGGTACGACGGCCAGCGCGATCCGCCCGGTGTGCGGGGCGAGCCGGGCGAGCAGGCCGTCGGGGGCGTGCAGGGCCGGGGTGTCGCCGGCCGAGTCCACCACCACGACCACGGTGTCGAAACGGGCACCCTCGCCGCCCGCGCCGACGCGGGCCGAGGGCGCGACGTTGTAGGCGTAGCGCTCGCCGGGCCCGTCGGCGGGGTCGTCGTGGGCGGGGAAGACGAGCCGGGTGCGGATCGCGTAGCCGGGGTCGTCGACCGCCAGGACGGGCGAGCGGGTGGTGGTGGAGAAGCGCACCTCGGCGGCGGCCCCGCTCTCCTCCAGCGCCAGGGCGAGCCGCAGCGGGGCGTACATCAGCTCTTCGTTGCCGAGGACGAGGACCCGCCCGGGGCGCTCGCCCAGGGCGCGGGCGAGCTGCGCCCCGAGGGCGGGCAGGGCCGCCTCCAGCCGGGCGCGGTGGGCGGGCGTGAACCCGTGCCGGCCCCCGTCGGGGACTCCGGCGGGCCAGTCGAGGGGTATGCGTACGGGGGGCGCGGCGGGGGCGGACGCGGGGTGCCTACGGTCCTCAGCGCGCGAGGGCTCGTACGCCCCCGGGGCACCCGCACCCCCCGCGGCGGCCCGCGCCTCGTACTCCTCCACGAGCCGCGTGCCCCGCTCCAGGACGCCCTCCGGGAGCCGGACGGTGCCGCTCGCCAGGGCGATCAGGTCGACGCGGGCGCCGAGGCCGTCGGCGAAGGCGGTCAGGCGGGCGCGGTCGGCCGGCGAGCGCATGTCCACCAGGGCCACCACGACGTAGTGCTCGCGCGGGTGGCGTGCGTGCAGGTCGCGGATGGTGTTCAGGACGGTGTTGCCCGTGGAGAACTCGTCGTCGACCAGGACCAGCGGGCCGGCCCCCGCCAGCAGCGCGGGGTCCTCCGGCAGCAGCAGGTGCGAGGTGGCGTGCGAGTGGGCCTCCTCGAAGCCCCCGGCGGGCGCGACGCCGGGCACCGGGCGGCGGGTGGAGTGCAGGTAGGGGGCCGCTCCGAGGCCGTCGGCGACGCTGTGGCCGAGCCCGGTCGCGGTCTCGGCGTACCCGAGCACCACGGCGGAGGCGGCCGCCGCCTCGCCGAGCAGCTCGCGCACCCGCAGCCCCAGCCCGTACCCGGCGCCGTGGACCACCGCCGGCGACTGCGGCACGTGCTTGCCGAGCACCCGGGACACCAGCAGGTGCGCCCGCTTGGGGTTGCGGCGCAGGGCCAGCCCGAGCAGCTCGGTCAGCCGCGGCCCGGCGGCCGGAACATCAGGCGCCGGGGCATCCGGAGCCGGGCCGTCCGGCCCCGCTGCGGCACCCGCGCCCGCCACTGGGCCCGGCCCCGCCCGGCCCGGCGCCTCCTCCAGGGCGACGCCCAGCCGCTCCGCGACCCACGTTCCCGACCACACCGCTGTTCCCGACCGCACCGCTTCGATCTCCTTGCCCTTCCTCGTCGACGACACCCGGCCCGGACGCACCGGGTGTCAGACCCGGAGTCCGGCGGTGAGGAGGTCGACGAAGCCGACCTCCTCCTTGGCCACACCGAAGACCTCCGCGCGCAGCATGGTGCGCTCGGCCCAGGCCCGGTGGGGCTTCACCTCGTTCATCTTGTTCGTATAAGCCGATCTCATCACTCCACCACCGCCGCGCTCCGGGCGCAGGATGTCCTGGGCGTCGCTGAACTCCTCGTGCGACACCACCGACAGCGCGTGCACGGGGGTGACGTGTGCGGGGTGGATGCAGGTTTTGCCGAGCAGACCGTTCGCCCGGTCGAGTTCGATCTCGCGGAGCAGGCCGTCCAGGTCGTGCTCGATGAGCGCCGTGCGCAGTTCCTCGACCCCCTCCTCCAGGAAGGGGCTGCGGCGCAGCTGGGGCTTGAAGAGGCGCTGCTGGCTGCGGAAGTACTCCCAGACGGGCCCGGTGACGGTGAAACCTGTGCCGTCGGCCCGGCTGAGGACGTTGACCACGTCGGCGATCACGCCGGCGACGATCTGGACGTCGTAGGCCGTCATGTCGGGGGTGCGGCGCAGGCCGTAGGCCGAGCAGAAGTCCGTCACGCCCAGGCGCAGCGCGAGGACGCGGTCGCGGTAGGCGTTGACGGTGCGCGAGATGCCCGCGAGGGCCTCCACGCGGGTTTCGAGGTGGAGCAGGTCGGGGGTTTCCAGGACGGGCATCGCGTAGAAGCGGCGCCCGCCGGCCTCCTCGGCCTGTCCGACGGCGTCGAGGAAGGCGGTTCCGCGACTCTCCGTGAATTTCGGCAGTACGAATCCGGCCAAGCGGCGGGCCGAGGCCCCGAGGCGCCGGACGATGTCGGGGATCTGTTCGGGCTCGCGGATCCGGATGAAGAGCAGCGGGGCTTCCGCGTCGCTCGCGTCGATCTCGGCGAACTGCCGGACGAGGTTCTCCTCGCCGCCCGCGACATCGGCGTCGCTGATGGAATCCTCCAGGCAGAGGACCATGGAGACGACGCCGCGGCCCGCCTGCTTGGCCACGTCGGCCGCGAGGTGGGGGCGGGTGGCGGGGCTGTAGAGGGTCGCGCCGAGCGCCGCCGCGAGCGTACGGGCGGGCGAAGCGGAGGAGAACTCGACGGGCTCCTGATGGAAGAGGTCCTTGCGGACAGTGGGTGATATGTGCCCGAAATGACGCATGTGCTTCCCCCGTACTGCCTCGGCGGCCCAACTGGCATGGCCGGTAATAGTACGTACGAATGCGTTCCCGGGGTTCCTCGGGCACATGAAGTTCGGGTAACCCTCTTGCACCACGCACAGGTCCCGCGTACCCCCGTAAGGCCCGCGCACGACACTCCGGGGGGCCCGCATTGTCCCGGCCCGCCCCGGGAGGGCAGGATGACCGCCATGACGCACGCGATGCAGAAGGGCTCCAACATCCCGGTGACCGCCGCCGCGGTCCGGGCGGTGCTGCGCTGGACCGGTGGGACCGAGGTGCCGGACGTGGACGCCTCCGCGCTGCTCGTGGGGACGGACGGCCGTGTGCGTTCCGATGAGGACTTCGTCTTCTACAACCAGCCCCGGCACCCCTCCGGGGCGGTCTGGCGCCTGGGCAAGAAGCGGGTCGGCGACGCGGTCACCGACGCCGTCCAGATGGACCTGGTCTCGGTGCCCGGCTGGGTCGACCGGGTGCTGGTGGTCGTCTCGGCCGAGGACGTGCCCTTCGAGCGGGTCGGCGACCTGCGGATCCTGCTCTACGACGCCACGGTCAGCGGCGGCACCGAACCCCTGGCCTACTTCGACGTGCGGCCCGAGACGGGAGCGGAGACGGCCCTGATGTGCGGGGAGGTCTACCGCCGGGGCGAGGGGTGGAAGTTCCGCGCGCTGGGCGAGGGGTACTCCAACGGGCTCGTCGGGCTGGCCACCGACCACGGGATCTCGGTGGACGACGGCGCCGGCGACGCGGAGGCCGCGGCGGCCGGGCAGGCCGACCGGACGGCGGCGATGCGGCCGCCGGCGCCGGTCACCGCGCCCCCGGCCCCCGTGGTGGCGCCCACCCAGGCCCCGCCCGCCGCGCCGCCCGCCTACGGCTACCCGCAGCACGTGTCCCCCGCACCGGGCGGGGACCCGTCCTTCCGGCTGCCGGTGCAGGGGCCGCAGTTCCTGCGCCGCTGAGCGGCGCCGGGCGCGCTCACGCCTTGCTCTTGTAGCCCCGGCCCCACTGGAGCCCCCAGCCGTACAGCCGGTCCAGCTCGGCCTGGAACCCGTAGACGAACTTGACCTCGCGCCGCACGACGAGTTCGCCCTTGACCTTCTCCAGGGTGACCACCGCGCAGGAGCGCGCCTGCGGGTGGCGCTCCTCCAGCGGGATCTCTATCCGCGGTCCGGTGACCGGGAAGAGGGTCACCATGGCGTGCGTGCGGTCGAAGGCGGGGGTCTGGTCGTAGATGTAGACGAAGAGCAGCAGCCGCTTGATCTCGTCGGCGTGGTCGAGGTTGACGTAGAGCGTCTCGCCGGAGGCCGAACCGAACCGGTCGTCGCCGCTGAGCTTGACGTACGGCGGGTCGTTGATGTCCCCGAGCAGGTTGCCCAGGGGCTGGACGGCCCCCCGCGTGCCGTCGGTCAGCTCGTACAGGCAGCCGAGGTCGAGGTCCACGTTGACCACGCCCTGCGTGTGCGCCTGCACCATGTCCGGTTTGAAGAGCTTGAACGGGTGGCGCAGCAGCCCGCCGCCCGTGCCGGAGCGGCCGCCGAAGTCGGAGGTCCGCATCCGCCAGGACAGGTTGACGCGGAGGTTGCCGTGGACCGCCCCCTGTTTGGTGAGCGACACCGTGGGGTGCCGTTTCGTCAGCTCGATCGCGTTGGACGACGCGCTGCCCGACTGGAACTGCGAGGCGCGGGCGCCCCTGAGACCGTCGAAGAAATCGATGAAGCCCATGTCCATCCCCCCTGGGTTCGCACACGCGGGACGGGGCGGCGTGGGAAACCCCGCGCCGCCCCGCAGTTGAGCGTTCCGCATTACCGCCGCGATCATGCCTGGGCGGCGGACTCCTCGAGTGCGGACTCCTGGAGCGCCAGGCGCTTGTTGCGGCGGACCGAGGACCAGAAGGACCAGGCGATCAGCAGCACGCCGACGAGGCCGGTGATGACCTCGTGGATCTCGTACTGGATGGTGACGAGCAGGATGACGGCGAGCGCGCCGATGGCGTAGTGCGCGCCGTGCTCCAGGTAGACGTAGTCGTCGAGGGTGCCCTGGCGGACCAGGTAGACCGTCAGCGAACGCACGTACATGGCACCGATGCCGAGGCCGAGGGCCATGAGCACGATGTCGTTGGTGATCGCGAAGGCGCCGATGACCCCGTCGAAGGAGAACGACGCGTCCAGGACCTCCAGGTAGAGGAACATGAAGAACGCGGCCTTGCCGGCCATGACGACCGCCGAGACGGGGCTGCCGCTCTTCTTGGCGGCTTCCTCCGCCTCGTGCTCGGCCTCTTCCTCCTCTTCGAGCTTGTTCTCGAAGTAGCCGGAGAGACCGCCGACGATCATGTACGTGATCAGGCCGGCGATGCCGGAGATGAGCACGGTCTGCGCCTTGTCCACGTGCGCGCCGCCGTGCTGGTGGGCGTGGGCGGCGAAGGTGAACGACGTGATCAGCAGGGCGATCAGCGCGAGGCAGGCGGACAGCATGTCGATCTTGCCGAGCTTGGCGAGGGGACGCTCGAGCCAGGCGAGCCACTTGATGTCCCGGTCCTCGAAGATGAAGTCGAGGAAGATCATCAGCAGGAACATGCCGCCGAAGGCCGCGATGGCCGGGTGGGCGTCGGTGACCAGCTGCTGGTACTGGTTCTTGTCGGTCATCGCGAGATCGACGGCCTCGATGGGCCCGATCTTGGCAGTGATCGCCACGATCACGACGGGGAAGACCAGGCGCATGCCGAACACGGCGATGAGGACGCCGACCGTGAGGAAGATCTTCTGCCAGAAGGCATTCATCTTCTTCAGGATTCCGGCGTTGACCACCGCATTGTCGAAGGACAGCGAGATCTCCAGGATGGACAGGATCGCGACGATCCCGAACGCGGTCCACCCCCCGTAGAGAACCGCCGCGGCCAGGCCGAGCGCGGTAATCGCGAACGACCAGCCGAAGGTTTTCAGAACCACGGGCACCCCATCGTCTTGTACGGCTTTACGAAACGTTGACCCCGAAGTCTAGAGCGATGCCCCGCAGTCCCGACGCGTACCCCTGCCCCACGGCCCTGAACTTCCATTCGGCGCCGTAGCGGTAGACCTCGCCGAAGATCATCGCGGTTTCGCTGGAGGCGTCCTCGGAGAGGTCGTAGCGCGCCAGCTCCTGGCCGTCCGCCTGGTTCACGACGCGGATGAAGGCGTTGGTGACCTGGCCGAAGGACTGGCCGCGGGCGTCGGCGTCGTGGATGGACACCGGGAAGACGATCTTGTCGCAGGACGCCGGGACCTTGGTGAGGTCGATCAGGACCGACTCGTCGTCGCCCTCACCCTCACCGGTGAGGTTGTCCCCCGTGTGTTCGACGGATCCCTCGGGGCTCTTCAGGTTGTTGTAGAAGACGAAGTACTCGTCGCCGAGCACCCGGCCGCCCGCGCACAGCAGCGCGCTGGCGTCGAGGTCGAAGTCCGCGCCGGTGGTCGAGCGCGCGTCCCAGCCCAGACCGATCAGCAGCCGGGTCAGGTTCGGTGCGGCCTTGGAGAGGGAGACATTGCCCCCCTTGGCGAGTGTGACGCCCATGATGTGGTCCTCCCCGGAGATGTGCCGGCGACGGTACGCCGATGAAGAACATCCGGCGCCGTACACGACTGTGCACGGCGCCGGACGGTGAACTGCTCTCGGCGCCCGGGCGCGGCCCGGGCCGAGGTCGGACGCTCGCGTCAGACGTTGACGCCGAAGTCCTGCGCGATGCCGCGCAGGCCCGAGGCGTAGCCCTGGCCGATGGCACGGAACTTCCACTCCGCGCCGTTGCGGTAGAGCTCGCCGAAGACCATGGCGGTCTCGGTCGAGGCGTCCTCGGAGAGGTCGTAGCGGGCCAGCTCGCTGTTGTCGGCCTGGTTCACGACGCGGATGTACGCGTTGCGGACCTGGCCGAAGCTCTGCTGGCGGGCCTCGGCCTCGTAGATCGAGACGGGGAAGACGATCTTCGCGACATCGGCCGGGACGCCGGCGAGGTTGACCTTGATGGCCTCGTCGTCACCCTCGCCCTCACCGGTGGTGTTGTCACCGGTGTGCTCGACCGAGCCGTCGGGGCTCTTCAGGTTGTTGAAGAACACGAAGTTGGCGTCGCTGGCGACCTTGCCCTGGTCGTTGGTCAGGATCGCGCTGGCGTCGAGGTCGAAGTCGACCCCGGTGGTGGTGCGAGCGTCCCAGCCCAGACCGACGATGACCGCCGTCAGGTTCGGTGCGGCCTTGGTCAGCGAGACGTTGCCGCCCTTGCTGAGGCTGACTCCCACGGGTCCTCCATTGGTTTCGTGTGGGGCGGAGCCCCGTACGTGCGGTTGCTACCGGATCAACGTTTCGATCCTAGTGACGGGTTCCCGCCCGGAACGGGGTTTTCGTACGGAAACGTGCGGTGGGCGCGTGTCGGGCGGCCCTCAGATGCTGTCGAGCGCCTTGATGTACTCGTTCAGGTCACGCGCGTCGGGCAGCCCGTTGACGACGCTCCAGCGCACGATGCCGTCCTTGTCGATGATGAAGGTGCCGCGGACCGCGCAGCCCTTCTCCTCGTCGAAGACGCCGTAGGCGCGGGAGGTCTCGCCGTGCGGCCAGAAGTCGGAGAGCAGCGGGTACTCCAGCCCCTCCTGCTCCCCGAAGACGCGCAGGGTCGGGACGGAGTCGTTGGAGACCGCCAGCAGCTGCACGTCGTCGTTCTGGAAGCGCGGCAGCTGGTCGCGCAGCTCGCACAGCTCGCCCGTGCAGACGCCGGTGAAGGCGAAGGGGTAGAAGAGCAGGACCACGGCCTTCTCGCCGCGGAAATCGGCGAGCCGCACGGTGGCGCCGTGATTGTCCTTCAGTACGAAGTCCGGGGCCTTGGTGCCGACCTCGATCGCCATCTCTCGTATCCCTTCGTTGAGCCGTTCGGGTGGGCCCAGCCTAGGGGAGGGCCCGGCAGGACCGTATGCGCCGGGCCGTGGACGGCAGAAACCCCGCCGGCTGGGGCCGGCGGGGTTCCTCCACTTGTCTGGGCGCGTGGCTAGCGCTTGGACTTGGCGGCCTTGGGGGTCACCAGCTTGCTGGCGGCCCACTCCTTGCCGACGCTGACGCTCTTGGTCTGCGCCAGGCCCGCCGTCTGGGCGGCCTCGCTGATGTCGCTGGCCTCGACGTAACCGGGACGACCGGTCTTGGGGGTCAGCAGCAGGATCAGTGCGCCGTCCTCCACCAAGTTGATGGAGTCGACCAGCGTGTCCGTCAGATCGCCGTCTTCGTCCCGGAACCAGAGCAGCACCGCATCGGCGACGTCGTCGTACTCCTCGTCGACGAGGTCGCTGCCGATGTGATCCTCTACGGCCTCACGGAATTCCTGATCGACGTCGTCGTCGTAGCCGATCTCCTGGACCACCTGTTCGGACTCGAAACCCAGCCTGGAAACCAGACTGGTCTCCGCGTGGTCCGCGGTCGCGCTCACGGGGTGCCTCCTGCTCATGTATCGGTGAATGTCTTCGGCGGCGCGCGTACGCGCAGCATTGGGCGTAGTCCACACGGACGCGGCGGATCGCGCAAGTACCCGGTGGCCGAGACCGTCGAAACGGTGACGATTGCGGCCGTCTCGCCGCAACTTTAAGCCTGCCCGCGCGAACCCCTCGTGATTCATCCCACACCACGGGGCCGCATTCGGCGCGCGAGAGGACTTTCGCACGCGTGCGGGGACGAACGCGCTTACGAACCCGTTGAACGGGGTGGGCGTAAGGTTGCGATTTGGCCGGACCCGCTCCCCGCTCCTTGAGTGTGGCCTGATATTCCAGCGGTTACCCAGCGGTACAGATGACGATTTCGGCCCGGCGGTAGACGATGGGAGCCGGCGACCCAGGCACGACTCCCCCGACAGCGAAGGAACAGCGTGGCTTCCGCATCCGATCGCAACCCGATCATCATTGGCGGCCTGCCGAGTCAGGTCCCGGACTTCGATCCGGAGGAGACTCAGGAGTGGCTCGACTCCCTCGACTCAGCCGTCGACGAGCGGGGCCGCGAGCGTGCCCGCTACCTGATGCTGCGGCTGATCGAGCGGGCCCGCGAGAAGCGCGTGGCCGTGCCCGAGATGCGCAGCTCGGACTACGTCAACACCATCGCGACCAAGGACGAGCCCTTCTTCCCCGGCAACGAGGAGATCGAGCGCAAGGTCCTGAACGCCACCCGCTGGAACGCGGCCGTGATGGTCTCCCGCGCCCAGCGCCCGGGCATCGGGGTCGGCGGCCACATCGCGACCTTCGCCTCCTCCGCCTCCCTCTACGACGTGGGCTTCAACCACTTCTTCCGGGGCAAGGACGAGGGTGACGGCGGCGACCAGATCTTCTTCCAGGGCCACGCCTCCCCGGGCATCTACGCCCGCGCCTACCTCCTGGACCGGCTCTCCGAGCAGCAGCTCGACGCGTTCCGCCAGGAGAAGTCGAAGGCCCCCCACGGTCTCTCCAGCTACCCGCACCCGCGGCTGATGCCGGACTTCTGGGAGTTCCCGACCGTCTCGATGGGCCTCGGCCCCCTCGGCGCGATCTACCAGGCCCGGATGAACCGGTACATGGAGGCGCGCGGGATCGCGGACACCTCAAAGTCCCACGTTTGGGCGTATCTCGGCGACGGCGAGATGGACGAGCCGGAGTCGCTGGGCCAGCTGTCCATCGCCGCCCGCGAGGGCCTGGACAACCTGACCTTCGTCGTGAACTGCAACCTCCAGCGCCTCGACGGCCCGGTCCGCGGCAACGGCAAGATCATCCAGGAGCTGGAGTCGCAGTTCCGGGGCGCCGGGTGGAACGTCATCAAGCTGATCTGGGACCGCTCCTGGGACCCGCTGCTGGCCCAGGACCGCGACGGCATCCTGGTCAACAAGATGAACTCCACGCCGGACGGGCAGTTCCAGACGTACGCGACCGAGTCCGGCGCCTACGTCCGCGAGCACTTCTTCGGCGGGGACCAGCGGCTGCGCGCGATGGTCGAGAACATGTCCGACCAGCAGATCCAGCACCTGGGCCGCGGCGGCCACGACCACAAGAAGGTCTACGCGGCCTACGCGGCGGCCAAGGCGCACAAGGGCCAGCCGACGGTGATCCTCGCCCAGACGGTCAAGGGCTGGACCCTCGGCCCGAACTTCGAGGGCCGCAACGCGACGCACCAGATGAAGAAGCTGACGGTCGACGACCTCAAGCGCTTCCGCGACCGGCTGCACATCCCGATCACGGACGCCCAGCTGGAGGGCGGCGCCCCGCCGTACTACCACCCGGGCCGCAACTCCCCCGAGATCCAGTACATGCACGACCGCCGCAGCGCGCTCGGCGGCTACGTGCCGACCCGCGTGGTGCGCGCCAAGCCGCTGGAGCTGCCGGGCGACGCGGCGTACGCGGCCGCCAAGAAGGGCTCGGGCCAGCAGTCGATCGCCACCACCATGGCCTTCGTCCGCATCCTGAAGGACCTGATGCGGGACAAGGAGATCGGCCGGCGGTTCGTGCTGATCGCGCCCGACGAGTACCGCACCTTCGGCATGGACGCGTTCTTCCCCAGCGCCAAGATCTACAACCCGCTGGGCCAGCAGTACGAGGCGGTCGACCGCGACCTGCTGCTCGCGTACAAGGAGTCCCCGACCGGCCAGATGCTGCACGACGGCATCTCGGAGGCGGGCTGCACGGCCTCGCTGATCGCCGCGGGTTCGGCGTACGCGACGCACGGCGAGCCGCTGATCCCGGTCTACGTCTTCTACTCGATGTTCGGTTTCCAGCGCACCGGTGACCAGTTCTGGCAGATGGCCGACCAGCTCGCGCGCGGTTTCGTGCTCGGCGCGACGGCCGGCCGGACCACCCTCACGGGTGAGGGCCTCCAGCACGCCGACGGTCACTCCCAGCTGCTCGCCTCGACCAACCCGGGCTGCGTCGCCTACGACCCGGCCTACGGGTACGAGATCGCGCACATCGTCCGGGACGGCCTGCGGCGCATGTACGGGCCCGAGGCCGAGGACGTCTTCTACTACCTGACCGTCTACAACGAGCCGATCCAGCACCCGGCCGAACCGGCGGACGTCGACGTGGACGGCATCCTCAAGGGCATCCACCGGGTCTCCCGGGGCACGGACGGCGCCGTTGCGGCGCAGCTCATGGCCTCGGGCGTGGCGGTGCCGTGGGCGCTGGAGGCGCAGCGGATCCTGGCCGCCGAGTGGAACGTCCGGGCGGACGTCTGGTCGGCGACCTCCTGGAACGAGCTGCGCCGCGACGCGGTCGAGGTGGAGACGCACAACCTGCTCCACCCGGAGGAGGAGCAGCGCGTCCCGTACGTGACGCGCAAGCTGTCCGGCGCCGAGGGGCCGTTCGTGGCGGTCTCGGACTGGATGCGGGCGGTCCCGGACCAGATCGCGCGCTGGGTGCCCGGCGCGTACACCTCGCTGGGCGCGGACGGCTTCGGCTTCGCCGACACGCGCGGCGCGGCCCGGCGCTTCTTCCACATCGACGCCCAGTCGGTGGTCCTGGCGACGCTGACCGAGCTGGCCAAGGCGGGGAAGATCGACCGTTCGGTGCTCAAGCAGGCCATCGACCGGTACCAGCTGCTGGACGTCACGGCGGCCGATCCGGGCGCCGCGGGCGGCGACGCGTAGGCGTCGGGCGCTCTTCTTCCGGCGGGGCGCCGGGGACTTCGGTTCCCGGCGCCCCGCCGTCTTTCCCTACGATGCCGGGCATGAAGGTTCAGTCCGCGCAGTCCCGCTGGGAGCGGCGCACCCAGCTCCCCCTGCTCGTGTGCGCCATGGCCTTCGGCGTCGCGTACGCCGTTCCGATCATCGCCCCGGACGCGGACCGGTCGGTGCACGAGGCGTGCCTGCTGACCGAATGGGTGGTCTGGGGCGTCTTCGCCGGGGACTACGCGGTGCGGCTGGCCCTGGCGGCCGACCGGCGGCTGTTCGTGCGGACGCACTGGCTGGACCTGGCGGCGGTGCTGCTGCCGATGATCCAGCCGCTGCGGCTGCTGCGGCTGGTGTCCACGCTGCTGCTGGTGGGGCGGCGGGCCCGGATGGCTCCGCAGGTCCGGCTGACCACCTATGTCGCGGGGGCGGTGGTGGGGCTGCTGATGTTCGGCTCGCTGGCCGTGCTGAGCGTGGAGCGCGACGCCCCGAAGGGGAACATCAAGAACCTCGGGGACGCGGTGTGGTGGTCCTTCACCACGATGACCACCGTGGGCTACGGCGACCACTCCCCCACCACGGGCCTCGGCCGGCTGGTCGCGGTGGGTCTGATGCTGTCCGGGATCGCGCTGCTGGGTGTGGTGACGGCGAACATCGCGGCCTGGTTCATCTCCCGGTTCGACCGCGACGACCAGGCGGACCGGCTCCAGGCCGCGGCGCTGACGGAACTGGCCGAGGAGGTACGGGCCCTGCGCGCCGAGGTCGCCCGGCTCGGCGGGGCGGGGCCGGGCGCGGGGGCCGGCGTACCGGCGGGCGCGGGGGCCGACGTACCGGCGGCCGCGCCCGCCACTGCGGCTATCGCTCCCACACCTTGAACGCCCTCACCTGGTAGGGGGACTGGGGCAGCCAGGTGCCGTCACCGGGGTAGGTCTGGAACTCCCCGGTCTCGGCGCACTCGGCGGACTGGTAGGTGGTCACCGGCCGGCCGGTGCGGTTGGCGAGGGCCTGCGCGGCCTTGCCCGGCGGCAGGGAGACGCAGTCGTTGGTGGTGATCTCGGTCAGTTCGTGGATCTGCTTCGTGCCCTTGAAGTCGGGCTTCGCCCAGAAGCACAGCTGCCCGGTGGCGCAGGCCCCGAGCGGCGGCGGCCCCGCGGCGTGGGCGGCGGAGGCGGCGCCGGGCAGCAGGGTGGTGGCGGCCAGGAACACGGCGGCGAGCACAGTGGAACTCGTACGCATGACGGGTCAACTCCTTGTGGTCACAGGGCACTCGTACGGGTGGCCCGGTGGGCCGGCGGTCCGTCGCGAGTGCCGCTGACACCACGCTGACCTGCGAAGACGGTCGGGCGGAAGACCCGGCGGGGCGGTCCATCCGGATAGGCGACAGCCCCGCCGGACGGGTCCGGCGGGGCTGTGGCGCCCCGGAGTTGACGCCTCCGCGGCGGGGCGGCCGAGGGGGGCCTGGGCGGTCGGCGCGGGTCAGATGTGGGCCGCGCCCGCGCCCGCGGCGGCGTTCTCCCCGCGCCGGGTGAAGCCCGCGACCACCGCGGCGAGCACGGCCACCACGCCGGCGACGACGAAGGCGGTGCTCATGCCTGACACGAAGGTGTCATGGGCGACGGTGCTGATGGCCTTCGCGAGGGGCGCCGGGGCGCCCTCGGGGACGGGGGCGACGCCGACCGTGGCGGCGCTCGTGGCCAGTTCCGCCTGCTCGGGGGTCATCGGCGGCAGCTGCGCCGCGGTCCAGTTGTCCATGAAGGAGGAGGACACCTTGTTGGCCATGACGGCGCCGAGGACGGCGGTGCCGAGGCTGCCGCCGACCTGCATGGCGGCCTGCTGGAGGCCGCCGGCCACGCCGGAGAGTTCCAGCGGGGCGTTGCCGACGATGACCTCGGTGGCGCCGACCATGACGGGCGCGAGGCCGAGGCCCATGAGGGCGAACCAGACGGACATGGTGACGGTGCCGGTGTGCGGGGTCAGCTGCGACATCCCGAAGCAGGCGGCGGCGGTGGCGACCATGCCCGCGACGAGCGGGAGGCGCGGGCCGACCTTGGTGATGGCGAGGCCCGCGAGCGGCGAGCCGACGATCATCATGCCGGTGAGCGGCAGCAGGTGCAGACCGCTGTCGACGGGGCTCATGCCGTGCACGTTCTGCAGGTAGAAGGTGACGAAGAAGAGGCCGCCCATGAAGGCGAAGGCCATCAGGACCATGAGGACGGTGCCCGCGGACAGCGGCACCGAGCGGAACATCCCGAGCGGGATCAGCGGCTCGGCGACCCGGGTCTCCCAGAAGGCGAAGAGCGCGAAGCAGAGCACGGACCCGGCGAGGAAGAGCAGGGTCTTGCTGTCGCCCCAGCCCCATTCGGAGGCCTTGATCAGCGACCAGATCAGGGAGAACATCGCGGCGGACAGCAGCAGGATGCCCAGGACGTCGAAGGAGCGCGGGGCGTTCTCGGCGCGGTGGTCGAGCAGGATGAACAGGCCGAAGCCGAGCGCGACGATACCGACGGGCACGTTGATGAAGAAGACGGACTGCCAGTTGACGTGCTCGACGAGCAGACCGCCGACGATGGGTCCGGCGGCGGTCGAGGCGCCGATGACCATGCCCCAGATACCGATGGCCATGTTCAGCTTCTCGGCGGGGAAGGTGGCCCGCAGCAGGCCGAGGGCGGCGGGCATCAGCAGCGCGCCGAAGACGCCCTGCGCGACGCGGAAGCCGATGACCAGCTCGACGCTGGAGGAGAGGCCGATCGCGGCGGAGGACGCGGCGAAGCCGGCGATGCCTATGAGGAAGGTCTGGCGGTGGCCGAAGCGGTCGCCGAGCTTGCCCGCGGTGATCAGGGAGACCGCGAGGGCCAGCAGGTAGCCGTTGGTGATCCACTGCACCTCGGCGAGGGTGGCGTGGAGGTCGTCGGTGATGGCGGGGTTGGCGACCGCGACGATCGTGCCGTCGAGGGTGACCATCATGACGCCGATCGCGACGGCGAAGAGGGTCAGCCAGGGATGCCCGCGCAGCCGGGAGGCCGGTCCCGGCGCGCCGTCCTGGTCGGACAGCTGCTTGTCGAGGCTGATCTGACTAGTCATGCGGACAGGCTAGTGACAGCGACTGACACTTCACAAACGGCTTAACACGACGGCAACTGTCAGGTCGGTCACAGGTAGCCTGACCGCCCACCCCGCCCCCGCAGCCCGAAAGAGGACCCCCTCGGTGATGACCGACCAGCGGCCCGGCGCACCGGCGGCACCGCCCGCGCCGCCCGCGCCCCTGCCGGGGGCCCCCGCCGGGCTGCGCGAACGCAAGAAGCGCCGCACCCGGGACGCCCTGCTGCGCTCCTCCCTCGTGCTCTTCACCACGCAGGGGTACGAGGAGACGACCGTCGACGAGATCACCGACGCCGTCGAGGTCTCCCAGCGCACCTTCTTCCGCTACTTCGCCAACAAGGAAGAGGTCGCCTTCGCCGTCCAGGACCTGGTGGAGTCCCACTTCGTGGCCGCGCTGGAGGCCCGCCCGGCCGCCGAGGGTCCGCTGGCGGCCATGCGCAACGCCGTGCTCGGCGCGTGGGACACCATCGAGGAGGCGATCGGCGAGGTGGTCCCGGTCGAGCTGCACATGCGGTCCTACCGGCTGATCGAGTCCACGCCCGCGCTGCTCGCCGTCCATCTGCGCCGCTCCACCGAGCTGGAGGAGCGGATCGCCCGGCTGATCGCGGCGCGCGAAGGGCTCGACGTGGACACCGATCCGCGGCCCCGGATCGCGGTGGCGGCGTTCTCCGGGGTGATGCGGGTGACCGGGCGGCTGTGGGGCCGGGGCGAGGACACCAGCGTGGCCGCGATCCGCCGGATGACCGAGGACTACCTCGACCAGATCGGCCCGGCGCTGGCCGCCGACTGGCACTGACCCGCAGCCGCCCTGTTCGTACCGGAACGGAACGGTTCGGCGCCTGTAGGTGACGGCCGCGGGGACGGGCCCGTGACGCCCGTCACCCGGCGTGCCGCGGCCGGAAAAGGTCTCCTACGCTATCCCTCAGTGAACCTGTCCGGCCTGCACGGCCCTGCCTCCCCCGCCACCTCCCCCAGCCCCGGCGCGCTGCACGCCGTGCTCGCGCTCCTGGTGGTCTTCGTCATGCTGGCGACCACCGGCTGGACGGCCGTGCACCGGCCGGAGGAAGCCGTCTCGGCCCGCCGGGCGGCCCTCGCCTCCTGGTCCGCGGCCCGGATCGGCGGCCGTCCCGTCCCGTCCGCCGACGCCCCCATACGCACCGTCGCGCGCTTCTTCTCCGAACTCGACGGACCCGAACGCGACCGGCTGGCCGACAGCTATCCGCTGGTCGTCGGCAACCTCGACGGGGTACCCGCCCGGACGCGGTTTCGGGCCAACCGGCGCGCCCTGGGCCAGGCGGCCCGCACCGAGGCGGTCCGGGCCCAGGACGTGGCGCTCACCCCGGCCGACCGGGACCAGGCCGGCCGGCGGCTGCACCGGCTGGAGTCCCTGGCCGACCCGGCGCGGCAGATCCTCGTCTTCGACCCGACCGGCGACGGCCTGGTCGCCGAGGTCTTCGGCGACCTGGACCGGGCGCGGCGCGTCTCGGTGATCGTCCCCGGCGTCGACACGGACCTGCTCACCTTCGAGCGGTCGCAGCGCCGCTACAGCGCCCCGGTCGGCATGGCCGAATCCCTCTACGAGGCCGAGCGCGCGGCGGCTCCGAACACCAGGACCGCCGTCATCGCCTGGGCCGGCTACGTCTCCCCCACCGGGCTCGGCGTGGACGCGGCCACCGGGCGGCTGGCCGCGCAGGGCGCCGTACGGCTGGCGGCCCTGGCCTCGGCGCTGCCCGGGGACGCGTCCGTGACGCTGTTCTGCCACAGCTACGGGTCGGTG
Source organism: Streptomyces sp. NPDC006529 (assembly GCF_040611795.1). Classification (NCBI taxonomy): domain Bacteria; kingdom Bacillati; phylum Actinomycetota; class Actinomycetes; order Kitasatosporales; family Streptomycetaceae; genus Streptomyces; species Streptomyces sp. NPDC006529. The sequence continues at coordinate 75,690 of NZ_JBEXPB010000019.1, read as the reverse complement.
GTGTGCGGGGTCGCCGCCCACGGCCTGCCGCGCCGGGTGACCGACGTGGTGGTCTCGGGCAGTCCCGGCATGCGCGTGGAGAACGCCGCCCAGCTGAACACCTCGGCCCGGGTGTGGGCGATGCGGGACTCCGGGGACTGGATCGCGGACGTACCGCACCTGGAGCTGGGCGGGCTCGGGCACGGGGCCGATCCGGTGTCCCCGGAGTTCGGGGCGCGCCGTCTCTCGGCGGCCGGGGCGAAGAGCCACACCGGCTACTTCGAGCCGGGGACCGGCTCGCTGGAGAACTTCGCGCGCATCGCAACCGGTGCCTACGCTTCCGCTGTCTGCGCGGACGGGGACGACTCCTGCCGACGGGGAATTTCCGGCCCGGAAGAGGACTGACGCACGGAGAGGGCCGGAAAACGACCCTCGCGGTCAGGGGACGCGCAGGCCTGCCGCCCTTTACGATGAGCCGCATGGGTGACGTACTGGCCGGAAACCATGCCGTCTGGGAGTTCGACTCGGACTCGGTGCTCATCCGCTTCGAACGGGGGATGTCCGCACTGCGCATGCCGCGCCTTTGGCATGCGCTGGGGCAGAGACGCATTCCCCACGAGGCGTTGTCCGAGGTGAGCGTGACCGTGACCGCGGGGAAGCGGGAGACGGTGGTGCTGCGTGCCGTGCCGCGGCCCGGGGCCGATCCGCTGATGGAGGCCGCCGCGGGACAGCTGAAGGACATCTGCGATCCGTACCGGCTGGTGCTGCCGGCCGACCGGGCGCCGCTGGCCCTCGCGCTGGCCGACGCGCTGCGCGCCCGGCTCGGGCCGGACCCGGCCGAACCGGCGCCGCGCTTCCTGGTCGAGGCGCCGAAGCCGCCGCTGCACCTCAAGGCGTACGACGGCCGGGCGACCCTCGACGAGAGCGGGGTGGGCCTGCGCTGGTCCCGCACCGGGGCCTCCAGCGCCAAGTGGAAGGCCGGCGACCGGCATTACCCGCTGGCGGAGCTGACGGGGGTCGAATGGCATTCCCCCGAGCGGCCCGGCGGCCACCTGCGGCTCCGCTCGCGCGACGACGGCGAGGAGGTCCCGGCTCCGGAGCACGATCCGGCGGCGGTGGTGTTCGCCACGGGGTACGGCGGGGTGCACGAGTCCCTGCCTTTCGCCGCCGCGGTGCTGGCGGCGGTACGGGGGCGGACTCCGGTGGCCGTGGGGGCGATGGCCGGCGGGGTGGGCGGGGCGCGTGAGCCCGACCGGATGCGGCACCTGGGGGAGCTGCACGGGGCCGGGCTGCTGACCGATGCGGAGTACGCGGCGCTGCGGGATCGTTTCGCCGCCGGGTCGTAGCGGGGGCCCCGGCCACCGGGGGCCGTGCCGGACCGCTGCGCGGGGCCCCCGCGCCTGCGGCGCGCACGTCCTCGAACGCCGGACGGGCTGAAGATGCCCCTGGCCCGGGAGCCGGATGGCGCCCGGGTCGGGGGGTGTCCTCAAACGCCGGACGGGCTGGACATGCCCCCGGGGCTGGGTGGTGTCACGGCCGGGGGCCGGTGTCAGGCCTCGCGGGCCTTCGAGGTGGAGCTCATGTCCGGGTAGCGGTCGCCCGCGACGTGGGCGGCGATCGGGTCCAGGAGGGCGAGGTCGGCCGGGGTCAGGGTGATGCGGGTCGCCGCCGCGTTCTCCGCGAGGCGGCTGCGCTTGCGGGTGCCCGGGATCGGGACGACCGCGAGGCCGTGGACCGCCGAGCGCTGCTGGACCCAGGCCAGCGCGATCTGCGCCGGGGTGGCCCCGTGCGCCGCCGCGACCGCGCGCACCGGCTCCAGCAGGGCGGCGTTGGCCTTCGCGTTGGCGCCGTTGAACCGCGGCTGGTGGCGCCGGAAGTCGCCCTCCGACAGCTCCGCGCCCGCGTCCGCGAACGCCCCGGTCAGGAAGCCGCGCCCGAGCGGGGAGTACGGCACGAAGGCCACGCCCAGCTCCGCCGCCGCGCCCACCGCGCTCTGCTCCACGTCCCGGCTGAACAGGGACCACTCCGACTGGAGCGCGGCGATCGGGTGCACCGCGTACGCCTCGCGCAGCTCGGCGCCCGTGACCTCGCTCAGGCCCAGGTGGCGGACCTTGCCCTCGGCGACCAGTTCCGCCATCGCGCCGACGGACTCCGCGAACGGCACCTGCGGGTCGCGCCGGTGCATGTAGTAGAGGTCGATGACGTCCACCCCGAGCCGCCGCAGGCTCGCCTCGACGGCCTGGCGGACGTACGGCGCGTCGTTGCGCACGCCCCGGTACTGCGGGTCGTCGGTGCGCTCGAAGGCGAACTTCGTGGCCAGCGTGACCTCGTCCCGGTGCGCCGCGAGGAACGGCGCGAGGAACTCCTCGTTGCGCCCCCGCCCGTACGCGTCGGCCGTGTCGAAGAGGGTGACCCCGGCCTCCAGCGCCGCGTCCAGGGTGTCGCGGGCCGCGGCCTCGTCCGTGTCGCCGTAGAACTCGCTGATGCCCATGCAGCCGAGGCCCTGTATGCCGACCAGCGGGCCGCCCTTGCCCAGCTCGACCTGGTCGATCCTGTCCGTGATGGTGTGCGTCATGAGTGTGCCTTCCCCTGTTCCCCGTGCGTGGCCGCGGTGTTTGCGCCGTCCGTGCACCGCTTCGTCTCCGCGTAAAAACCGATCTTGAAGTCCAGTACCGCCAGCGCGTCCGTCAGTTCGTCGATCCGTGCCCGGACCTCGCGCCGCGTGCGTTCCAGCAGCTCCCGCCGCTCCTCGACGGTGTGCCGGCCCTCGCGCACCAGCTCCGCGTACCGGACCATGTCCGCCACCGACATCCCGGTGGCGCGCAGCTTGCCCACGAAGGCCAGCCAGTCGAGGTCCTTGTCGCTGAAGCGGCGCTGGCCCGAGTGCGAGCGGTCCACGTGCGGCATCAGGCCGATCCGTTCGTACCAGCGCAAGGTGTGCTGGGTCAGACCGGTCCGGGCCTCGACCTCGCTGATCGTGTACCGCGTCTGCGTCAGGCTCATGCCCCCACGCTAAAACCCTTGAGTGCACTCCAAGCAAGTAGGCTCGACCGCATGGAGAGCACGGAGATCATGGAGAGCCTGCGGATCATCGACACCTGGCCGGTACCGACCGCCGCGGCGGCCGTCGTACGCGCCGACGGGACCCTCGCGGGAACCCACGGCCCGGTCGGCCACCGCTTCCCGCTGGCCTCCGTCACCAAGCCCCTCGCCGCGTACGCCGCGCTCGTCGCGTACGAGGAGGGGGCGATCGAGCTGGACGAGCCGGCCGGACCCGAGGGTTCCACCGTGCGCCACCTGCTCGCGCACACCAGTGGACTCGCCTTCGACGAGCACCGCGCGATGGCCCCGCCCGGGGAGCGGCGCCTGTACTCCAACGCCGGTTTCGAGGTGCTCGGCGACCACATCACCAAGGCCACCGGCATCGCCTTCGCCGAGTACCTGCACCAGGCGGTGCTGGAGCCGCTCGGCATGGACGCGACCACCCTGGACGGCTCCCCCGCCAAGGACGGCGTCTCCACCGTCGCCGACCTCTCCCGCTTCGCCGCCGAGCTGATGGCCCCCCGGCTGCTGGACGTCCGCACGGTCGCCGAGGCCACCTCGGTGGTACACCCCGGCCTCAAGGGCGTGCTGCCCGGTTACGGTCACCAGTCCCCCAACGACTGGGGCCTGGGCCTGGAGATCCGCGACGGGAAGTCCCCGCACTGGACGGGCGCCACCTCCTCCCCCCGCACCTTCGGGCACTTCGGGCAGGCCGGCACCTTCCTGTGGGTGGACCCGGACGCGCGCGCGGCCTGTGTGGCGCTGACCGACCGGCCCTTCGGGCCGTGGGCGGTGCAGGCGTGGCCGCCCTTCACCGACGGCGTCCTCGCCGCGCTGGCCGGCGGGAAGTGACCGGCAGCGGCCGGAAGCAGCGAGAAGCGAAAGCGCGTTCGACCGTGGTGCCGGGCGGGTGACACCGGCGGGGGCTATGCACCCATCCGACCCGATTGCCGTGGCGCACGTCCCGGTCCGGGCCCCCTCACATCGGTAGATTCCGGTTCCCATCACCGTTGATCATCGGGGAGAACCGGGTGCGCACCCGCAGCATCGTGGTGTCGGCCGCCACCGCCGCCCTCACCACCGGCATCGTCGCCCTGCTCGCCGTCCGGGGGGCGCCGGGCGCGGCGCTGCGCACCCAACCCCTGCGGGTGAACGGTTCCGGCGCCTCCTTCGAGGAGGCGGACACCGCCGGGTTCAGCATGCTGGCCGTCTCCTGGGACGAGCCTGACCGGTCCCTCGACGGGGTGATCCGGGTCCGCACCAGATCCGCGGGGACCGGAGTCTGGTCGCCCTGGACGGTCCTGGGCACGGAGCGGGGCGAGGGCGCGCGCGGGGTCTCCGAGCCGCTGTGGGCCGGGCCCTCCGACGGGGTCGAGGTCCGGGTCGCCGGGCGCGGCGGGCCGCTGCCCGCCGGGCTGCGGCTGGAGCTGGTCGACCCCGGCGCGGACCCGCCGGAGGGGGCGGACCCGGCGGCGGCCGGCGCCGTACCGGCCGCCTACGCGGCGGCCCCCGGCGTCCGCCGCGAGCACGCCGACCGGCCCGAGGTCGTCTCCCGCTCCGCGTGGGGCGCGCGGGAGCAGCCGGGAAACGACCCGGTGTACGGCAAGGACGTCAAGGCCGTCTTCGTGCACCACACCGCGCAGACCAACGCCTACGACTGCACCGACTCGGCGGCCCTGATGCGCGGCCTGCAGACGCTGCACGTGCGCACCAACGGCTGGAAGGACCTCGGCTACAACTTCGTCGTCGACAAGTGCGGCACCGTCTTCGAGGGCCGCCGCGGCGGCGCCGACCGGCCGGTGACCGGCGCCCACACCCTCGGCTTCAACACGGACACGATGGGCGTCGCGGTCATCGGCGAGTACTCCTCCCAGGAGCCCTCCGACGCCGCGATGAGCGCGGTGGCGCGGCTCGCGGCCTGGAAGCTGGGCCGGTACGGGTACGACCCCCGGGGCAGCGTCACCCTGACCTCCGGCCTCGACAACGGGAAGTTCCGCGCCGGGCACCGGGCACGCTTCGAGCGGATCTCCGGGCACCGCGACGCGTTCTCCACGGAGTGCCCGGGCACCGCCCTCTACCGCCGGCTGCCGGAGATCCGCGACCGGGCCGCCGATCCGGGCGGCGGCCCGCTCGACGGGCTGGTCGGCTCCCTCGCCGGCCGCCACGGCTGAGCGGGGCCCCTCAGCGGGACCCGCCCCGCACGCGCTACGGCAGCTCCCACAGGAGCAGTTCCCCCGGGGAGCCGGCGACGATCTGCAGGCCGTGCGCGCCGCTGATCCGCACCGAGTCCCCCGGACCCAGCTCGACCCCGGGCGCGTCCCCGTCGGCCTCCTCCGGCCCGTCCGCCCCGGCCGCCCCGTCGAGCCGCAGGTCCCCGCGCACGACGTGCAGGTACACGCGCGGCGCGGCCGGTACGGGGACCCGCTCGCCCGCGCCGGGCCTGCGCACCCGCAGCACCGCACCGGCCGCGGGGACCTCGTAGGGCGCGTCGTCCGCCACCGCCCGCACGACCTCGTAGGAGGCCTCCGCCGCGGCGGCGGGATGGTCCGACCCGTCGAGTGCGTGCCGCGGGGCCAGCCACATCTGGACGAAACGGAGCGGGACCGGCCCGTCGTTGCGCTCGACGTGACGGACGCCGTCGCCCGCGCTGAGCCGCTGGACGTCCCCGGGCCGCACGACGGTGGAGCGGCCGGTGCTGTCGCGGTGGGTCAGCTCGCCCTCGGTCACCCAGGTGACGATCTCGGTGTGCCGGTGCGCGTGCTCCTCGAAGCCCGCTCCGGGGGCGAGGGATTCCTCGTTGCAGGCCCGGACGGGGCCGAACCCGACGTTGTCCGGATCGTAGGAACTCCCGAAGGAGAAGGCGTGCCGGGTGCTGATCCCGGCCGCTCCGTCCCCGCCCGGGTACCGGTCCGTGGCACGACGTACTTCCATCATGCAGGCCACCGTAGCCGCCCGGCCGGGCACCGCCGGCGGACCTGGCCGCCGACCCGGGACGCCGCGCCGGGGTCGGCATAGGGCAGTCTTGTCACGTGCCCCCACCCGAACGTGAGCAGCTCCCCGCGCATCCTCCGCACCCCGCCCACCAGGTCCACCCGGCCCATCCGCATGCCGCGACACTGCGCCGGCTGGAGAAGTCCTCCGGACGTCTCGCCGCCAACGCGATCGCCCGCATGGACGAGACGCTGTCCTGGTACCGGGCGATGCCCCCGGAGAACCGCTCCTGGATCGGCCTGGTCGCGCAGGCGGGCATCGCCGCCTTCACCGAGTGGTTCCGCCACCCGGAGACCCCGCAGGCGATCTCCACGGACGTCTTCGGGACGGCTCCGCGCGAGCTGACCCGGGCGATCACCCTGCGCCAGACCGTCGAGATGGTGCGTACGACGATCGAGGTGATGGAGACGGCCATCGAGGAGGTGGCCGCTCCCGGCGACGAGTCGATCCTGCGCGAGGCGCTGCTCGTCTACGCGCGGGAGATCGCCTTCGCGACCGCCCAGGTGTACGCGCAGGCCGCGGAGGCGCGCGGCGCGTGGGACGCCCGGCTGGAGTCCCTCGTGGTCAACGCGGTGCTGTCCGGCGAGGCGGACGAGGGCGCGCTGTCCCGGGCCGCGGCGCTCGGCTGGAGCTCCCCCGACCACGTGTGCGTGGTGCTGGGCACCGCCCCCGAGGGCGACAGCGAGCTGACGGTCGAGGCGATCCGGCGGGCCGCCCGGCACCACAAGCTCCAGGTGCTCACCGGGGTGCTCGGCGACCGGCTCGTCGTGATCGCGGGCGGCAGCGACAACCCGATGCAGGTCGCCAAGTCCCTGATCGGGCCGTTCGCGGCGGGCCCGGTGGTGGCCGGTCCGGTGGTCTCGGACCTGCTGAACGCGACGAAGTCGGCGCAGGCGGCGGCGGCCGGGCTGAAAGCGTGCACGGCGTGGCAGGACGCGCCGCGGCCGGTCCTCGCGGATGATCTCCTCCCGGAGCGCGCGATCGCCTCCGACCCCTCCGCGCGCGAGCAGTTGGTGGAGGAGATCTACAGACCGCTCGAGGAGGCCGGTTCGGCTCTGCTGGAGACGCTGAGCGTCTACCTGGAGCAGGCGAGCAGTCTCGAAGGCGCGGCCCGGATGCTGTTCGTGCACCCGAATACGGTGCGGTACCGGCTGCGACGTGTGACCGACGTCACCGGCTGGTCGCCCTCGGACGTGCGCTCCGCGTTCACGCTGCGCATCGCCCTGATCCTGGGGCGTCTGGCCGAGGGCGAACAGCCGTCCTAGACTTTTGTCGGACATCAACAATTACCCCGACGGTTCTTCGTCCCTGTCCCCACGGGCGGCGCAGGCCCGAATCAAGAGAGAGTGTGAGGGTGCTCGTACTCGTCGCTCCCGGCCAAGGCGCTCAGACGCCCGGCTTCCTGACTTCCTGGCTCGACCTCCCCGGCGCCGCTGACCGCGTCGCCGCCTGGTCGGACGCCATCGAGCTCGACCTTGCCCACTACGGCACCAAGGCCGACGCGGACGAGATCCGCGACACCGCCGTGGCCCAGCCGCTGCTGGTGGCGGCGGGTCTGCTGTCGGCCACCGCGCTGGGTTCCCCGGCCGCGTTCGGCGCGGTCGCCGGTCACAGCGTCGGCGAGATCACCGCCGCCGCGTTCGCCGGCGTGCTGAGCGAGGCCGAGGCGCTGTCCTTCGTCCGCACCCGCGGGCTGGGCATGGCGGAGGCCGCCGCGGTCACCGAGACCGGCATGGCCGCCGTGCTCGGCGGCGACCCGGACGTGGTCGTCGCGCACCTGGCCTCGCTGGGCCTGACCCCGGCCAACATCAACGGGGCGGGCCAGATCGTGGCCGCGGGCACCATGGAGCAGATCGACGCCCTGGTGGCCGACAAGCCCGAAGGCACCATGAAGGTCGTCGCCCTCAAGGTCGCGGGCGCCTTCCACACGCACCACATGGCTCCCGCGGTCGTCACCCTGGAGAAGGCCGCGCAGGCCCTCACCCCGGCCGACCCGGCGCTGACGTACGTGTCCAACAAGGACGGACAGATCGTCACCACGGGCGCCGACGTCGTCGCCCGCCTGGTCGGACAGGTCGCCAACCCGGTCCGCTGGGACCTGTGCATGGAGACGTTCGCCGGCCTCGGCGTCACCGGGATCATCGAGCTGTGCCCGGGCGGCACCCTGACGGGGCTGGCCAAGCGCGCCCTCAAGGGCGTACCGACCGTGGCACTGAAGACGCCCGACGATCTCGAAAAGGCCGCCGCGCTCATCGCTGAGCACGCGGCCTGAGAGAAGGAGCCCACACAGCATGTCGAAGATCAAACCTGCACAGGGTTCCCCGTACGCGCGCATCCTCGGTGTCGGCGGCTACCGCCCGACCCGGGTCGTCTCCAACGAGGTGATCCTGGAGACGATCGACTCGTCCGACGAGTGGATCCGCTCGCGCTCCGGCATCGCGACCCGGCACTGGGCCTCGCCACAGGAGACCGTCGCCGCCATGTCGGTGGAGGCCTCGGGCAAGGCGCTGGCCGACGCCGGCGTCTCGCCGGAGCAGATCGGCGCCGTGATCGTCTCGACGGTCTCGCACTTCAAGCAGACTCCGGCCGTGGCGACCGAGATCGCGCACCGGATCGGCGCGGGCAAGCCCGCCGCGTTCGACATCTCCGCGGGCTGCGCCGGCTTCGGCTACGGCCTGACCCTGGCCAAGGGCCTGGTCGTCGAGGGCTCGGCGCAGTACGTGCTGGTCATCGGTGTCGAGCGGCTCTCCGATCTGACCGACCTGGAGGACCGCGCGACGGCCTTCCTGTTCGGTGACGGAGCGGGCGCCGTGGTCATCGGCCCCTCCGACGAGCCGGCCATCGGCCCCACCGTGTGGGGTTCGGAGGGCGACAAGTCCGACACGATCAAGCAGACCGTGCCGTGGGACGAGTGGCTCGGCAAGGACGGCGGAGAGAAGTTCCCGGCCATCACGCAGGAGGGTCAGGCGGTCTTCCGCTGGGCCGTCTTCGAGATGGCCAAGGTGGCCCAGCAGGCGCTCGACGCGGCCGGGATCACCGCGGAGGACCTGGACGTCTTCATCCCGCACCAGGCGAACATGCGGATCATCGACTCGATGGTGAAGACTCTGAAGCTGCCGGAACACGTCACGGTCGCCCGTGACATCGAGACCACCGGCAACACCTCGGCCGCCTCGATCCCGCTCGCGATGGAGCGGCTCCTGGCGACCGGGGCGGCGAAGAGCGGCGACACCGCGCTCGTCATCGGCTTCGGGGCGGGACTCGTCTACGCAGCAACGGTCGTTACCCTCCCCTAGGGCGCGGGATCGTTCCCGTCCCTCACCACCAGAGTTAGCTACCCAAGAAGGAGCGCCACATGGCCGCCACGCAGGAAGAAATCCTCGAAGGTCTCGCGGAGATCGTCAACGAGATCGCCGGGATCCCGCAGGAGGACGTTCAGCTCGACAAGTCCTTCACCGACGACCTGGACGTCGACTCCCTGTCCATGGTCGAGGTCGTCGTCGCCGCCGAAGAGCGCTTCGAGGTCAAGATCCCGGACGAGGACGTCAAGAACCTCAAGACGGTCGGCGACGCCGCCGACTACATCCTGAAGCACCAGGCCTGAGCCTGACGAGCGTTTGTCGCCACCTGGCGGTGGCGCCGTGACAATTCAGCACCCTCTTACACGTGGAGAAAGAATTCCTGTGAGCCCGACCAATCGCACCGTGGTCGTCACCGGTATCGGCGCAACCACTCCGCTGGGTGGCGACAGCGCTTCGACCTGGGAAGGTCTGCTTGCCGGTCGTTCCGGGGTCAAGCCCCTGGAAGGCGACCGTTTCGCCGAACTCCCGGTCCGCATCGCCGCCACCGCCGCCGTGGACCCGAGCGAGGTCCTGCCCCGCCCGCTCGCCCGCAAGCTGGACCGCTCGGCGCAGTTCGCGCTGATCGCCGGCCGCGAGGCCTGGGCCGACGCGGGCTACACCGGCCCCGCCGGCGAGGACCCCTCCGTCGCCCCCGAGCGCCTCGGCACGGTGATCGCCTCCGGCATCGGCGGCGTCACCACCCTGCTCGACCAGTACGACGTGCTCAAGGAGAAGGGCGTGCGCCGGGTCTCCCCGCACACCGTTCCCATGCTCATGCCGAACGGCCCGGCGGCCAACGTCGGCCTGGAGGTCAACGCCCAGGCCGGTGTGCACACCCCGGTCAGCGCGTGCGCGTCCGGCGCCGAGGCCATCGGCTACGCCGTCGAGATGATCCGTACCGGCCGCGCCGACGTGGTCATCGCGGGCGGCACCGAGGCGGCGATCCACCCGCTGCCGATCGCCGCGTTCGCCAACATGATGGCGATGTCCAAGAACAACGAGAACCCCACGACGGCCTCCCGCCCCTACGACAAGGCCCGCGACGGCTTCGTCCTCGGCGAGGGCGCGGGCGTGGTGGTCCTGGAGTCCGCCGAGCACGCCGCCGCGCGCGGTGCCCGGGTGTACTGCGAGGTGCTGGGCCAGGGCCTGTCCGCGGACAGCCACCACATCGCGCAGCCGGAGCCCACCGGCCGCGGTGTCGCGGCCGCGCTGCGCAACCTGCTGGACAACACCGGCCTGGACCCGGCCGAGCTGGTCCACCTGAACGCGCACGCCACGTCCACCCCGCAGGGTGACACGGCCGAGCTGAAGGCCCTGCGCAAGGTGCTGGGCGACGACCTCGACCACATCGCGATCTCGGCGACCAAGTCGATGACGGGCCACCTGCTGGGCGGCGCGGGCGGTGTCGAGACCGTCGCGACGGTCCTGGCGCTGTACCACCGCATCGCCCCGCCGACGATCAACGTCGACGAGCTGGACGACGACATCACGGCCGACATCGTCCGCGGCGAGCCGCGCAAGCTGCCGGTCGAGGGCCCGATCTCCGCGATCAACAACTCGTTCGGCTTCGGCGGTCACAACGTCTCGCTGGCCTTCCGTTCCGTTTAGTGCCTCACGCCGCAGAAGGCCCACCCGGAGTTCCGGGTGGGCCTTCTGCGTGGGCGGGGCTCAGACGACCTGGTGGAGCCAGCGCACCGGGGCGCCCTCCCCCGCGTAGCGGAAGGGTTCCAGTTCGTCGTCCCAGGGCTTTCCGAGCAGCTTGGCGATCTCCGCCTCCAGGTCGCTCTCGCCGAGGACCGACCGGGCGAGGGCGGCGCGCAGCCGGTCCTCCGGGATGAGGATGTCGCCGTGCATGCCGGTGACGGCATGGAAGATGCCGAGTTCGGGCGTGGAGCTGTAGCGCTCCCCCTCGGCGGTGGCACAGGGCTCGGCCGTCACCTCGAAGCGCAGCAGGTGCCAGCCGCGCAGCGCGGACGCGAGCTTGGCGGCCGTGCCCGGTTCGGCCTGCCAGGAGAACTCGGCTCTCCAGGTGCCCGGCGAGGCGGGCTGCCTGATCCAGTCGAGGTTCACCCGTACTCCGAGTACGCCCGCGACCGCCCATTCCACGTGCGGGCAGAGCGCACGCGGTGCGGAATGCACGTACAGAACTCCACGTGTCGTCACCGGGACCTCCAGTGTGGGACGAGGTCGGGAATAAACTTCAGAAAACGGACAGTATGTGACGTGATGTAATTTAGCGGAAATGATCTGACATTGTGCCCAGGGACGTGCGGCCGAAACGCCACGGGAAAAAGCTACCGTGCGCCGGGGGTCGCGGGGTGACGTACGGTCGCTCAGAACCCGCTGCACACACAGCTTTCACTCAGCAGGGCGGCCTCCGGGGACGCCGGACGACGAGGGAGGGACCTCACCCATGCGGACCACCACCTCCGCGCACCGACGCGGGCGGAATTCCGCTCTGCGCGCGGGCGCGGCGGCCGTCGTGCTGGCCCTGGCCGGTACGGGCTGCCAGGGCGGCGGTTCGACGGGCGGCGAGCGCGGGGCGCCGGCCGCGCCGCGCTGGAACACCGCTCCCGCCTCGGTCGCGGCCGTCGGGGACTCCATCACCCGCGGGTTCGACGCCTGTTCGGTGCTGGCGGACTGCCCCGAGGTCTCCTGGGCCACCGGGAACGACCCGGAGGTGCGTTCGCTGGCGACCCGGCTGCTGGGCGAGGCGCTGGCCCCGCAGCGCAGCTGGAACTACGCGGTGACCGGCGCCCGGATGGCGGACCTGGGCGCGCAGCTGACGGCGGCCGCCGCGCAGCGCCCCGACCTGGTCACGGTGATGGTGGGCTCGAACGACGCCTGCCGCCCCACCACTTCGTCGATGACCTCGGTCGACGATTTCCGGGAGGGCTTCGAGAAGGCCCTGGCGGGGCTGCGCGAGGCCGCGCCCAGGACCCAGGTGTACGTGTCGAGCGTGCCGGACCTCCAGCGCCTGTGGGAGCAGGGCAAGGGCAGCGCGATGGGCCGGCAGATCTGGAAGCTCGGCATCTGCCAGTCGATGCTGGCGGACGCCGAGTCCGTGACGGCCGGGGCGACGGCGCGGCGCGAGAAGGTGCGGGCGCGCGTGGTGGAGTACAACGAGGTGCTGCGGCAGGTCTGCGCGAAGGACGAGCTGTGCCGCTACGACGGCGGCGCGGTGTTCCAGTACCCCTTCACGACGGCGCAGTTGAGCCGCTGGGACTGGTTCCACCCGGGCAGGGACGGGCAGGCCCGGCTGGCGGAGCTGGCGCACCGGCAGGTGACCTCGCCGCGTCCTCCCCTCTGAGGGCTGCGGCCACCGCGGGGCCGGGCGCCGATGGCGCCGCGGAGGGACCGGGGGCGGGTGTCAGGGCCCGCCCCCGGTCCGGTTCAGGGGTGATTTCCGGCCAGTCGCCGCCGGGCGGCTTCCGGAGCGTGCCTCAAGGGCGGATCTCCAGGGTGGCGGTGAGCCGGGTCGCCGCGTGCGAGCGGCTCGCGCGCACCTCGTACGCCCCGCCCACGCGCTGCCAGGCGCCGGTCTCCTCGTCCCAGATCTCGAAGGCCCGCGGGGGCAGCGCGATCTCGGCCTCCACGCTCTCGCCGGGTCCCGCCTCCAGGCTCGCGAAGCCCGCCAGCCAGCTCGCCGGGCGCTCCACCGGGTCGGCCACGGGGGCCAGGTAGACCTGGACGACCTCGCGGCCGGGGCGGGAGCCGGTGTTGCGGACCCGGACGCGGGCCACCTCGGGGGTGACCTCCAGGGACTCGTAGCTCCAGTCGGTGTAGCCGAGGCCGTGCCCGAAGCAGTACGCGGGGCTCACCCCGGCCTTCTCGTAGGCCCGGTAGCCGATGTGGAGGCCCTCGCGGTACTCCAGCCGCCCGTCGGCCGGGGTCACGTCGGTGACCGGCGCGTCGGCGAACGCGGCGGGCCAGGTGGTGGGCAGCCGACCGCCGGGCTCCCGTTCGCCGAGGAGCACCTCGGCCAGCGCGGCGCCGCCCTCCTGGCCGGGGAACCAGGTCAGCAGGACCGCCGCGACCTCGTCCCGCCAGGGCAGTTCGACCGGGGAGCCGGTGTTGACGACGACCACGGTGTTCGGGTTGACGGCGGCGACGGCGCGCACGAGGTCGTTCTGCCGCCCGGGCAGTTCCAGGTCCTTGCGGTCGAAGCCCTCGGACTCGACGCGCTCGGTGGTGGCGACGACCACGACGGCGGTGTCCGCGGCCCGCGCCGCGGCCACGGCCTCGGCGATCAGCTCGTCGGCGTCGCGCCGCGGCGCGAGGTGGAGCAGCGAGAACATGATCGCCTTGAGCGGCAGCGCGCTGGTGTCGGGGACCTGGTAGGTCAGCGACACCTCGACGGGCTCGCCCGCCGTCAGCACGGCGCGGGCCCGCTCGCTGGGCGCGCCGAAGAAGGCCTCGAAGGGGTCGGCCTCGTCGCCCATGTGCTGGACGCCCTCCCAGACCGTCTCGCCGCCGACCGTGAGGGTGAAGGCGCCCAGCCCCCGGGTGCCGAAGGCGTGCTCGCCGCTCTCGCGGGGGACGAAGGTGCCGGTGACCTCAATGGAGGCCATCGTCGCGTAGGTCGCCCCGGCGGGGAGGTCGTCGCCGATCCACTGGACCTGGCCCGTCGGCAGGCTGCCCTCGCCGAGGACCGCCCCGCCGGCGTCGCGGCAGACGGCGCGCAGCTCGAAGCCGGTCTCGGCGGGGGCCAGTTCGTCGCTGGGGTCCGCGCCCACGTGGAAGGTCAGTGCCCCGGGCGGGAGGGCGGCGGTGAGGCCGTCGAGCGGGGAGACGACCCGCTCGGGGAAGACGGTCGCGCTGCCGCCGCCGAGGACCCGGGCGTCGCGGGCGGCCGCGCCGCAGAGGGCGACGGTGGCGCCGCGGCGGGCGTCGAGCGGCAGCGCGGCGTTCTCGTTGCGGACGAGGACGAAGCCGCGGGCGGCCAGCTCGCGGGCCAGCGCCTGGCCGTCGACGGCGGCCGGGACCTCACCGACGGCCGGCGGGGCGCCTTCGAGCAGTCCGACGCGGGCGGCCAGGCGCAGGACGTTGCGCACGGCGTCATCGACCGCGGCTTCGGGGACCTCCCCGGCGCGTACGGCGTCGGCGAGCGGGGGCCCGTAGACGGTCTGCGGTCCGGGCATGGCCACATCCAGGCCGCCGAGGATGTCCCCGGTGGTGGAGCGGGCGGCCATCCAGTCGGAGACGTTGTAGCCGTCGAAGCCCCACTCCCCGCGCAGGACCTCCTTCACCAGGTGGCGGTGCTCGGTCATGGTCGCGCCGTTGACCTGGTTGTACGCCGTCATGATGCCCCAGGGGCGGGCGTTCTTGACGATGGCCTCGAAGGGCGCCAGGTACAGCTCGCGCAGCGGGCGCGGGGCGATGACGTTGTCGACGGTGAAGCGGTCGGTCTCGGCGTCGTTGCCCACGAAGTGCTTGACGGTGACGGCGACCCCGCCGTCCTGGACGCCCCGGACGTAGCCGGTGCCGATGGCCCCGGTGAGGTACGGGTCCTCGGAGTAGCACTCGAAGTGGCGGCCGCCCAGCGGGGAGCGGTGCAGGTTCACGGTGGGCGCGAGCAGGACGTGGACGCCCTTGCGGCGGGCCTCCTGGGCGAGCAGGCGGCCGGCCCGGCGGGCGAGGGCGGGGTCCCAGGAGGCGGCGAGCGCGGTCGGCGAGGGGAGCGCGATCGACGGGTCGTCGGCGGTCCAGCGGACGCCGCGGACGCCGATCGGGCCGTCGGACATGACCACGGAGCCCAGACCGATCCCGGGGAGGGCGGGCAGCGTCCACATGTCCTGGCCGGCGAGCAGCCGGGCCTTGGTGTCGAGGTCGAGCTTGCCGAGCGCGGCTTCCACCACGTCGTCGCGCGTCCGGTCGGCCTGGGCGTCCCGGGACTGCTCGGTCTTCTGGGGCTGCTCGGGCTCCCGGGGCTGCTGGGAATGCTGGGGCTGGGGGTTGAGGGCGTCGCCTGCCACGGCCTGCCTCCTCGTCGGGTGGTGCGGGGTGCGGGTGCCCCCATCGTGGACCCGTTCCCTGGTGAGCGGTAGGGTTCGTGATGTTTTCGTTACTTCGAGGGAATGGCGTACGGTCCTGCTGGCGCAACGGACACGGAGGAAGGCGGCCGGATGGTCAGGGCCAGGAGCGAGGAGCGGCGCGGGGACATCCTGCGCGCCGCGGTCGAGGTGATCGCGGAACGGGGCTACCGGGGCGCGTCCCTGGGCTCGGTCGCCGAACGCGTGGGCCTGACCCAGCAGGGCCTGCTGCACTACTTCCCGACCAAGGAGTCCCTGCTGGTCGCCGTGCTGGAGGAACGCGACCGCTGGGACACCGGCGGCGGTTCCCGCGCCTCGGCCGAGCACTGGCGGCTGGACCTGCTGGCCTCGCTGGTGGAGTACAACGCGATGCGCCCCGGGATCGTGCAGACCTTCTCGGCGCTGCTGGGCGAGAGCGTCACCGACGGGCATCCGGCCCGGGAGTTCTTCACCGAGCGCTACGCGCAGGTACGGGCCGAGATGGCGGCGGCGCTGCGCGCCGAATTCGGCGCGCGCCTGCCGTCGGGGCTGACCCCCGAGGAGGCGGCCCCGCTGCTCACCGCGGTGATGGACGGGCTCCAGTACCAGTGGCTGCTGGCCCCGGACGCGGTGGACATGCCCGCCTCCTTCCGCTCCTTCCTGACGCTGCTGCGGGGGCCCGGCGCGGCGGAGTGAGGCTCAGGGGGCGGGCGCCGAAGGTGCGCTCAGCCGTCGGTCCCGCCGGCGGGGCGGCCGTAACCCGCGGGCGGCGGTCCGAAGCCCTGCGCGGGCGCGGGCCACGCAGCGTCGTCGCCCCCGGGAGAGGGAGCGGGAGCGGGCTCCGGGTCCGCGGTGAGGTCCCGGACCATCAGGGTCGCTCCGGCGACCGCGCCGGGCATCAGGAACACCGCCACCAGCGGCACCAGGAAGGACAGCACCAGCGGCACGCCGAAGCCGAGCGCCAGCATCCGGCGCGAGCGCAGCAGGGCGAGCTGTCCGGGCAGCTCCACGCGGCGGCGCATCAGGGCCACGCCGGTCAGCTCCAGGGTGAGGAAGTAGCCGGAGACGCAGAACCCGACGGCGGGGACGACGGTCTGACCGACGACCGGGATGAAGCCGCAGGCGAAGAGCAGGATGCCGTAGAGCAGCACCCGGCCGAGCACCCGCACGCTGTCGCGGGCCGAGATCCACAGCTCCCGCCACAGGGTGAGACCGGAGTCGGGCAGCTCGCCGCCCTCGCTGCGGTCGACCTGCTCGGAGAGCGACTCGTAGAACGGCTGGCCGATCAGCAGGGTCACCGCGGTGAAGGTGATCACCGCGAGGAACAGGCCGAGGCCGAAGAGCAGGAAGGTCAGGAAGCCGCGGAAGGCGGCCAGCCACGGGGAGGACCAGTCGTCGGCGAAGGGCGTCAGCCAGCCGACGAGGTCGTCGGCGCCGTAGCCGAGCCCGGTCAGTGCGGCGGCGTACAGGACCAGGGACAGCAGTCCCGGCAGCAGGCCGAGGCCGAGCCAGCGTCCGTGCGCCAGTACCCAGCGCTGCCCGGCCAGCAGATAGCGGAATCCCCCCGCGAGATCACTCATCGGGCCAGCTTACGGCGCGGGCCGCACCCCCTCGGAGGGGGTGCGGCCCGCGCTGTGTGCGTCCGTGCGTGCGGAGATCAGACCGCCAGCTCGACGGTGATGTTGCCGCGGGTCGCCTTGGAGTACGGGCAGACCTGGTGGGCCTTCTCGATGAGGTCCTTGGCGGTGGCGGCGTCCACGTTCGGGATGGAGGCCGAGATCTTGACGATGATGCCGAAGCCCTCGTCGTTCTTGCCGATGCCGACCTCGGCGGTGACGGTGGAGCCGGAGATGTCGGCCTTCTCGGTGCGGGCGACGACGCCGAGCGCACCCTGGAAGCAGGCGCTGTAACCGGCGGCGAAGAGCGCCTCCGGGTTGGTGCCGGCGCCGCTGCCGCCCATCTCCTTCGGCGGGTTCACGACGACGTCGAGCTGACCGTCGGTGGTGGCGACGCGGCCGTCACGGCCGTTCTCGGCGGTGGCGACAGCGGTGTAGACGACGTCGGACTGCTGGATCGACATGTAAGGAAATCCTCCTGGTATTTCGCCGCGACTCGCGCCCACGATCGCGGCGGTCTGGGGTGAGCCTAGCGGGTGAAAGAAACGATCATCTTTCCGGTGTTGTCGCCGCGCAGCAGGCCGAGGAACGCGTCGGTGGCGTTCTCGACGCCCTCGATGACGGTCTCGTCGTAGGTCAGCTCGCCGGAGCGCAGCCAGCCGGCCACGTCCTGGACGAACTGCTGCTGCAGGCCGGCGTGGTCGCCGACGAGGATGCCCTGCAGGCGCAGGCGCTTGCCGATGACCAGCGCGAGGTTGCGCGGGCCGGGGGTCGGCTCGGTGGCGTTGTACTGCGCGATCGCGCCGCACAGGGTGGCCCGGCCGTGCACCTTGAGGGAGCTGATGGCGGCTTCGAGGTGGTCGCCGCCGACGTTGTCGAAGTAGACGTCGATGCCCTCGGGGGCGGCCTCCTTCAGCTGCTCGGCGACGGGGCCGTTCTTGTAGTTGAAGGCGGCGTCGAAGCCGTACTTCTCCGTGAGGGTGGTGACCTTCTCGTCCGAACCGGCCGAGCCGATGACCCGGGACGCGCCCTTGATCTTCGCGAACTGGCCGACCAGGCTGCCCACCGCACCGGCGGCGCCGGAGACGAAGACGGAGTCGCCCTCCTTGAAGGAGGCGACCTCGAAGAGGCCCGCGTAGGCGGTCATGCCGGGCATGCCGAGCACGCCCAGGTAGGCGGAGAGCGGGGCGAGCGAGGCGTCCACCTTGACGGCGTGCTTCGCGTCGAACTCCGCGTACTCGCGCCAGCCCAGCCCGTGCAGGACGTGGTCCCCGACCTCGAAGCCCTCGGCGGCGGAGGCGACGACCTCGCCGACCGCGCCGCCGTCCATCGGGGCGTCGAGCTGGAACGGCGGGATGTACGACTTCACGTCGTTCATCCGGCCGCGCATGTACGGGTCCACCGACATGTGGAGGTTGCGGACGAGGATCCGGCCGGGCCCGGGGGTCGCCGACAGCGGTACCTCGCGCAGGGCGAAGTCGGTGGCGACGGGCCAGCCCTGCGGACGGGCGACCAGATGCCACTCGCGGCTGACTGCAGGAATCTCAGACATGAAGCGCTCCCGGGAGAGAAATTACTTAACGACCTGAAACAACCATGCTCCTGGATATTTCATGTTGTCAAGTAAATGGGTACGCTGGATCCATGCCCAGTCGTCGCACGGACCCCCTGACCCTCGAGGTCGTCGAGCTCATCGGCACCGTCGTGGCCCGCTACCACGAGGAGTACGAGCACGCCGCCGCCAGCCACCAGCTGACCGGCGCCCAGGCGCGCGTCCTCGGTCTCCTGTCCCTGGAACCGATGCCGATGCGCCGGATCGCCCAGAAACTCAAGTGCGAGCCCTCGAACGTGACCGGGATCGTCGACCGGCTGGAGAGCCGCGGCCTGGTGGAACGCCGCCCCGACCCCGCCGACCGGCGGGTCAAGCTCGCCGCCGCCACCGAGGAGGGCCGGCAGACCGCCGACCGCCTGCGCGAGTCGCTCGACTTCGCGCGGGAGCCGCTGGCCGGACTCTCCACGACCGAGCGGACCGCCCTGCGGGACCTGCTCAAGCGGATGCTGGGCTGACCCGGAGGCCCGCCCGGCATCAGCTCAGCACCACCACCAGGGCCAGCACTCGTCCGACGGCGACGGCGACGGGCTCGCCGAGGGCCGCGGCTTCTTGGTGGGCTTCGGCGAATCCGGCCGGCTCTCCGTGGGCTGCGCGGGCCCGGACGGGGCGACGGGCCGGGGCGTGCCGGAGGCGCTCGCCGACGCCCTGACCGAGGCGCTCGCCGAGGCGGACGGGCTCGCCGACCGCGAGGCGCCGGCCGAGGGACTCGCCGAAGCGGACCCGCTGGGCTTCGCCGACGCGCTGGCGGACGGCGGGAGCGCGGGCGCGGTGGACGGGGCCGCGCTCGACAGCGGCTGCTGCGCGCCCGCGCCGTCCTTGAGCATCACGTCGGAGGAGCCCTGCCGGCCGTCGGTGGTGATCCGGGCGATCGCGAAGGTGACGCCGACCGCGAGCACCAGGCCGATGCCCATGGTCAGCGCGGTCCGGCGGCGCCGCCGGTGCACGCGGCGAGCGGCCCCGGGGCGGCGGCTCCCCCGCGCGCCCTCGGCGCGCGGGCCGGAGGGGGCGGGACCGTCCGCATAGGCAGGACCGTCCGCATAGGGCGGTGCGGCGGGGTGGACGGGCGCGGTCGGGTAGGGATACCCGGGCGCGGCGTCGTACGCCGGCACCCCGGGCGGGGCACCGGGTGGCGGCGCGGCAGGGCTCACCGGCGCGGCGGGCGGCGGCGCGGCCGGCGCGGGCGCGGTGGTCAGGTACTCGGCCGGGGTTCCGCACCCGGCGCACGCCAGTGCGCCGTTGAGGTGCCTCCGGCAGGCGTGGCAATAGTCCATGGCGCCCGCAGGCTACGTGGTGATCCGCAACATCCGTATCGCGGGGGTGTAAGGATCCTGTGTGCAATTCTGAGGCGCATGGCTGCCGCCCCCGACTCCCGCCCGGCCTCCCGCTTCGGCCCGGAGGCCTTCCAGCTGGTGCTGCTCCGCCGGATGTCCGACTTCCAGCCGGACCTCGCCGACCGGGCACGGATCCGGCTCGGCGCCTCCCTCGCGGAGCAGCGCGAGGCGAACAAGCGGTGGCAGGCGATGGTCCGCTCGCCCCGGGCGCGCGGGGCGCTGGCCCGCTACCGCTCGGTGCTGGGCCCGGCCGAGTCGGTGACCCGGCGCACCATCGGCGACCTGGAGTGCGAGGCGCTGCTGTGGCCCGTACCGCTCTGGCCGGACCTGCGCTTCGAGGTGCTGGCCGCGCCGGACGGGGCGGTGTGGAACGAGTGGCTGGTCCGGGCACCCGGGACGCGGGGGCCCGTACTGGAGACCCTGGACGACCTGCTGCCGTGGTCGGCGACGGTGGGCGAGGTGGCGCGGGCCTTCGCACCGGCCCGCCCGATGGAGGGCACGGCGCCCACCCGGTGGCGGCTGGCGTTCACCGGGCGGGACGGCGCCGGAGCGCCGCGGCCGTGCGTGGCGGAGTTCACCTACGGCCTGCTCCAGCGCACGGAGTACGGGCCGCCCGCACCTGAGCGCGCGGAGGGGCGCCTCACGTAGCGAGGAAGGCGCGGACCCCGGCCGAGACCCCGTCGTCGCCGAGGAAGTCGTTGTGCTTGAGGCAGCCCGCGTGGGTGTTGAGGGCGCCGGTCAGGGCCACGCTGCCGTCCGGGTTGATGACCTCGTCGCAGGAGGACCAGAAGGTGGCGTACTTCACCGCGTCGGGCGTCTCGTCGCCCTCGGCGAGCTTCTTCTGCACGTAGGAACCGGGGCTCATGTCCCGGCAGGCCTGGTCCCAGATGACGCAGCCCCAGCTGATGTAGGTGCCGTGGTTGGGTCCGGCGAGCGAGATCCAGTGGTCCACGGCGGAGCCGCCGCCGCCGAACTTCACGTACCAGCGGGTGACGAGCGAGCCGAACGAATGGGCCACCACGTCGACCCGGGCGGCGCCGGTCTGGCGGCGGACCTGCTCGACGTACTCCGCGAGGCGGCCCGAGAGCACCTCGTTGACCGACTGGTGGGTGTCATAGCCCCACGAGAACAGCTCCGCGTCGGCGTACCCGGCGGCGCGCAGGTCCTCGCGCAGGGCGCCCCACACGCCGGGGTCCGCGTTGTACCCGTGGACGAACACCACCGGAGCGTGCGGCTGGGCCCGGACGGCGCCCTGCACGCCGGCCGGCTCGGCGGCGCGTGCCGGGAGCGGCGCGAGGAGCGCGGGGAAGCAGGCCAGGCAGAGCGTCAGGCAGAGTGTCAGGACGGTCAGGAATCCCTGGCGGGCCGTCAGCATCGTGTCCCCCTTACCTTGTTACGCGCGGGTAGCGCGGAATGTGGGGGCATCGTGTCGCCTGTCGGTACAGAAAACCACCCCCGTGCAGCACCTCCGCACCCCCTCGGCCCCACCCCGACCGGACCAGCACAACGGGCGATATGCCCGAATTGTCCCGGAAGATACTGATTGAGACCGGTAATCCATCGGTCCCCTTGCATCAGCGCTCTCGGGAGGACCTGCCGTGACCGTCAGTCTTGAGCAGTTGCGCCGCTGCCACGTCGCCGTCGACCTCGGGGCCGCCAGGACCCGCGTCTACGTCAAGGGCGCCGGCCTGGTCGTCGACGAGCCCAGCGTCGCCGCCGTGAACACGCGGACCGGCGCCCTCATCGCCGTCGGCACCTTCGCCGAACGGATGACCGGCCGCACGCCGGACTACATCCGCGTCGTGCGCCCCGTCTCCGGCGGCACCGTCGTCGACATCGAGATGGCCCAGCGGATGCTGCGCCACCTCCTCGGCGAGAAGCTGCGGCGCGCCCTGCGCCGCAAGCCCCGGCTGCGCGCCGCCGCCTGCACCCCGCACGACGCGGACCCGCTGGCCCAGCGCGCGACCGTCGAAACCCTGGTCGGGCTCGGTGCCCGGCGGGTCGAGCTCGTGGACACCCTGATCGCGGCGGCCGTCGGCTGCGGCCTCCCCGTGGAGCAGCCGACCGCGACGATGATCATGGTGTGCGGGGCCGCGGCCACGCAGGTCGCGGTGCTCTCGCTCGGCTCGATCGTCACCGCCCAGCGCATCCCGGTCGGCGGCGAGGCCATCGACCACGCGATCGTCCAGCACCTGCGCCACGCCCACGAACTGATGCTGCCGAGCCAGGCGGTCCGGCCGCTCCAGCTGGCCCTGCACGGCAACGGCATCACCCCCGAGGGCCCCGCCTCCACCCTGATCCACGGCCGGGACGTGGCGACCGGCCTCGCGCGGTCCGTGCACGTGGACACGGCGGCCGTCCGCGACGCCATCCACACCCCGCTGACGGCCGTCCTCGACGGCATCGGCAAGGTGCTCCGGGACTGCCCGCCCGACCTGGTCGCGGACCTGACGGACCGGGGGATCATGATGGTGGGTGGCAGCGCCCGGCTGCCCGGCCTGGACCAGATGCTGCGCGACTCCACCGGAATGCCCGTGCAGATCGCGGAGCGGCCGGACGTGTGCGCCGTACTCGGACTCGGCGCGATGCTCGAAGGGAAGATCACCCCCATGGTTCTGAACCCCTTGGCCGAATGAGCCGGACGAGTCCTGCGGGCCCGGCGGACCCGGCGAGTCCTGCGGACCCGGCGGACCGGCCCTCGGCGGACCGGCCCCCGGCCGCCGGGGCCGCCGGGGCCGCCGGGGCCGCCGGGGCCGCCGGGGCCGCCGCTGCACCGGAGGAACCCGGGCTGCCGATGCTGCTGGAGGCCGTGCTCAGCGTCGGCTCCGAACTGGAGCTGCACGCCACTCTCCAGCACATCGTCGACTCGGCGTCCGACCTGTGCGCCGCCCGCTACGCGGCGCTCGGCGTCGTCGACCCCGAGCACGGCCGGCTCACCGAGCTGTTCACCGCCGGGATGACCGAGGCGGAACGCAACGCCATCCCCCGGCTGCCCGACGGCCGCTCGGGCCTGCTGGGCACGCTCATCAGCGATCCCCGCCCACTCCTGGTCACCGACCTCACCAAGGATCCGCGCGCGGTCGGATTCCCGCCGGGGCACCCGCCGATGCACACCTTCCTCGGCGTCCCCATCCGGGTGCACACCGAGGTCTTCGGCAACCTCTACCTCACCGAGAAGCGCGGCGGCGGCTCCTTCTCGGAGGAGGACCTCGCGCTCGTCCGGGTCCTGGCCGCGCAGGCGGGCATAGCGATCGGCAACGCCCGGCTGTACGAGACCGCCCGCCGCCGGGAGCGCTGGATCGAGGGCGCGGCCGCCGTCACCACCACCCTGCTCGCGGGCCGCCCGGCCTCCGACGCCCTGCGGTGCGTGGCCGAACGGGCCCGCATCCTCGCGGACGCGGCGGCCGGAGTGGTGCTCCAGCCCACCCCCGAGGGCGGCATGGAGATCGTGGCCGCCTCCACCGAGGGCGATCCCGGGGACCTGGTCGGCACCGCCATCGCGCCCGGTTCGGCCGTGCTGGAGCAGCTGCTGGGCGGCGAGCCCGTCTTCATAGACGATTCGGCGACCGATCCCCGGATGACCACGCACGTCCGGGTGCGGTTCGGGCCGAGCATGATGCTGCCGCTGCAGAGCGGCGGGCAGCTGATCGGCACGCTCGCCCTGCCCCGGCACCGGGGCGGCAAGCCGTACGACGCCGTGGACCGGCTGCTGGCCTCGCAGTTCGCGTCCCAGGCCGCGCTGGCCCTCGTCCTGGCCGACGCGCAGTACGACCGCGAGCAGCTGGCCGTCTACGAGGACCGTGACCGGATCGCCCGGGACCTGCACGACCTGGTGGTCCAGCGGCTGTTCGCGACGGAGATGATGCTGGAGAGCACGCGGCGCCGCTCCTCCACCGCGCCTTCCGGCGACACGGTCGGCGAGGAGCTGAGCCGTGCGGTGGACGAGCTGGACTCGACCATCCAGGAGGTGCGGACCGCCATCTTCGCCCTCCAGCAGCCGCCCACCGACGCGCCGACCACCTTCCGGGGCCGGGTGCTGCGCGAGACCGGCGGCGCGGCGGTCCTCTTCGGCTTCCAGCCGTCGGTGCACTTCACGGGGGCGGTGGACGCGCTGCTCCCGGACCCGGTGGCGGGCGCGCTACTGGCCGCCCTGCGCGGAGCGCTGGCGGCGGCGCACCGGCGCAGCGAGGTCACGTCGATCGCGGTCGACGTGACGGTGGAGGCGGACGCGGGGCCGGGCACGGTCCGCCTGACGGTGTCGGACGACGGCGTGACGGAGGCGGGCACCCGCGGCACGAGCGTGCACTGGGAATCACCGCTCTAGGGGGTCTGCCCACCTCATGGGCGAGTGGCGGCGCGCAACGCGATCCGGGTACTGGACTGGGCGACTCCGGCCTCCCGTTTGAGCCGGCGCAGCAGCGTGTCCAGGGCCGCCGGATCGGCCGCCCTGGCCCGGACGACGTAGTCGTGCGCGCCGGTCACGTGCACCACCTCGGTGATCCCGGGCAGCCGCAGGACCCGCTGCTCGAACTCCTCGTTCGTGGTGTCGGGGCGCAGCGTGACGTCGATGAACACGACGAGGACGCCCCGGGTGTCGGCCGCCGGGTCCACGACGGTGGTGAAGGCGAGGATCACCCCGTCGCGGCGCATCCGGCGCACCCGGTCGGCGGCGGCGTTGGCACTGAGCCCGACGCGCGCGCCGAGGTCGCGGTACGAGATCCGCGCATCCTGCTGGAGGATGCCGAGGATGTCCCTGTCGAGGCGGTCCATACCGCGATTCTCGCAGCGGGAGCCGATATCGCCGCCCGTCCCGCACCCGGCCCCGCCCATGCTCCCCGCATGAACCCGATGACTCCCGTGCACCACCTCCTGTCCCCCGCCCTCTCCGGAGCGGCGGCCGGCCTGGGCGTGGCGGTGCCGATGGGCGCGATGAGCGTGCTGCTGCTCCAGGAGGCGGTGCGCTCGCGCCGCGCGGCCGTGGCGGGCGCCGCGGGAATCGCGCTGGTCGACTTCGCCTACGCCGCCCTGGCCACCGCCCTCGGCCCCCGCCTCACCGCGTCCCTCGCCCCGGCGGCCCCCTGGATCCGCCTCACCTCCGCCACGATCCTCCTGACCCTCGCCACCCACGGCCTACGCCACCACCCCCGCCCCCCGAAACCCGGCCACCCCGAAGCCGGGACCCCGGGGCCGGGCGGAGCCCCCGTGAACGGCGCAGCCGGGTCGGGGTTCCGGGGCGCAGCCCCCGGGACCGGCACCGTCGCAGCGGGGGCGGGGGCGGAGGCGGGCGCTACGAGCCCAGCCCCCGAGCCAGGCGCAGCCGGGACGGGTGCTTCGGGCGGAGCCCGTGCGACCGGCGCAGCCGGGGCGGGGTCCCGGGGCGCAGCGCCCGGTTTCGGGAAGGGGCGGGGTGGGGGAAGCCCCGCAGGGCCCAGCTCCGGCTCCGGATCCGGCACCGCATGCCCGGACCCCGCAGGGCCCGCCGGCGCCACCGCCCCCGGCACCGGCACCGGCACCGGCACCGCCACTGCCACTGCCACTGCCACTGCCAGCGCCAGCGCCCCCGGCACGGCCCGCAAGGCGTTCATCCGTTACGTCGGGCTCACCGCCGTGAACCCCACCACCGCCCTCTACTTCGTCGCCCTCACCACCGCCCAGGGCACCGCCATCCTCACCGCCCCCGCCGGAGCCGCCTTCGCCGGTGGCGTGCTCCTCGCCTCGCTCCTCTGGCAGCAACTGCTCGCCGCCGTCGGCGCGTTCGCCGGAAGCCGGATCTCCCCCGCCGTCCGGACCTGGACCTTCCGACTCGGCTATGGCCTGATCGCCGTCTACGCCGTCAAGATCGCCCTCCCCCTCCCCTGACGCCCCCGACCGCCTACCACCCAGTACGCTGACGCGGTGACGACCCGCCTCTCGGCCCGCGCCGCCATCGCCTCCGTCGCCGACCCCGGCAGTTTCACCGAACTCCCGGCCCCCGAGCGGGAGTCCCGCCCGGACGGCCCGCTCGGCTGGGACGGCTACGACGACTCCCGCGCCCGCGCGGCCACCCGTACCGGCGAGCGGGAGTCCGCCGTCACCGGCACCGCCCGCGTCGGCGGGCGCGAAACCGCCTTGATCTCCTTCGAGTTCGGCTTCCTCGGCGGCTCCCTCGGCGAACGCACCGGCGACCGCCTCGAAGCCGCCTACACCCATGCCCGGACCCACCGCCTCCCCCTGCTCTCCCTGATCGCCACCGGCGGCTCCCGGATGCAGGAGGGCATGCTCGCCCTCACCCAACTCCAGCGCGTGGCGCGCCAGTCCGTCCTGAACCGGGCCGCGGGGCTCCCGCAGATCGCCGTGCTCCGCGACCCGACCACCGGCGGCGGCTGGGCCACCCTCGGCGCGGGCGCGGACGTCGTGCTGGCCCTGCCCGGCGCCCAGGTCGGTTTCGCCGGGTCCCGGGTGCGCCCCGCCGACGCGGATCCGGCGGTCTACACCGCCGAGGGGCAGTTCGCCGCCGGGCACGTGGACGCCGTCGTGCCCGCCGGGGACCTGGCCCGGACCGTCGGTGACTGGCTGCGCCTGCTGGGTGCGCCACACCCCGGTCCCGTCGCGCCCCCGGCCGCGCTGGCCGACGTACCGCCTCCGGCGACCGGTTGGGAGGCCGTGCGCCAGGCCCGGCATCCGGACCGGCCGCGCGCCGTCGCGTACCTGGACGCGTACTTCGACCTGCGCCTGCCGCTGTCCGGGGACCGTGCGGGCGGCGCCGATCCCGGGATGCTGTGCGGTTTCGGGCTGCGCGCGGGCGGGGCCGTCGCCTACGCCGCCCAGTGCGGCACCGCCACCCGCCCCGCCGGGTACCGCACGGCCGCCCGCGTCATCCGCCTCGCGGACCGGCTCGGCGTGCCGGTGCTGACCCTGATCGACACCCCGGGCGCCGCCAACGACGCGGCGGCCGAACACGCCGGGGCGGGCGCGGCCATCGCGGACACCTTCGCCGCGCTGGCGGCGGCCACGGTCCCGGTGACCACCCTGCTGATCGGCGAGGGCGGCTCAGGCGGCGCGCTGGCCCTGGCGGCGCCGGGCAACACCTGGGTCACGCCCGACAGTTACTTCTCCGTCATCGCCCCGGAACTGGCCGCCGCCATCCTCAAGCGCCCCGCCGACCAGGCCGCGGCCACCGCGGACCAGCTCCGCCTGCGCCCCCAGGACCTGGTCGACCTGGGCGTGGCCCGCGGCATCGTCACCCCGAAGCGTTAGCGCACCGGCCTCAGCCACCGCCGGAACCGCCCGGCAGCGCCGCCCCAGGAGGCCGCGTGTCACGCACCGCCCACCACGCCGTTTCCCCGGCCGCGCGCCTCCGGCAGGGCTGCCCGCTCACCCTCACCGTCCACGATCTGCGCTTCAGCGCCCGGGCACGCGCCGAGGCCGAGCGGGCGGGCCGCCGCGTCCGGCCGCGGCCCGTCCGCCGCCGGGCCGTGATCCGCCGCCTGCCGCGGCTGATGGGCGACCCCTCGGTCGCCCGCTGGGCCGCCCAGGAGGAACGGCGCGCCCGCGCCCGGCTGCGTACGGCCGTGCGCGCCGCGGTGCGCACACCGGCCGGCGCGGACCACCCCGACGTCCTCCCCGCCCGCCACCGCCGCGCCGCCCTGTGGCTCGCCTGACCGGGCGGGACGGGACACTGCCCGGTGGCTTGCCCCGTCAGGCCTGCGGCGACCTGGCGTCGTAACGGGCGAAGCCGCGCCAGCGCAGGCCCAGCAGCACGAGCACGAGCACGCACGCGAGCCCCCCGCCCGTGATCGCGACCCCCGGCGAGGTGAGCTGGGCGACGGAGCCGGTGAGGAAGTCGCCGAGCCGGGGGCCGCCCGCGACGACCACGATGAAGACGCCCTGGAGGCGGCCGCGCATATCGTCGGGGGTGGCGGCCTGGAGCATCGTCGTCCGGAACACCATCGAGATGGTGTCGGCCCAGCCTGCGAGGCCGAGGAAGAGCAGGCCCAGCCAGAGGTTGCGGGTCAGCCCGAAGACGGCGATGGCCAGGCCCCACGCGGCCACGGAGAGCAGGATGGCCAGCCCGTGCCGCCGGATCCGGCCCTGCCAGCCGGAGAAGAGCCCGCCGAGCAGCGAGCCGACGGCGGGCGCGGCGACGAGCAGTCCGACGGTCTTGGCGTCGCCGCCGTACCAGAGCAGGGCGATGGCCGGGAAGAGCGCCTTGGGCTGGGCGAGCACCATCGCGGCCAGGTCGGAGAAGAAGGTCATCCGGACGTTGGGCCGGGTGCCGAGGAAGCGCAGTCCGTCCAGCACGGAGGCCCGCCCGCCGCCGTCGTCCGTCCGCTCGGGGCGCATGGGGGGCAGCCGCCACATCGCGTAGAGCGCGGCGGAGAAGGCGACGGCGTCGATGAGGTACGCCGCCTGGTAGCCCCACCAGCCGACGATCAGGCCGCCGAGCATCGGGCCCGCCGTGAAGCCGAAGGTGGTGGTCAGCGAGGTGAGCGCGTTGGCGGCGGGCAGCTGCTCCGGGGGCAGCAGCTTGGGGATCATGGCGGAGCGGGCGGGCGAGGTGAGCGCCCCGCAGACCGCCTGCAGGGCGACCACCAGGAAGAGGAACCAGACCCGGTGGAAATCGAGCAGCGCGGCGGTGGCCAGCGCGGCCGACAGGACGGCGGCGGCCGAGGAGCTGTAGAGGCCCAGCTTGCGCCGGTCGAGGGTGTCCGCGATGGCGCCGCCGTAGAGGCCGAAGACGACGAGAGGCACGAGGGAGAAGAGCCCGACGAGCCCGACGTAGAAGCTGGAGCGGGTGATGTCGTAGACCTGGAGCGAGATGGCCAAGGCGGTCATCGCCTGGCCCATCCAGGAGATGGTGCTGCCCGCCCACAGCCGCCGGTAGGGGGCGGAGGTCCGCAAGGGAGTGAGGTCGGCGAATATCCGCCGTCTCGGGCCGCCGGTGGGGCCGTCGGCCGTGCCGTCGGGGGCCGCGTCTTCGGACTGGGTCCGTGGGGTCGTACGAGTCACATCGGATGCTAACCGTCCGCCGCGCCCGTGCTCGATCGAATTCCCGGCCGCGCACCGGCCCGGTGGGCACGCGCCGACCCTCCCGCCCCACCGTCACCCCCCGGCTCCGGGCCCCCGCGCCGAGCCCGCTCCGGCCGCTAACTCGCCACCATCCATGGACAATTGACCGAATCGACGTGCGCTCACCCCTCTCGTTCAGCTCATGATGAAACGACTCGAATGTCCAGGGAGGCGCAGTGATCGAACCTGGCAAGAGCACGAGCACGAGCACGAACGAGAGCACGAGTCCGAGGCCGAGGCCGAGCCCGACCTCGGGCACCCCCGCCCCCACCGTCCCCCTCACGCTCGGTGTGGAGGAGGAGTTCCTCCTCGTCGACGCCCGCACGTTCCGGCTCGTCCCGGCCGCGCCTCAGGTCCTCGCCACGGCCGCCGGTGATCCGAACCTGATCCACGCCGAGGGAACCCGCTACCAGGTGGAGATCTCCACCCCGGTCGAGGACTCGGCCGCCGCGCTCCGCGAGGACCTCACCACGCTGCGGCGCAGCCTCGCGAAGGCGGCGCGCGCGCACGGCTGCCGGCTGCTGGCCGGCCCCTCCCCCGTGGTGGCCGTGCCGGGGCCGCTCCACCTGAGCGACGACGAGCCGCGCCAGCGCGAGATGGCACGCCGCTTCGGCTCGCTCACGCAGACCCTGGTCAGCTGCGGCCGCCACGTCCACGTCGGCACCCTGGACGTCGACACGGCGGTGGCGGTCGCCAACCGGGTCCGGCCCTGGCTGCCCACCCTGATCGCCCTGTCCGCCAACTCGCCCTTCTGGGACGGCCGGGACACCGGGCACGCCAGCTGGCGGGCGATGGCCTGGTCGACCTGGCCCTCGGCCGGGCTGCCCCCGCACTTCGGTTCCACCGCGCACTACTGCCGCTCGGTCCAGGCCCTGCTCGGCTCGGGGGCCGCCCTCGACACCAAGATGGTCTACTGGGATCTCCGGCCGTCCGCGCACTGGCCGACCCTGGAGATCCGGGCCCTCGACATGTCCCCGGACGTCGACGGCGCCGTGCTCCAGGCCGAGCTGGCCCGCGCCCTGGTCGCCACCGCCCTGCGCGAGCTGGCCGAACACCGTCCCGACCCGGTCGTACGGGAGGACGTACTGCGCCTCGCGCGCTGGCGGGCGGCCCACGACGGGCTGGAGGGCTTCGGGCTGGACCCCTATACCGGGGCCGAGGTGCCGGCGGCGGACCTGGCGGAGGCGATGCTGGACCTGATCGCCCCGGAACTGGCGGCGGCGGGCGACCTCGACCACGCGGCCAAGGCCCTGGCCGGACTCCTGCGCGACGGCTCGGGCGCCCAGCGCCAGCGCGCGGCGTACGCCCGCCGGGGCAGCCTGGACGACGTACTGCGGCAGCTGGCCGACGAGACG
Source organism: Streptomyces sp. NPDC006529 (assembly GCF_040611795.1). Taxonomy (NCBI): domain Bacteria; kingdom Bacillati; phylum Actinomycetota; class Actinomycetes; order Kitasatosporales; family Streptomycetaceae; genus Streptomyces; species Streptomyces sp. NPDC006529. Next base: position 45,364 of record NZ_JBEXPB010000019.1, on the reverse strand, counting down.
GAGGACCTCTGACCCCTGGCCCGGGGCCCGGCGCGACCAGCGGGGCCCGGGGCTGGTCCCGGCCCTGGGCGGGGCCCTGGTCAGGGGCCCTCGCCACGGCCGGCTTACCCGGCCCGAGGGCGGGTAGGCGCCACCCGCAGGTGCGGCTTTCAGCCAGCGGGAGGACCGATGACCCGGCGAGTGCACGAGGTGATGACCCGGAACCCGGTGACCGTGGAGCAGCTGACCTCCCTGGCGGAGGCGGCGCGCGTGATGCGGGACGCGGGCATCGGGGACGTACTGGTCGTCGGGGACGGGCGGCTGCGCGGGATCCTCACGGACCGCGACATCGTCGTCCGCGCGCTGGCGGAGGGCCGGGATCCCAAGGACACGACCGTGCGGGCGATGTGCAGCACCGACCCGGTCGTCGTCGGGCCCGACGAGGGCGTGGACCACGCCCTCGACCTCATGCGCCGGCACGCGCTGCGGCGCCTCCCCGTGCAGACCGGCGAGGGCGAACTCGTCGGCATCGTCGCCCTCGGGGACCTGGAGGTCGAACGGGACCCGGGCTCGACCCTCGCCTCCATCTCGGCGGCGGCGCCGGGCACCTGGCGCGGCGAGGCCGGTGCGACGGACACACCCCCCGGCACGCCGTAGCCGGCACTGCGGCAACACTGGTGCGCAGCACACAGGATCACCGGGGCGCCCGCAGGGGTCCCCGGGGGCAGACACCGGCAAGGAGCCGCACCAGCATGTGGACGTGTGAACAGGTCATCGGCGCCGCCCTCAACACCGAGGAGGCGGCCGCCCTCTACCGGGCCTCGACCCTGGCCGAACGCCGGCCCGTGGAGGACACCCGGCGCTTCACCCGGATGCTCGCGGGCGCCAACCTCGTCATCGTCGCGCGCGCCGAGGACGGCCGTCTCATCGGCATATCCCGCTCGATCACGGACGGCGTGTACGCCACCTACCTGAGCGACCTCGCCGTCGACGCGGCGTACCAGGGCCGGGGCGTGGGCCGGGACCTCATCGAGGCCACCCGCCGGGCCGCGCCCGAGGCCGACCTGATCCTGCTCGCGGCCCCGGCGGCCGTGGACTACTACCCGCACGTCGGCTTCACCGCGCACAACTCCGCCTGGACCATGGCCGCTCCGGGCGCCCCGGCCTGACGTTGCCCGAACACGCCAAAGCCGCAGGTGAGATCGTTTCTTCACCTGCGGCTCGCAGTGGGGCGGGTGGGACTCGAACCCACGGCCGACGGATTATGAGTCCGCTGCTCTAACCGGCTGAGCTACCGCCCCTCGCGGCGCGTCGCGCACATGTGTACGCGCCGTCTGCCGCAGCATAGCCGCTCATACGATCTCCTGCCTCGGATGCCTCGCATGATCGGCTTCGCCTGCCCGCAGAGACCGCGCCGAGGGCTGCCCGGTTCCCGAGCGGGACAAAAAAGAAGAGGACCCACCGGGTCCTCTTCTTCACCGCTCCCCCGACTGGACTCGAACCAGTAACCTGCCGATTAACAGTCGGCTGCTCTGCCAATTGAGCTACAGGGGATCGCGCTCCCCCGACTGGACTCGAACCAGTAACCTGCCGATTAACAGTCGGCTGCTCTGCCAATTGAGCTACAGGGGATTGCTGCGTGCGCCAAACAGCCGACCACCGGTGGTGCCGAGGGGCGCTCGTTCGTTGCGAGACATAGATTAGCGCAAGCAGGGGGGTGCTCCGCCAATCGGTATCGGCAGTGGGCCGGGCGGGCCGGGCACCGACACTTCGAAGGGCGGCAGGTATGCGGTACAAGGTCACGTTCGTGGTGGGACTGGCCCTCGGGTACGTGCTCGGCACCCGCGCGGGGCGCGAGCGCTACGAACAGCTCAGGAAGTCCGCGCGGGAGATCTCGCGGAACCCCGCCGTGCGCAACGCGGCGGAGACGGCCGGGCAGAGCGGACGGCAGTTCGCGGGCAAGGCGTTCGCCGTCGTCAGCGACAAGGTCGGGGACGCGGTCCCGGGCTCGCTGGCCGACCGGGTGCGGTCACTGCGCGGGCGGGGCTCCGCCGAAGACGAGTGGGGCACCACCAACACCTGACCCTCACCACGTGACCGGCACCTGACCGCCGAGACCTGACCCGGCGGCAGGTACCGCGGCGGACGGGGCGGCCCGCCGGTGCGGCAGAATTCACTCCATGGGGATAGTCGCCGGGCTGGACAGCTCTTCCACCTTCACTCGCATCGTCGTCTGCGACACCGACACGGGCGCCGTGCTGCGCCAGGGGTACGCACCCCATCCACAGCACGGCGCCGCCGAACCCGACGGTGCGCATCCCCACGAGACCGACCCGCAGACCTGGCTGCTCTCCCTCGGGGAGGCCGCCGGCGGCGGGCTGCTCGAAGGCGTGCAGGCCATCGGCGTCTCCGCGCAGCAGCACGGGGTGCTCGCGCTGGACGCCCAGGGGGCGCTCGTGCGCCCGGCGCTGGTCGGCAACGACAAGCGCGGCCAGGTCGCCGCCGCCGAGCTGATCGAGGCGCTCGCCGCCGATGGCCGGGGCGGGCGCCAGGCCTGGGCGGAAGCCGTCGGGTCCGTCCCCCAGTCGGCGCAGCCGATCGCCAAGCTGGCCTGGCTCGCGCGCACCGAGCCCGAAGCGGCGCGGCGCGTGGCGGTCCTGATGTCCCCGCACGACTGGCTGGTGTGGCAGTTGCTGGGCCGCCCGGTCCGGCGCACCACCGACCGCGGCGGTGCCTCCGGCACCGGCTGGTGGTCGGCGGCCACCGGTTCCTACCGCCCCGACCTCGTCGAGCTGGCGCTCGGCCACCGCGCGGTGCTGCCCGAGGTGCTCGGCCCGGCCGACGCCGCGGGCACCACCCCGGAGGGGCTGCTGATCTCCGCCGGTACCGGCGAGACCATGGCCGCGGCCCTGGGCCTCGGGCTCGGTCCCGGCGACGCGGTGGTTTCGCTGGGCGCGTCCGGTTCCGTGATGGCCGTGCACCACGAGGCGCTGTCCGAGCCGAACGGGCTGATCACCTCGCTGGCCGACGCCGCCGGGATGCACCTGCCGGTGGTGAACACCTCCAACGCGGTACGGGCCCTGCGCGGCACCGCCGACATGCTGGGCACGGACCTGGAGGGCCTCTCCGACCTGGCCCTGAAGTCGACGCCGGGGGCGCACGGGCTGGTCCTCCTCCCCTACCTGGAGGGCGAGCGGACCCCGAACCTGCCGCACGCGGCCGGCACGCTGTCGGGGCTGCGGCGCGACTCGATGAAGCCGGAGCACCTGGCGCGGGCGGCCTTCGAGGGCATGCTGTGCGGGCTGGTGGACGCGCTGGACGTACTGCGCACGCGCGGCGTGGAGATCCGCCGGGTCTTCCTGCTGGGCGCGGCGGCCGGGCTGCCCGCGGTGCAGGCGGCCGCGCCGGGACTGTTCGGTACGCAGATCGTCGTACCGCAGCCCGCGGACTACGCGGCGCTGGGCGCGGCGCGCCAGGCGGCGTGGGCGCTCGGCGTGGCGCAGGGCACGCTCGCCCCGCACACCCCGCCGGTGTGGCCGGCCCCCGCGGCGCAGGTCTTCGAGGCGGGCGAGGACCTCGCGGTGTGGCAGGCGGTGCGCCAGCAGTACGTGGCCACGCGCGAGCAGATCCACCCGGGGGCGTTCCAGGGCTGAGGCGCGGCACGGCCCGCACCGGCCGGGCCCTAGGCCCCGGCGGGGTGCGGGCTACTCCTTTTGAACCGGCTTTGCGAAAAAGAGTGGGGATCACGCCCCCGGTTGGCCGAAGATGGGGTGCCCCCCTCGATCTTGCCGACCGGAGCCTGCGCGTGCTCATACGACTTCTGCGGACCCATCTGGGTCCGTACCGCAAACCCATTGCCCTGCTGGTGCTGCTGCAACTGCTGCAGACCAGCGCGAGCCTGTACCTGCCCACGCTCAACGCCGACATCATCGACAACGGTGTCGTCAACGGCGACACCGGCTACATCCTGTCCTTCGGCGCGCTGATGCTGGGCGTGTCGCTCGTCCAGCTGGTGTGCAACGTCGGCGCCGTCTACTTCGGCGCCCGGACGGCGGCCGCCGTCGGCCGTGACATCCGCGGCGCGGTGTTCGACCGGGTCCAGAGCTTCTCCGCGCGGGAGCTGGGCCACTTCGGCGCGCCCTCGCTGATCACCCGCACGACGAACGACGTCCAGCAGATCCAGATGCTGGTCCTGATGTCCTTCACCCTGATGGTGTCGGCGCCGATCATGTGCGTCGGCGGCATCGCGATGGCGCTGTCCCTCGACGTGAAGCTGTCCGGCGTGCTGGCGGCGGTGGTGCCGGTGCTCGGCGTCGCGGTCGGCGCGATCGTGTGGCGCACGCGTCCCCTGTTCCGCCTGATGCAGACGCGGCTGGACACGGTGAACCGGGTGCTGCGCGAGCAGATCACCGGCAACCGGGTGATCCGCGCCTTCGTCCGCGACGAGTACGAGAAGGACCGCTTCCGGCAGGCCAACACGGACCTGACCGCGGTCTCGCTGGCCTCCGGCAAGCTGCTGGCCCTGATGTTCCCGACGGTCATCCTCGTCGTGAACATCTCCAGCGTCGCCGTCATCTGGTTCGGGGCGATGCGCATCGACAGCGGCCAGATGGAGATCGGTCAGCTGACCGCCTTCCTCGCCTACCTGATGCAGATCGTCATGTCCGTGATGATGGCCACCTTCATGTTCATGATGGTGCCGCGCGCCGAGGTGTGCGCGGAGCGCGTCCAGGAGGTCCTGGACACCGAGACCAGCGTGACGCCGCCCACCGACCCGGTGCGCGAGCTGGCCCGGCACGGGCAGCTGGAGCTGCGCGGGGCCGACTTCCGCTACCCGGGCGCCGAGGCGTCCGTCCTGCGCGGGGTCGACCTGGTGGCCCGGCCCGGCGAGACGACCGCGGTGATCGGCTCCACGGGCAGCGGCAAGTCCACGCTGCTGGGGCTCGTACCGCGGTTGTTCGACGCGACGGGCGGTGAGGTGCTCGTCGACGGCGAGGACGTGCGGCGCCTGGATCCGGCGCTGCTGGCCAAGACGGTCGGCCTGGTGCCGCAGAAGCCGTACCTGTTCTCCGGAACCGTCGCCTCCAACCTGCGCTACGGGCGGCCCGACGCGACCGACGAAGAACTGTGGCAGGCGCTGGAAGTGGCCCAGGCCAAGGGCTTCGTGTCCGAGCTGGAAGGCGGTCTGGAGGCCCCCATCGCCCAGGGCGGAACGAACGTCTCCGGCGGCCAGCGCCAGCGCCTCGCGATCGCCCGCACGCTGGTGCAGCGTCCCGAGATCTACCTCTTCGACGATTCCTTCTCCGCCCTGGACTACGCGACGGACGCGGCGCTGCGCGCGGCGCTCGCCCGCGAGACCGAGGACGCGACCGTGGTCATCGTCGCCCAGCGGGTGTCCACGATCCGCGACGCGGACCGGATCATCGTGCTGGACGAGGGCCAGGTGGTGGGCGAGGGGCGCCACCACGAACTGATGGCCGGCAATGAGACCTACCGGGAGATCGTGCTCTCCCAGCTGACGGAGGCGGAGGCCGCATGAGCGGGCCCGGAGGACGCATGATGATGGGACCGCCGACGACGCGGTCCCTGGACTTCAAGAATTCCGGCAAGCGGCTGCTGGCGCAGCTGACGACGGACCGGGCCCCGCTCTGGGGCATGATCGTCGCGGTCGTCGGCAGCGTCGCCTGCTCGGTGGTCGGTCCGAAGATCCTCGGCCAGGCCACCGACCTGGTGTTCGCCGGGATCGTGGGCCGCAGCATGCCGCGCGGGATCACCAAGGAGCAGGCCCTGGCCGGGCTGCGCGCCAAGGGTGAGGACGGCATGGCCGACATGCTGTCCGGGACCGACTTCACGCCCGGTCACGGCATCGACTTCGGCGGTGTCGGCGTGGTCGCGCTCTGGGCGCTGGCCACCTTCACCGCGGCCGGACTGCTGATGCTGGTGGCGACCCGGCTGGCGAACCGCGTGATGAACGGGACCCTGTACCGGCTGCGCGAGGAGCTGCAGGACAAGCTCTCGCGGCTGCCGCTGTCGTACTTCGACCAGCAGAAGCGCGGCGAGGTGCTCAGCCGGGCGACCAACGACATCGACAACATCGGGCAGACGCTCCAGCAGACGATGGGGCAGCTGCTCAACTCGCTGCTGACGATCATCGGCGTGCTGGCGATGATGTTCTGGATTTCCCCGCTGCTGGCTCTGGTCGCGCTGGTGACGGTACCGATGGCGATCTTCATCGCGGCGCGGATCGGCAAGAAGTCGCAGCCGCAGTTCGTGGCGCAGTGGAAGGTCACCGGCACGCTCAACGCGCACATCGAGGAGATGTACTCGGGGCACACGCTGGTCAAGGTCTTCGGGCGCCAGGAGGAGTCCGCGGCGACCTTCGCCGAGCAGAACGAGGCGCTGTACCGGGCCTCGTTCAAGGCGCAGTTCGTCAGCGGGATCATGCAGCCGGTGATGTTCTTCGTCTCGAACATCAACTACGTGCTGGTCGCGGTCGTCGGCGGGCTCCGGGTCGCCTCGGGCACCCTGTCGATCGGCGACGTCCAGGCCTTCATCCAGTACTCGCGCCAGTTCTCGATGCCGCTGACTCAGCTCGCGTCGATGGCGAACCTGGTGCAGTCGGGCGTGGCCTCGGCCGAGCGGGTCTACGAGCTGCTCGACGCCGAGGAGCAGGAAGCGGACGCGCCGGTCCAGGAGTTCGCGGAGCGGGTCCGCGGCGCCGTCTCGCTGGAGAAGGTGTCCTTCCGCTACGAGCCGGACAAGCCGCTGATCGAGAACCTGTCGCTGTCCGTCGAACCCGGCCAGACGGTCGCGATCGTCGGCCCGACGGGCGCGGGCAAGACCACGCTGGTCAATCTGCTGATGCGGTTCTACGAGGTCACGGGTGGCCGGATCGCCCTCGACGGGGTGGACATCGCCAAGATGAGCCGCGAGCAGCTGCGCTCCGGCATCGGCATGGTGCTCCAGGACACCTGGCTGTTCGGCGGCACCATCGCGGAGAACATCGCCTACGGCGGCGACGCGTCCCGCGAGGTGACGCGCGCCGAGATCGAGGAGGCCGCGCGGGCCGCGCACGCGGACCGCTTCATCCGCACGCTGCCGGACGGGTACGACACCGTGCTGGACGACGAGGGCGCGGGCGTCAGCGCGGGCGAGAAGCAGCTGATCACGATCGCCCGGGCGTTCCTGTCGGATCCGGTGATCCTGGTGCTGGACGAGGCGACGAGCTCGGTCGACACCCGTACGGAGGTGCTGATCCAGAAGGCGATGGCCCGGCTGGCGGCCGGCCGTACGTCCTTCGTGATCGCGCACCGGCTGTCCACGATCCGCGACGCGGACGTCATCCTGGTGATGGAGAACGGCTCGATCGTGGAACAGGGCACGCACGAGGGGCTGCTGGCGGCCGACGGCGCCTACGCGCGGCTGTACGCGGCGCAGTTCGCGCAGGCGGTGGCCGAGGTCGACTGACCGGGACCGTGGGTCCGGTCGGTCCGGTCGGTCCGGTCGGCACTGCGGATCGTGGGTGGGGGGCGTCCTTCGGGGCGCCCCCTTCGGCGTCGTCGGGCGGGTCTCAGTCCAGGTAGCCGCGGAGCTGGTCGGCGAAGGCGTGGTCGCGCAGCTTGCTGAGGGTCTTGGACTCGATCTGGCGGATCCGCTCGCGGGTCACGCCGAAGATCCGCCCGATCTCCTCCAGGGTCCGGGGGCGGCCGTCGGCGAGCCCGTACCGGAGCTGGACGACCCTGCGCTCGCGTTCGCCGAGGGTGGAGAGCACGGCCTCCAGGTGTTCGCGCAGCAGGAAGAACGCGGCGGACTCCACGGGCGAGGCGGCGTCCCCGTCCTCGATCAGGTCACCGAGGGCGACGTCGTCCTCCTCGCCCACGGGGGCGTGCAGCGAGACCGGCTCCTGGGCGAGGCGCAGCACCTCCAGGACCCGTTCGGGCGTCAGCTCCAGGTGGGCGGCGACCTCTTCGGCCGTGGGCTCGTACCCGCGCTCCTGGAGCATGCGGCGCTGCACGCGGACGACCCGGTTGATCAGCTCCACCACGTGGACGGGCACGCGGATGGTGCGGGCCTGGTCGGCCAGCGCGCGGGACATGGCCTGCCGGATCCACCAGGTGGCGTAGGTGGAGAACTTGTACCCGCGGGCGTAGTCGAACTTCTCAACGGCCCGGATGAGCCCGAGGTTCCCCTCCTGCACGAGGTCGAGCATCGTGAGTCCGCGGCCGACGTACCGCTTCGCGACGGAGACGACGAGCCGCAGGTTCGCCTCGATCAGGCGGCGCTTGGCCATCCGGCCCAGGACCACCAGCCGGTCGAGGTCCAGGGCGAGGCGGGTGTCGAGGCCGGTCGCGGTGCCGAGCTTCTCCTCGGCGAACAGGCCCGCCTCGACGGCCCGCGCCAGTTCCACCTCTTCCGCCGCCGTGAGCAGCTGGATCCTGCCGATCTCGCGCAGGTACTGCCGGAACAGGTCGGCGGAGGGCCCGCCCGCGGCGCTGCTGTCGCCGCGCCTGCGCTGCGCCGGCACCAGCAGGGTTTCGACCGCCTCCGGCGCCTCGGGCTCTTCGTCCACGGCCACGACCTCGGGCTCGGGCTCTTCCGCGGCGCCTGCGGCTTCCGGCGCCACGACGGGATCGGTCACGGACAGGGTCTGGGTCTGCACGGGGGCGACCTCCAGGGCTCCGAGGACTCAGGCACCGCCACTCAGTGTGGAGTACGACACATCGCTGCCACGAGGGGCGTGCGAGCACTTTCTGAGTCCGGTGCGTGACCGGATGGTTACCCCCCGGCGGGAACGCCGATGCGGACCGGACGCATGTCCGAGAAGGCCGCCCCCCGAGTCCGGGGCGGCGTCCGCCGCCGCGGCGCCTCAGGCCTCCTGCGGTCCCGTCGGCGGGGTGAGGGGTTCCAGGCGGACCGCGCACACCTTGAACTCCGGCATGCGGGAGACGGGGTCCAGGGCCGCCTGGGTGAGGGTGTTGGCGCGGCCTTCGCCGGGCCAGTGGAAGGGCATGAAGACCGTGTCCGCGCGGATGGTGTCCGTGATGCGGGCCGGGACGACCACCCGGCCGCGGCGGGAGACCACGGCCAGGGGACGGCCCTCGCGCGCGCCGACGCGGGCCGCGAGCCGGGGGTGCAGTTCTACGAAGGGACCGGGGGCGGCGGCGTTCAGCTCGTCCACCCGCCGGGTCTGCGCCCCCGACTGGTACTGGGCCACCACCCGCCCGGTGGTGAGCAGGACCGGGTACTCCGCGTCGGGCACCTCGGCGGCCGGGCGGTGCGAGACGGCGACGAACCGGGCCCGCCCGTCCTCGGTGGCGAACCGGTCGAGGAACAGCCGCGGCGTCCCGGGGTGCGGGGCGGGGGCGGTCCCGGGAAGCCCGGGAGCGGGGGCCGTGCCGGGCGCGGCCGTCGGCCCGGGGGCGGGCGTCGGCCCGGGGGCGGTCCCGGGGGTCCCGGGGGCGGGGGCCGGCACCGGCGCGGCGGCCTTCCCCGGCGCGGGTGCCGACTCCGGTGCGGGTGCCGACTCCGGTGTGAGCGCCACCCCCGCCTCGGGCAGGGGCGCCGGGCAGGGCCAGAAGACGCCCTGTTCCGCTTCGATGCGGGCGTAGGAGATGCCCGAGTAGTCGGCCGGGCCGCCGGCCGAGGCGCGGCGGAGTTCCTCGAAGACCTCTTCGGGGTCGGTGGGGAACCCCTTCTCCAGGCCGAGCCGGCCCGCCAACCCGTGCAGGACGTGCAGGTCGCTGCGCACCCCCGGCGGCGGGGTGAGGGCCTGGCGGCGCAGCAGGACACGGCCCTCCAGGTTGGTGGTGGTACCGCTCTCCTCCGCCCACTGGGTGACCGGCAGGACCACGTCCGCCAAGGCAGCCGTCTCCGACAGGACCACGTCGGCGACGGCCAGGAAGTCCAGCGAGCGGATCCGTTCCTCGATGTGGGCGGCGCGCGGGGCGGAGACCACCGGGTTCGAGCCCATGAGGAGCAGGGCCCGGACGTCGGTGCCCAGCGCGTCGAGGAGTTCGTACGCACTGCGCCCCGGGCCGGGCAGGCTGTCAGGGTCGACCCCCCACACCCCGGCGACGTGCGCCCGGGCGGCCGGGTCGGTGAGCTTGCGGTAGCCGGGGAGCTGGTCGGCCTTCTGGCCGTGCTCGCGACCGCCCTGGCCGTTGCCCTGGCCGGTGAGGCAGCCGTAACCGGAGTACGGGCGCCCCGCGCGCCCCGTCGCCAGGCACAGGTTGATCCACGCGCCGACGGTGTCCGTGCCCTTGGACTGCTGCTCGGGCCCGCGGGCGGTGAGCACCATGGCGGAGTCCGGGGCGCAGAACATACGCACCGCCTCGCGCAGCCGGGGCACCGGCACGCCGGTGAGGCTTTCCACCAGTTCCGGCCAGTGCGCCATGGCGGCGGCCCGGGCTTCGGGCCAGCCGGTGGTGCGGGAGTCGATGAACTCCTCGTCGGTGCGCCCTTCCGCGACCACGAGGTGCAGCAGGCCGAGGGCGAGCGCGAGGTCGGTGCCGGGGCGGGGGGCGAGGTGCAGGTCGGCCTGGTCGGCGGTGCGGGTGCGGCGCGGGTCGATGACGATCAGCGTGCCGCCGTTCTCCTTCAGCTCGGTGAGGTAGCGCAGCGCGGGCGGCATGGTCTCGGCGAGGTTGGAGCCGACGAGGATCACGCATCCGGTGCGCGGGATGTCCTCCAGGGGGAAGGGCAGCCCCCGGTCGAGGCCGAAGGCGCGCTGGTGGGCGGCTGCGGCCGAGGACATGCAGAAGCGGCCGTTGTAGTCGATCTGCGAGGTCCGCAGGGCGACCCGGGCGAACTTGCCGAGCGCGTACGCCTTCTCGTTGGTGAGCCCGCCGCCCCCGAACACCCCGACCGCGTCCGGCCCGTGGTCGCGGCCCGTGCGGGCCAGACCCTCGGCTACCGCGTCGAGGGCCTCCTCCCAGGTGGCCGGCTCCAGCTGCCCGGCGTGGGTGCGGATGAGCGGCTGGGTCAGGCGCACCCGGGAGGAGAGCACGGCGGGTGCGGTGCGGCCCTTGCCGCACAGCGCGCCCCGGTTCACGGGGAAGTCCGTACGCTCCTCCACCGCCACCGTCATGCCCCCGCCCTCCGGCCCCGGCCCGGGGCGGAGGTTCATGCCGCACTGCAGGGCGCAGTACGGGCAGTGCGTGGCGACGGCGGGGGCGGTGGCCCCGGCGGCGGCCGTGCCGTCGGCCGCGGTGCCGGAACCGGAGCCGGTGCCGGCGGTGCTGCCGGTGCCGGCCGAGGTGGCAGTGGTGGTTGGGGCGACGTCCCGAGGGTGCATACGGCCACCCTGCGCCGGGGCTGTTACGCGGGCCGCCGCTCCTCGTTACGCGCCCGGTACGACGACCTCAGCGCCCGGTTCACCACCCGGTGAGGTGGACCCGTGCCAAGCGTGCCCTGTGCCGAGCGTGCCCTGTGCCGAGCGTGCCCCGTGCCAGGCGTGCCGTGCCGAGCGCGTCAGTTAGGCAGGGCGGCCAGGGCGCGCGCCACTCCTTCCTCCTTGGGTCCCAGGAAGCGCGGCTGCGGCTTGAACACCGCGTCCAGCGCGGCCTTGCCCGAGGCGAACACCTCGCGGACGCCGCCGTAGTACCAGGTCGCGTCGTGCGCCTGGTCGACGCCCACTCCGTACGACTCGACACCCGCCGCCTCGCACAGCGCCACCGCCCGGCGTATGTGGAAGCCCTGGCTGATCAGCACCGCCCGGTGCACCCCGAAGATCTCCCGGGTCCGCACGCAGGAGTCCCACGTGTCGAAGCCGGCGAAATCGCTCACTATGCGCCCGTCCGGCACCCCGTGGCGCGTGAGGTAGGCGCGCATCGCGTCCGGTTCGTCGTACGCCACGCGGCTGTTGTCGCCCGTCACCAGCACCACCTTGACCCGGCCCGCGCGGTACAGCGCGGCGGCCGCGTCCAGCCGGTTCGCCAGATACGGGGTCGGCTGCCCGTCCCACAGCCCCGCCCCGAAGACCACCGCCACCTCCGCCGCGGGCGTGTCCGCCGTCGTGCGCAGCCGGTCCCCGGCCGCCGCGTGCGTCCACGCCGAGGGCAGCAGCGCGAGCACGCACCCGAGCATCACCACCCGGACCGCCCGGCGCCGCCCCCGCACCGTCCCCCACCCCGGCCCCCGCAGGGACCGCACCCTCGACGTGAGCCTCGAACCGAGCCTCGCCCTGAACCCCATGACCCATCCCCCCTTGCACCCCTGTACCCGCGCCATCCACACCGTTCGCACGGATTGACGAACCGGAGCGGTCCCGCAGTTCCTTCCGCCCCGCCTTTCACTCGTACGAATGAGCGGGTGAGCAGCCGGAAAACGTCCGTCACGCCCGCGCAACGACACGGCAACCTGCGCCCGCCACCATCGGAGCACGGCGGAACCCGCGCCCACCCGAAACGATTCCTCCCGGGCCGCGGACCGGCCCCGCCCTCCCGGCTTCCTCTCCCCGACCTCCCCTCCCCCTGGCCCTCCCGCACCGGCCCCACGGAGCCCCCGCATGCAGCCCACCCTCGTCGCCGTGGCCCACGGCAGCCGCGACCCCCGCGCCCTGGCCACCGTCTCGGCCCTGCTCGACCGCGTCCGCGAGCTGCGGCCCCGGCTGCGGGTCCGGCTCGGCCACATCGAGCTGAACGAACCCCTGCTGGACACCGCGCTCGCCGCGCTGGATCCGGGCGCGGCCGTGCTCGTACCGCTGCTCCTCGGCCGCGGCCACCACGTCAAGCACGACCTGCCCGCGGCCGCCGCGCGCGCTCCCCACCTGCGCGTGCGCGTCGCGGCCCCGCTCGGCCCGCACCCCCTGCTCGTCGAGGTCCTGCGCGAGCGGCTCCTCGAAGCGGGCTGGACCCCGGGCACCGGCGCCGTCCTCGCCTCCGCCGGATCCCGCGACCCGGACTCGGCCGCCGACACCCGCCGCACCGCCGCCCTGCTCTCCGAACGGCTCGGCGGGGTGCCCGTCGTCGCCGCCTATGCCTCGGCCGCGGCGCCGAGCGTGCCCGAGGCCCTGCGCGCCCTCGCCGCCCGGGGCCACCACCGGGCCGCCGTGGCCTCGTACTTCACCGCACCGGGCCGGTTCGCCGCCCAGTGCGCGGCGGCCGCCCCCGGCGCCGCCGCCGATCCGCTCGGCGCCCACCCGGCGCTCGCCCGGCTCGTCCTCCAGCGCTACGACGCCGCCCTGGCCGCGCGGTCCGCGGACCGCGCGCACCCCGCCCCCGGACACCGGTCCGGCCACCCGGACCAGCGGGAACTCGCCCCCGCGTAGGGCGGCGCCGCTCCGGCGAACGAGCGGTGCCGGCCGCTGCGCCCGTCATCGGAGTTCGTCCGGAGCGGGTTCGGATTGCTCCGATTGTCGGTCGCTCCGGTTAACGTCTGAGCATGGAAGGCATGGACAGCACCGCACCCGTCCCGTCACCCGCGTCGTACGATCCGGACGCGACCGAGCGCTGGGCGACCGAGCCCGACAAACGTCCGGGCCGCACCGCCTTCCAGCGCGACCGCGCCCGGGTGCTGCACTCCGCCGCCCTGCGCCGCCTCGCCGGGAAGACCCAGGTGGTCACCCCCGGCTCCCGTTCCTACGACTGGGACGCCAGCCCCCGCACCCGGCTCACGCACTCCCTCGAATGCGCCCAGGTCGGCCGGGAGCTGGGCTGGGCTCTGGGCTGCGACCCCGACCTCGTCGAGGCCGCCTGCCTCTCGCACGACATGGGCCACCCGCCCTTCGGGCACAACGGCGAGGAAGCGCTCAACGAGTTCGCCAAGGACTGCGGCGGCTTCGAGGGCAACGCCCAGTCGCTGCGCCTGCTGACGCGCCTGGAGCCCAAGCGGTTCGCCCCGCATCCGGACACCGGCGAGCTGGTGAGCGTGGGCCTCAACCTCACCCGGGCCTGCCTCGACGCCGCCACCAAGTACCCGTGGGCGCGCGGCGACCACCCCACCGACCCCGGCTCGGTGAAGTTCGGCGCCTACGAGGACGACCTGCCGGTCTTCGAGTGGCTGCGGCGCGGGGCGCCCGCCGACCGCAAGTGCTTCGAGGCCCAGGTGATGGACTGGGCGGACGACGTGGCGTACTCCGTCCACGACTTCGAGGACGGACTGCACGCGGGCCACCTCGACCCCAACATGCTCTTCGCCGAGCCGGAGCGGGACGAGATCTGGCGGGTCGCCATCGGGCGCTACGTCCCGGCGGACACCGACCCCGGGGAACTGCGCGCGGCCCTCGACCGTTTGATGGAACAGGAGTGGTGGCCGCACGGCTACGACGGCTCCGCGGTCGCCCAGGCCCGCCTCAAGGACGCCACGAGCCAGCTGATCGGCCGCTTCTGCCTGGCCGCGGAAGGCGCCACCCGCGCGGCGTACGGCACCGGCCGCCTCACCCGGTACGCCGCCGAGCTGGTGGTCCCCCGCGAGGCCCGCAACGAGTGCGCCGTCCTCAAGGCGGTCGCGGACCTGTACGTGATGCAGCGCGACGAACAGGAGCGCCTGCGGGCCGACCAGCGCATCGTCCTGGCCGAACTCGCCGAGGCGCTGAGCGCCCGCGCCCCGGAAGGGCTGGACCCCCAGTTCCGGGCGATCTTCGACGCCGCGCCGGACGACAAGGCCCGCAAACGCGCGGTCATCGACCAGATCGCCTGCCTCACGGACGCCGCCGCCCGCTCCCTCCATGCGCGGCTCGCGCTGCCCCCGCGACGCGCCGGGAGGTGAGCCGATCGGGCCACTCCCCCTTCACGCGGCAGGCTCAGTGCGGGACGCTCGCATGTGGTCGCATGTGGCGGAGAGGTTATGAGGAGGCATCAGGTGGTCGACGCACACCGGACGTTTGTCATCGTCGGCGGAGGGCTGGCCGGAGCGAAAGCGGCCGAAACGCTGAGGTCGGAAGGGTTCACCGGCCGGGTCATCCTGATCGGCGACGAGCGCGACCATCCCTATGAACGGCCACCCCTGTCCAAGGGGTACCTCGCGGGCAAGGAGGAGCGCGAGAGCGTCTTCGTGCACGAGCCGGCCTGGTACGCGCGTGCGGACGTCGAACTCCACCTCGGGCAGCCCGCGGTCCAGCTGGACCGCGAGGCGAAGAAGGTGACCCTCGGCGACGGCACCGTGGTGCACTACGACCGGCTGCTGCTGGCCACCGGCTCCGAGCCGCGCCGCCTCGACATCCCGGGCACCGACCTCGCCGGGGTCTACCACCTGCGCCGCCTCGCCCACGCGGAGCGGCTGCGCGGGGTGCTGGCCACGCTGGGCCGGGAGAACGGCCACCTGCTGATCGCCGGGGCGGGCTGGATCGGCCTGGAGGTCGCGGCCGCCGCCCGCGGCTACGGCGCCGAGGTCACCATCGTGGAACCGGAGGCCACCCCGCTGCACGCGGTGCTCGGCCCGGAGCTGGGGCGGGTCTTCGCCGACCTGCACAGCGCGCACGGCGTCCGCTTCCACTTCGGCGGCCGCCTGACCGAGATCAGCGGCCGGGACGGCATGGTGCTGGCCGCGCACACCGACGACGGCGAGGAGCACCCGGCGCACGCGGTGCTCGCCGCGATCGGCGCCGCGCCGCGCACCGCGCTCGCCGAGACCTCCGGGCTCGCCCTGATCGACCGGGAGCACGGGGGCGGCATCGCGGTGGACGCCTCGCTGCGCACCTCCGACCCGGACATCTTCGCCGCGGGCGACGTGGCCGCCGCCCACCATCCGCTGCTGGGCACCCGGCTGCGGGTGGAGCACTGGGCGAACGCGCTCAACGGCGGGCCGGCGGCGGCGCGGGCCATGCTGGGCCAGGAGGTCTCGTACGACCGGGTCCCCTACTTCTTCTCCGACCAGTACGACGTGGGCCTGGAGTACTCGGGGTACGCCCCGCCCGGCGCCTACGACCAGGTGGTGATCCGCGGGGACCTGGCCAAGCGGGAGTTCATCGCCTTCTGGCTGGCCGGGGGCCGGGTACTGGCCGGCATGAACGTGAACGTGTGGGACGTCACGGAGCCCATCCAGGCCCTGATCCGCGCCGGGGTGGCGGTGGACCGCGACGCCCTGGCGGACCCGAGCGTTCCGCTGGCCTCGCTGGTCCCCTCCGGGGAGGCCGCCGGGTGACCCGCGGGCCCCGGCCGGAGGGGGCCCGCGGGAAGGGGAGGGCGGCGGGCGGGATTGTCCGAGCCCGGCCGTAGACTTCACGCGTGGCAGGCAGGATCAACGACGACGATGTGAAGGCGGTCCGGGACGCGGTCCCGATCGACGCCGTCGTGTCCGAGTACCTCCAGCTCCGCAACGCGGGCGGCGGCAACCTCAAGGGCCTGTGCCCCTTCCACGACGAGAAGTCCCCCTCCTTCCAGGTCAGCCCGAGCAAGGGGCTCTACCACTGCTTCGGCTGCCAGGCGGGCGGGGACACCCTCGACTTCATCATGAAGATCGACCACCTCTCCTTCTCGGAGGCGGTCGAGCGGCTGGCGGGCACCGCCGGCATCACCCTGCGGTACGAAGAGGGCGGCTACACCCCCGGTCAGAGCGGCCGCGGCGAGCGCATCCGGCTGGTCGAGGCGAACAAGGCCGCGGCCCAGTTCTACGTCGACCAGCTGGACGGCCCCGAGGCGGAGATCGGCCGGAAGTTCCTGGCCTCGCGCGGCTTCGACCAGGCGGCGGCCGCGCACTTCGGCGTGGGCTACAGCCCGGCCGGCTGGGACCACCTCACCCGCTTCCTGCGCGGCAAGGGCTTCACCGACAAGGAACTGATCCTCTCCGGCCTGTCCCAGGACAGCCGCAGCGGGAAGCCCATCGACCGCTTCCGCGGCCGCCTCATGTGGCCCATCCGGGACATCACCGGCGAAGTGGTCGGTTTCGGTGCGCGCAAGCTGCGCGACGACGACAACGGGCCCAAGTACCTGAACACGCCCGAGACCCCCATCTACAAGAAGTCCCAGGTCCTCTACGGCATCGACCTCGCCAAGAAGGAGATCGCGAAGACCTCCAGCGCGGTCGTCGTCGAGGGCTACACCGATGTCATGGCCTGCCACCTGGCCGGAGTCACCACCGCGCTCGCGACCTGCGGCACGGCCTTCGGCGGGGACCACATCAAGATCCTGCGCCGCCTGCTGATGGACAACGCCACCGCCGAGGTGATCTTCACCTTCGACGGTGACGCGGCGGGCCAGAAGGCCGCCCTACGGGCCTTCGAGGACGACCAGAAGTTCGCCGCCGAGACCTCGATCGCGATCACGCCCGGCGGCATGGACCCCTGCGACCTGCGGCTCGCCGAGGGCGACGCGGCCGTGGCCGCGCTGGTGGCCTCCCGCACCCCCCTGTTCGAGTTCGCGCTGCGGCAGATGGTCGCCCGGCACAACCTGGAGAACCCGGCGGGCCGCGCGGCCGCGCTCGACGAGGCGGCCCCGGTGGTCGCCGCCATCAAGAACATCGCCATCCAGCACGAGTCGGCGGTCCAGCTCGCGGGGATGCTCGGCATCCGCGACGAGCAGTTCGTGGTCAAGCGCGTCTCCCAGGTGGCCCGCTGGGCCCGCGACCGGGGCGGCCGCCCCGGTCCGGGACAGGGCCAGGGCGGTCAGCAGCAGGGCGGCCGGACCCGGCCCGCCCACGAGCAGGGCGCCCCGCAGCCGGCCGCGCACGCCCCCGGCCCCGCGCTGAACCTGCGCAGCCCGGCCCACCGCACCGAGCGCGAACTGCTCAAGCTGGCCCTGCAGCGCCCGGCCCTGGTCTCCCCGGCCTTCGACGCCTACGGGCCCGACGAGTTCACCGCCCCGCCGTACGCGACGGTCCGCCAGGCCATCCAGGACGCGGGCGGCGCCTCCCAGGACACGGACGACTACCTCGCCCGGGTCCGCGCGGCGGCCCCCAACGACACTGTCCGCGCCCTGGTCACCGAGCTGGCCGTCGAGGCCATCCACGCCAAGACGGTGGACGAGATCTACGCCGGGGTCCAGCTGGTCCAGGTCCGGCTGCGCGCGGTCGACCGCCGGATCCACGACATCCAGGGCACCCTGGCCCGGCTGGGCCCGAACGCCCCGGCCGAGCAGCTCGCGGCCGTCCAGGAGGAGCTGTGGGTGCTCCAGCAGTACGGCCAGCGCCTGCGCAACCGCGGCGCCGAGGGCCTGTGACCCGGTCCTGACCGCCTACCGGCGCAGCCAGTCGCCGTCCGGTATCGGCGTGCCGGACCGGGCCAGGGCCGCGGCCAGTGCCGGGGCGGCCAGGTAGACCCAGGCCGGGGTGGTGGTGCCGTCGGGGCGCAGGGTGGTGCGGCGGACCCGTTCGTAGAGGTTCAGCGGGCTCGCGGGCCCGTGGTATTCCTCCAGCCGGTCCAGCTCCGCCAGCAGCCTCGCGTACTGCCCCGGCGCCGCGGCCACCAGCTCCCCGGTCGTCCGCGCCCCCGGGCACGGGACGGCGTACGGGTAGCCCGGGCCGTCGTAGAGCAGCGCGTCCGGGAGCAGGGCGGGCTCCTCGCAGCGGGTGCGTCCGCGCAGGAAGGCGTCGTGATTGATCTCGCCGGGGCGCAGCGTGCCGTAGACGAAGAAGGGCAGTTCCTCGTCCTCGCGCGACGGCGGCGCGGCTCCCCCGCACCCGAGCGGCTGCGGCTGTGCTGTCCGGTCGGGCGGTGTCATCGGCGGGCCCCCTCGCATTCAACGGTTCGGAACGGGCGCGTTCCCAGGACTTCCACGCGCCCGGACCACCGTACGCACGTCCCCCGACCCGGCGGCCACCTCCCCCGTAACCCTGCCGTCTCACGCGCCCGGCCGGGCATCGGGGCCGGGCGGTCACACGTGCATCACCCGGACGGGGCGGGGGTACCCGGATGGCCGCGGACCCGCCCTGACGTGCCCTGATGGCGGGACACGCCCGAGCACGACCGGAATCTGACATTCCATCAGGAGGCGGCCCGCGCACACCCGGGCTTACCTCGGATCACGACCCCGCTTCCCAGGAGAGCCCCCATGCGCCGACGCACCGCCCACGTGCTCACCGCCACCGCGCTGACCGCCGTCGCCTTCGCCGGTCCGGTCGCGGGAGCGGTGGCCGCCGCGGACTTCGGCGTGGGGAGCTTCGCGCCCGGGGACTTCGCACCGCTGGAGGTCTGGCCCAAGTCGGCCGTCCCGGGCACCACCATCACCGTGAACACCCCCGCCTGCGGACGCGGTGGCCGCGCCGAGGGCGACGCGACGACGGTGGGCGGGGGCCGGTTCACGCTGGCGCCGGGCACCCATGAGGAGGTGGTGGTGGGACAGTTCCGCGTCGCGCGCACCACCGCGCCCGGGACCTACGCGATCGGCGCGACCTGCGCGGACGGCAGGTTCGCCACGGGCGACCTGGTCGTCACCGAGCGCGGCCCGCAGGGCCACGTCCGGACGGGGGTGGGCGGCGGTACGACGACGACCGCCGACCCCACCAAGATCGCGGCGGGAGCGGCAGTACTGGCCGTGACCGCCGTCGGCGGTACCTGGCTCCTGCGTCGCCGGGCGAGCGGCACGCGGAGCTGACGGACGCCCACCGCGGCCCCTGCCGCGGTCCGGCCGGTACCGCCACGCCGTCGCCCGCCCCGCGAGGTCCCCCCCGTTCGCGGGGCCGGGCGACGGCCACCCTCCCCCACCCCGGAGGAACCATCCCGGACCAGAGGAACCACCCGCACCACAGGCAGCAAGGGGGCACGCATGCGCACCTCCGGCCACCACCGTCACCCCACCCCGGGACCCGGCCCGACCCCGGCCCCGGGCCCCGGCTCCCATCCCGACCACCCCCCGCACCCCCCGCACCCCCCGCACCCGAACCCGCACCACCGGCGCCTCGCGCCCCCCGGCGCGGCCCGCGGCGGCGGAACCGGCGCCGGTCGCGGCGGCCTCGTCGCGCTCGCCGCCTGCGTCGGCATCTGGCTGGTCACCAGCGGCTCCGCCGAACCGGTCCATCCGCCCCGGCCGTCCGCCGCGGACTCCCTGACCGCCGAGCCCGTCGACCACGGGGGCGCCGACCCCCTCCCCGGCTCCCCGCCCCGGCGGATCCGGATCCCCGCCATCCGGGTGGACGCCCCACTGACCGGGCTCGGCCTGGAGGCCGACGGCAGCCTGGCGGCCCCGTCGGCCGCCCGGCGCGACCTGGCCGGCTGGTACCGCGACGGCACCACCCCCGGCGCCGTCGGCACCGCGGTCATCGCCGGGCACGTCGACACGGCCACCGGCCCGGCGGTCTTCTACCGGCTGGGCGCGCTGCGCCGCGGGGCACTGATCGAGGTGACCCGCGCGGACGGACGTACCGCCGTCTTCACCGTGCACGCGGTGGAGGTCTACGACGCCGACCGCTTCCCGGACCGGCTGGTCTACGGGCCCGCGCCGCGCGCAGAACTGCGGGTGATCACCTGTGGCGGCGCCTTCTCGCCGCGCACCGGCTACCAGGGCAACGTGGTGGTCTTCGCCCACCTCACCGGCGTGCGCGCGGCGCCCGCCACGCTCAGCCCCACTGCTCCAGACCCAGCTTGACGACCAGCGCGGACACCACCGTCAGCAGCACGACCCGGACGAACCCGCTGCCCTTCTTCAGCGCCATGCGGGCGCCCGCCATCCCGCCGATCAGGTTGAAGGCGGCCATCAGCCCGGCCAGCTGCCAGAGCACCTCCCCCTTGGAGGCGAAGACGGCGAGCGCCCCGGCGTTGGTGCCGACGTTCACGATCTTCGCGGTCGCCGAGGCGGTGACCAGGTCGAGGTGGAGCAGCGCGGTCAGCGCGAGGACGAGGAAGGTGCCGGTGCCGGGTCCGATCAGGCCGTCGTAGAAGCCGATGCCGAGACCGGCCAGCCCGATCGCGGCGACGATGCGACGACGGCCGACGGGGCCGGTGGCGGGGGCCGCGCCGAAGCCGGGGCGGAAGATCACGAACGCGGCGACCAGCAGCAGGACCACCATGATCACCGGACGCATCGTGTCCTTGCTGAACGCTCCAGCGAGCAGGGCCCCGCCCGCGGCCCCGGCCATCGCGGCCAGGCCGATGCGGACCGCGATGCCCACGTCGACGGGGGCCTTGCGGGCGTACGTCACCGCCGCGCCCGTGGTGCCGACGATGGCCACCGCCTTGTTGGTCCCGAGGGCGTGCGTCAGCGGTACGTTCGCCGGGAGGCCGAGCATCAGCGCGGGCAGGAGCAGCAGGCCGCCGCCACCGACCACCGCGTCGATCCAGCCCGCGGCGGCCGCGGCCGCGCAGAGCACGATGATCATCGTCGTTGATATGTCAGGCACGGCCCGACCCTATGGATCCGGTGGGTGCAAGAGCCATCGATCCCGGGAAACTTGCGCAAGGTTTGAGCTTGGACCAGCGGAAATCCGGTCCGCCGCCCCCGCGCACCCGCGCCGTCCGCCGCCTCACGCCCGCTCCCTCCCCGTGCTGAGATGCGTGTTCCGTCAGGGAAACAGCGGCGATGCGGCCGGGAAACAGCGGGCGCGCAGGCTGACGTCATGACCTCGCAACAGCGTGTGGTGGTGATCGGCGGCGGCCTCGCGGGCCTGCGGCTCGCAGCCCGGCTCGGCGGGGACGCGGCGGTGACCGTCCTCGGCGAGGAACCGCACGTCCCCTACAACCGGGTGCTGCTGGCCGAGGTCCTCGCGGGCCGCTACGCCCCCGAAGTGACCGCCCTGCCCGCCCCCGGCCCGGTGTTGCGCCGGGGCGTGCGGGCGGTCCGCGTCGACCGCGCCGACCGGACGGTCCACTGCGACGACGGCGGCGCGCACGGCTACGACGTCCTGGTCCTGGCCACCGGATCCAACCCGGTGCTGCCGCCCCTGCGCGGACTCTTCGAGCCCGACGGCAGGGACCTCCCGGACGGGGTGCACGCCTTCCGCACCATGGACGACTGCCTCGCCCTGGACCGCGCCGTCACCGCCCGCCCCGGCCTGAACGCCGTGGTCATCGGCGGCGGCCTGCTCGGGGTCTCCGCCGCCCGCGCGCTGGCCGAACGCGGCGTGCGGGTGGTGCTCGCCCAGCAGGGCACCCGGCTGATGGAGCGCCAGCTCGACGAGGACGCCTCGGCCCTGCTCCACGCCCACCTCGGCGAACTCGGCGTCGAGATCCACACCGAGTGCCGGGTGCGCGGCCTGACCACCCGGCCCGAGGGCGCCGGCCGTCGGGTCACGGGCGTCGACCTCGCCGTCGGCCTCCACCTGGACGCCGACCTCGTCGTCCTGGCCTGCGGGGTGCGCCCGCGCACCGGCCTGGCCCAGGCCGCCGGGCTCGCCGTGCGCAAGGGCGTCGTGGTCGACGACGCGCTGCGCACGAGCGATCCGCGGATCCACGCCATCGGCGACTGCGCGGAGCACGCGGGCCGCGTGTACGGGCTGGCCGGGCCCGCGCTGGAACAGGCCGACGCCCTCGCCGCCCTCCTCACCGGCGGCGCCCCCGCCGGCTCCGGGAAGCCGGACTACACCGGCACCCGCGCCCTCACCCGCCTCACCCTCTCCTCCGGCCCGCGCCCGCTGGACCTCGCCGCCTTCGGCGAGACCACCCCGCTGCCCGGGGACGACGTGCTCCGGCTCTCGGACGCCACCCGGCGCACCTACCGCAAGGTCGTCGTCCGCGGCGACCGGCTGGTCGGCGGGGTCCTGCTCGGCGAACTCTCCACCGTGGGCGCCCTCGCCCGCAGCTGGGAGGGCGACGAACCCCTGCGCGCGCACGACGACCTCTCCCACCTGCTCACCGACGACGGAGGCTCCTGATCATGGCCGCATCCACGACGCCCACCCCCGCCATCGTGCTCATCGGGCACGGGATGGTCGGCCAGCGCTACCTCGAAGCGCTCGCCGAGCGCGGCGCGACGGCCACCCACCGGATCACCGTGCTCTGCGAGGAGCCGCGCCCCGCCTACGACCGGGTCCACCTCACCTCGTTCTTCTCCGGCAGCACCGCCGAGGACCTGTCGCTGACCCCCGACGGCTTCATGGCCGAGCACGGGATCGAGCTGCACCTCGACGACCCGGCCGAGCACATCGACCGGGCGGCGCGCACGGTCACCTCCCGCTCCGGGCGGGTCTTCCCGTACGACGTCCTGGTCCTGGCGACCGGCAGCTACCCCTTCGTGCCGCCCGTCCCCGGCAAGGACGCCCCCGGCTGCTTCGTCTACCGCACCATCGAGGACCTCCTCGCGATCGAGGCGTACGCCGAGGGCCGCACCCACGGCGCGGTCATCGGCGGCGGCCTGCTCGGCCTGGAGGCGGCCGGCGCGCTCCAAGGGCTCGGACTGGCCACCCGGATCGTGGAGTTCGCGCCCCGGCTGATGCCGGCGCAGATCGACGAGGGCGGCGGCGCGGCCCTGCTGCGCACCATCGAATCGATGGGCCTGACCGTGCACACCGGTGTCGGCACCCAGGAGGTGCTCATCGGAGCCGACGGCTCCGTCAGCGGCATGGCGCTCTCCGACGGCTCCTCGGTCGACACCGAGCTCGTCGTCTTCTCCGCCGGGGTCCGCCCCCGCGACCAGCTGGCCCGCGCCGCCGGGCTGGAGGTCGGCGAGCGCGGCGGCATCGCCGTCGACGCGCACTGCCGCACCTCCGACCCGCACGTCTACGCGATCGGCGAATGCGCCCTGGCCACCGACGGCCGGGTCTACGGCCTGGTCGCGCCCGGCTACGAGATGGCCGAGACCGCCGCCGAGGACCTGCTGGGCCGCGCCAAGGAGTTCACCGGAGCCGACCTCTCCACCAAGCTCAAGCTCCTCGGCGTGGACGTGGCCTCCTTCGGCGACGCGCACGGCGCCACCCCCGGCTGCCTCGACGTCGTGTACTCCGACTCCCGCTCCGGCATCTACAAGAAGCTCGTCGTTTCCCCCGACGGCGTCCTGCTCGGCGGGGTCCTGGTCGGCGACGCCGACTCCTACGGGCTGCTGCGGCCGCTCACCGGCAGCGTGCCGCCCGCCGCGCCCGAGCAGCTGGTGCTGCCCGCCGGCATCGGGTCCGCGGCCCAGCTCGGACCGGCCTCCCTGCCCGACGACGCGGTCATCTGCTCCTGCCACAACGTCACCAAGAAGGCCATCACCGCCTGCGCGACCCTGCCCGAGGTCAAGAAGTGCACCAAGGCGGGCACCGGCTGCGGCAGCTGCGTCAAGGTGATCGGCCAGCTGCTCCCTGCCCCCGCAGAGACGGGGCTCTGCGCCTGCTTCCCGTACACCCGCGCCGAGCTGTACGAGATCGTCCGCACCCTGCGCGTGACCTCCTACGCCGATCTGCTCGACAGCCACGGCCGGGAGGCGGCGCGCGGCGGCGACGGCTGCGAGGTCTGCAAGCCGACCGTCGGATCGATCATCGCCTCGCTCGCCCCGACGGTGGGCGCGCCCGGTTACGTCCTGGCCGGGGAGCAGGCCGCGCTCCAGGACACCAACGACCACTTCCTCGCGAACCTCCAGCGCAACGGCTCGTACTCGGTCGTCCCCCGCATCCCCGGCGGCGAGATCACCCCCGACAAGCTGATCGTGATCGGTGAGGTGGCCCGCGACTTCGGCCTCTACACGAAGATCACCGGCGGCCAGCGCATCGACCTCTTCGGCGCCCGCGTCGACCAGCTCCCGCACATCTGGGCCCGCCTGGTCGAGGCCGGCTTCGAGTCCGGACACGCCTACGGCAAGGCGCTGCGCACGGTGAAGTCCTGCGTGGGACAGACCTGGTGCCGCTACGGCGTCCAGGACAGCGTGCGCATGGCCATCGACCTGGAGCTGCGCTACCGGGGCCTGCGCGCCCCCCACAAGCTGAAGTCGGCGGTGTCCGGCTGCGCCCGCGAATGCGCGGAGGCGCAGAGCAAGGACTTCGGGGTGATCGCCACCGCGAGCGGCTGGAACCTGTACGTCGGCGGCAACGGCGGGGCCACCCCGCGCCACGCCGACCTGCTGGCCCAGGACCTGTCCGACGCCGAACTGGTCCGCCTCATCGACCGGTTCCTGATGTTCTACATCCGCACCGCCGACCGGCTGGAGCGCACCTCCGCCTGGCTGGAGCGGCTGGAGGGCGGCCTGGAGCACCTGCGGGACGTGGTCGTCCACGACTCGCTCGGGCTGTGCGGGGAGCTGGAAGCGCTGATGGCCGACCACGTGGCGCACTACCGGGACGAATGGGCCGAGACGCTGGAGGACCCCGAGCGGCTGCGGCGGTTCGTTTCCTTCGTCAATGCGCCCGGCGCCCCCGACCCGACCGTGAAGTTCGTCGCGGAACGCGACCAGGTCAAGCCCGACCTGACCTTCTTGACCCTCGAACCCCTGGGAGGCACCCGATGACCGTCGAACTGCAGGTGACCGAAGGCTGGCTGACGGTGTGCGAGTACACCGCGCTCACCCCGGGGCGCGGGGTCGCGGCCCTGCTGCCGGACGGCACCCAGGCCGCGGTGTTCGTCGACCGCGCGGGGCGTACGTACGCCATCGGCAACCAGGACCCCTTCACCGGGGCGCAGGTGCTCTCGCGCGGGCTGGTGGGGTGCGTGGAGGGCCGGCCGTTCGTGGCGTCGCCGCTGCTCAAGCAGCGCTTCGACCTGGCGACGGGGCGGTGCCTGGACGACGAGGAGGTGGCGGTCCGGACGTATCCGGTGCGGACCGCCGCGACCTCGGCTCCGGTGGCGGTCGCCTAGGCGACGTCCTGGCCCTGGACGGCCGCCGGGTCCATCCACATGATCTCCCAGGTGTGGCCGTCGAGGTCCTCGAAGGCCCGGCCGTACATGAAGCCGTGGTCCTGGGCGGCGCGCGGCTCGGTGCCGCCCGCCCCGAGGGCTCCGTCGACCAGCTCGTCGACGGCGGCGCGGCTCTCGGCGCTCAGACACAGCAGCACCTCGGTGCTGGTGGCCGTGTCGGTCACGGCCTTGTGCGTGAAGTCCTTGAACCGGGCCTCGGTCAGCAGCATCGCGGCGATGGTGTCGCTGATGACCATGCAGGCGCCGTTCTCGTCGCTGAACTGGCCGTTGAAGGTGTAGCCGAGCTTCGTCCAGAACGCCTTGCTGGCGTCCAGGTCCTTGACCGGCAGGTTGACGAAAATCATCGTTGACATCTCGGACTCGCTTCTCTTCGTGCCGCCGTCCCGCCCCCCGTGGAGCGGTGTCCGGTGCTTGCGAGGGGTAGACCGCGGGTCCCGCGGAAACTCATCGCTCGTGCGGAAAAACTTTTCGCCGTGCGCCGGCGCCGGGCTTCCGGGGACCCCGCAGGGTCCCCGGAAGCCGTCACGAGGCCACCGCGCCGCCCTTCAGGAGGGCGGCGCCGAGCGGGGTCACCGTGTGCAGCACGGCGCTCCCCCGGCGCAGGGTCGTCACCAGGCCCGCCTCCCGCATCACGCACGCGTGCTGGCTCGCCGAGGCCAGCGACACCCCGGCCCGGCGGGCCAGTTCGCTGGTCGTCGCCCCGTCGCCGATCGCCCGCAGGACCACCGAGCGGGTGTGCCCGACCAGCTTGCCCAGGGTCCGCTGGCGCTGCTCCTCCACGGGCCGGGCCGCCTCGCCGCCGGTCTGGGCCGAGGCGAGCTGCGCCGCCGCCGGATAGACCAGGACGGGCGGCAGTTCCGGGTCGTGCAGGGTCACCGCGGTGCGCCGGCAGAAGAACGAGGGCTGCAGGAGCAGCCCGCGTCCGCGCAGCCGGACGTCCCGGTCCACCGGGTAGTCGCACTCCAGCACCGGCGCCCGCCACCGCAGCATCGGCGGCAGCGAGGCGAGCAGCTCGTCCGCGCCTCCGTCCAGCAGCGCGCGGCCCCTGGCCGCACGTTCGGCCTCGATCTGGGCCTGGATGTGCGTCCAGTGCGGCTCCACGGCCGCCCGGTGGTACCCGCGCAGCTCGTCCATGAGCCGCGGCAGGTGCCGGGGGGTGTCGTCGGCGAACTCCCGCAGCCGCGGCGAGGGCGGTGCTCCCCGCCCCAGCACGAGCAGCTCCCGGCGCATCCGCTCAGGCCTGATCCCGCGCAGCGCGTCGAGCCCCGTGTCCCACCCGTACTGACCCTCGACCGGGGTCAGGAAATCGGGGAAATAGCCGCGACTCGGTATGAGCGCACCGAGCAAACGTGTTTCACTATTCAACCTGCTCCGCGTTGTTGTACGCCATTCACCGAACAACCGGACATCACGCCGGTCCCTTAAACGGTGAAAACTGAGAATCGTTTCCCACAACGCATCGGGACGCCCTGCCATCCGTACGCGTGCCAGGTCCACTCCAGTGAAATGGATACGAAGCACCGAACCCCCACCTGTGCAACCGCAATCCCCCCGCCCCATGAGTATGCATGCCGTCACACGACGTCACCACGCCCTTTCGGCCACAGTTGAAACCCCTTTCGGCGGGGGTGTGACAACCGAAATCCTGTACTCCGCCGGGCACACTCCGGCGCGACCGAAACGCTCCGCGAAGGCCGTGGGGGGCTTTGCGGGGCCTGGCGGTCGGTCGCACCGGGAAGCGCCGACGTGTCCGGCAGATTGTCAGCAGGCGGTGGACGGGTGGGGATCCGTCCACCGCCTGCTGACGTAAAGAGTCGTTGAACAATGTGCTTCTCGGCCCGGCGCTTCTTCACCGCGCGCTTCTGCACATACAGGCGCGCCCACCCCAGGGCGTCAGGGAACCCGGGGCAGGCGCGGTCTGTGGGGGCGGGTGGGCGCGTACCGCGCGCGGGGAGCGCGCGGTACGGCGGACCCGCCGTGGGTGGGTCAGCGGCTGTCGCTGCCCTTCGACTCGGCGGCGGCACGGCCCGCCTCCAGGCGCGCCACCGGGATCCGGAAGGGCGAGCAGGAGACGTAGTCGAGGCCGACCTCGTGGAAGAAGTGCACCGACTCGGGGTCGCCGCCGTGCTCGCCGCAGACGCCGAGCTTGAGGTCGGGGCGGGTCTCGCGGCCCGCCAGGACCGCGCTGCGGACCAGCGCGCCGACGCCGTCCTTGTCGATGGTCTCGAAGGGGGAGACCCCGAAGATGCCCTTCTCCAGGTACGCGGTGAAGAAGCTGGCCTCGACGTCGTCGCGGGAGAAGCCCCACACCGTCTGGGTCAGGTCGTTCGTGCCGAAGGAGAAGAACTGCGCCGCCTCGGCGATCTGACCGGCGGTCAGCGCGGCGCGCGGCAGTTCGATCATCGTGCCGATGGTCAGCTTCAGGCTGGTGCCGGTGGCGGCCTCGACCTCGGCGATGACCTGGTCGGCCTCCTCGCGGACGATCTCCAGCTCCTGGACCGTGCCCACCAGCGGGACCATGATCTCGGCGCGCGGGTCGCCCTTGGCGTTCTTGCGCTCGGCGGCGGCCTCGGCGATCGCCCGGACCTGCATGGCGAACAGACCGGGGATGACCAGGCCGAGACGGACACCGCGCAGACCCAGCATCGGGTTCTGCTCGTGCAGCTTGTGCACGGCCTGGAGCAGGCGCAGGTCGTTCTCGTTGTGGTCCTTGCGGGACTCGGCGAGGGCGACGCGCACCGACAGCTCGGTGATGTCGGGCAGGAACTCGTGCAGCGGCGGGTCGAGCAGGCGGACCGTCACGGGGAGCCCGTCCATCGCCTCGAACAGCTCGACGAAGTCCTTCTTCTGGAGCGGCAGGAGGGCACTGAGTGCCTCCTCGCGCTCCTTGTCGGTGTCCGCCAGGATCAGGTGCTCGACCAGCTCGCGGCGCTCACCGAGGAACATGTGCTCCGTGCGGCACAGGCCGATGCCCTGGGCGCCGAAGCGGCGGGCGCGCAGCGCGTCCTCCGCGTTGTCGGCGTTCGCCCGCACCCGCAGCCGGCGGACCCGGTCCGCGTACGCCATGATCCGGTGCACGGCGGAGACCAGTTCGTCGGCGTCGTCGGCGCCCGCGTGCATCCGGCCCTCGAAGTACTCGACGACCGGGGACGGTACGACGGGTACCTCGCCCAGGTACACCTTGCCGGTGGAGCCGTCGACGGAGACGACGTCACCCTCCTCGACGACCGCGCCGGAGGAGGTGGTCATCCGGCGGCGCTTGGTGTCGACCTCAAGCTCCTCCGCGCCGCAGACACAGGTCTTGCCCATGCCGCGGGCGACGACGGCCGCGTGCGAGGTCTTGCCGCCGCGCGAGGTCAGGATGCCCTCGGCGGCGATCATGCCGTCCAGGTCGTCCGGGTTGGTCTCGCGGCGGATCAGGATGACCTTCTCGCCGGAGCGGGACCACTTGACGGCCGTGTAGGAGTCGAAGACGGCCTTGCCGACGGCCGCGCCCGGGGAGGCGGCGATGCCGCGGCCGATCAGCTGCGTGGCGGCCGCCTCGTCGAAGCGCGGGAACATGAGCTGCGCGAGCTGGGCGCCGTTGACCCGCTGGAGGGCCTCGGCCTCATCGATCAGGCCCTGGTCGACGAGCTGCGTGGCGATCCGGAAGGCCGCGCCCGCGGTGCGCTTGCCGACACGGGTCTGGAGCATCCACAGCTGGCCGCGCTCGATGGTGAACTCGATGTCGCACAGGTCCTTGTAGTGCGTTTCGAGGGTCTCCATGATCTGCATGAGCTGGTCGTACGACGTCTTGTCGATCGACTCCAGATCGGCGAGCGGGACCGTGTTGCGGATGCCCGCGACGACGTCCTCGCCCTGCGCGTTCTGCAGGTAGTCGCCGTAGACGCCCTGGTGGCCGCTGGCGGGGTCGCGGGTGAAGGCGACGCCGGTGCCCGAGTCGGGGCCGAGGTTGCCGAAGACCATGGAGCAGATGTTGACCGCGGTGCCCAGGTCGCTCGGGATGCGCTCCTGGCGGCGGTAGAGCTTGGCGCGGTCGGTGTTCCAGGAGTTGAAGACGGCCTCGACGGCGAGGTCCATCTGCTCGCGGGCGTCCTGCGGGAACTCCCGGCCGGCCTCCTCGGCGACGATCTCCTTGAAGCGCGCGACCAGCTTCTGGAGGTCGGCGGCGTCCAGGTCGGTGTCGACGGTGACCTTCTTGGCGGCCTTGGCCGCGTCGAGGGCGTCCTCGAACAGCTCGCCGTCGACGCCGAGGACCGTCTTGCCGAACATCTGGATGAGCCGGCGGTACGAGTCCCAGGCGAAGCGGTCGTTGCCCGCCTGCGCGGCGAGGCCCTGGACCGACGCGTCGGACAGGCCGATGTTGAGGACCGTGTCCATCATGCCGGGCATGGAGAACTTCGCGCCGGACCGGACGGAGACCAGCAGCGGGTCGTCCGACTGACCGAGCTTCTTGCCCATCTTCGCCTCGAGGGCGTCCAGGTGGGCGCTCACCTCGTCGCGCAGGGCCACGGGGGCGTCGCCGCTCTCCAGGTAGACCTTGCAGGCCTCGGTGGTGATGGTGAAGCCGGGCGGGACGGGGAGGCCCAGGTTCGTCATCTCGGCGAGGTTGGCCCCCTTGCCGCCGAGAAGGTCCTTGAGGTCCCGGTTGCCCTCGGTGAAGTCGTAAACGAACTTCTGATCTTTGTTTTCCGACACGGGTCTCGACTCCTCGAGGACTCGGTGGCTGCCCTGACGGCCAGGAACATACCCAGATCGAAGGCTTATAGGTACGTCCACTTGGCGGTCACATGGCCGTAACCACTCGTGCGCCAGGACATCGAAAGTGACTCGCGGGTAGCTGGAACCTACGAAGAGCCTTCACATCCCGAAGCGAAGAGGGCTCCGGGCGGCGCGTTCGTGCTCGGATGAGCGATCATCGATCCATTTGCGTTCAAGTCTTGAACGCCCAAAGGGTGGCACCCAGTGCCACCCTTTGAGAATCTTAGCCGTGATGTTGGCGCTCATCTGAGCGCAACCCCACCCATGCGTGGCGTATCTCACGCCGCCCGCAGGGCCCCGGAAGGCCTTTTTCTCAGCCTCCGGACGTGTCCGACTCGGCTTCCTCGCTCACCCCGGCGCAGTCGTAGGGATCCTTCAGCCAGCCTTCGGGCAGGACAACCCGGTTGTTTCCGGACGTCCGGCCCCGCGGACCGTCCGCACTGTCCGGCCAGGGCTGGTCCAGATCCAGCTCGCTCAGATGAGCGTCCAGCTCGGCCAGGGACGAGGAGACGGCCAGCTTCTGCCGCATCTCCGATCCCACCGAGAACCCCTTGGTGTACCAGGCCACGTGCTTACGGAAGTCGATCACCCCGCGCGCCTCGTCGCCGATCCACTCCCCCAGCAGCTGCGCGTGCCGGAGCATGGTGGCCGCGACCTCGCGCAGCGTCGGCTTGTGGAAGTCCTCGGGCCGCCCCTCGAAGGCCGCCACCAGGTCGTTGAACAGCCAGGGCCGCCCCAGGCAGCCGCGCCCGACCACCACGCCGTCGCAGCCGGTCTCGCGGACCATCCGCAGCGCGTCCTCGGCGCACCAGATGTCGCCGTTGCCCAGCACCGGGATCTCCGGCACGTGCTCCTTGAGGCGCGCGATGGCGTCCCAGTCGGCGGTGCCGCCGTAGTGCTGGGCGGTCGTGCGCCCGTGCAGCGCGATGGCGCTGATGCCCTCCTCGACGGCGATGCGGCCCGCGTCGAGGTAGGTGAGGTGGTCGTCGTTGATGCCCTTGCGCATCTTCATCGTCACCGGCAGGTCGCCGGCGCCCGCGACCGCCTCGCGCAGGATCGCGCGCAGCAGGTGCCGCTTGTACGGGAGGGCCGAGCCGCCGCCCTTGCGGGTCACCTTGGGGACGGGGCAGCCGAAGTTCAGGTCGATGTGGTCGGCGCGGTCCTCTTCGACGATCATGCGGACCGCCTTGCCGACCGTGCCGGGGTCGACTCCGTACAGCTGGATCGAGCGGGGCTTCTCGCTCTCGTCGAAGTGGATCAGCTGCATGGTCTTCTCGTTGCGCTCGACCAGCGCGCGCGTCGTGATCATTTCGCTCACGAACAGCCCCTTCCCGCCGGAGAACTCGCGGCAGAGGGTGCGGAACGGAGCATTCGTGATGCCGGCCATCGGCGCGAGCACCACCGGGGGCTGCACGGTGTGCGGGCCGATCGCAAGGGGCGGAGGGAGCGTGGTCATCCCCCCATTGTCGCAAAGCCGCGCCGCGTCCCGGATATGTTTAGTTAGGCGTACTATCGGCACCATGCACGACTTGAGCCCCAGGCGCCGCCTCCTGATCCTGGCCATCTGCTGCATGAGCCTGCTGATCGTCAGCCTCGACAACACGGTCCTGAACGTCGCCCTCCCCTCCATGCGCCGCGAACTGGGCGCCACGGTGGCCGGGATGCAGTGGACGATCGACGCGTACACCCTGGTCCTCGCCTCGCTGCTGATGCTGGCGGGGTCGACCGGTGACCGGATCGGCCGCCGCAAGGTCTTCACGGCGGGCCTCGTCCTCTTCACCCTCGGATCGCTGCTGTGCTCGGTGGCTCCCGGCCTGTCGTGGCTGATCGCCTTCCGGATGATCCAGGCCGTCGGCGGCTCGATGCTCAACCCGGTCGCGATGTCGATCATCACCAACACCTTCACCGACCCGAAGGAACGCGCCCGCGCCATCGGCGTCTGGGGCGGTGTCGTCGGCATCTCCATGGCCGCGGGCCCGCTGATCGGCGGGCTGCTCGTCGACTCGGTCGGCTGGCGGTCGATCTTCTGGGTCAACCTCCCCGTCGGGATCCTCGCGCTGGTCCTGACCCTGCGCTACGTGCCCGAATCGCGCGCCGAGCGGCCGCGCCGGCCCGATCCGGTGGGCCAGCTCCTCGTCATGGCGCTGCTGGGCTCGCTGACCTACGGAATCATCGAGGCGCCCGACGCGGGCTGGACCTCGCCGCTGATCCTGGGCTGCGCGGCGCTCGCGGTCGCCTCGCTGGCCGGGCTGCTCGTCTACGAGCCCCGGCGGCCCGAACCGCTGATCGACCCCCGGTTCTTCCGGAGCGCGCCCTTCAGCGGAGCGACCGTGATCGCCGTCAGCGCCTTCGCCGCGCTGTCGGGGTTCCTCTTCCTCAACACGCTGTACCTCCAGGAGGTGCGCGGGCTGAACGCCCTGCACGCCGGGCTCTACATGCTCCCCATGGCCGCGCTGACCTTCCTCTTCGCCCCGCTGTCGGGGCGCCTGGTGGCCGCGCGCGGGCCCCGGCTGCCGCTGCTGGTCGCCGGGGTCACGATGGCCGCGAGCGGGCTGCTGTTCGCGGCCTTCGACGCCCCGGCCTCCACCTCCCTGCTCTTCACCGCCTACGTGCTCTTCGGGCTCGGCTTCGGCATGGTCAACGCGCCGATCACCAACACGGCCGTCTCCGGGATGCCGCGCGCGCAGGCGGGGGTGGCGGCCGCGGTCGCCTCGACCAGTCGGCAGACCGGCGGCACCCTGGGGGTCGCGGTGATCGGCGCGGTCCTGGCGGCCGGGCTGGGCGGACACGGCTACAGCGCCACGGGCTTCGCCGACGCCGCGCGCCCCGCCTGGTGGATCATCACGGCCTGCGGGTTCGCCGTCCTGGTCGTGGGCCTGCTGACCAGCGGCTCCTGGGCGCGCGCCACGGCCGTGCGGACCGCCCGGACCCTGGAGAAGGTCCCGGCTTCCTGATCCGGCTTCCTGACGAGTGCCGACGCTGCGGGACGCGCCCCGGACCTGGGTTCACCCCGCACCGCGCCCCTTCGGCATGCCCTCGAACGGGTGATGACGGCTGACAGATATTGAAATCTGTCAGCCGTCATGCCATTGTTCTGGCATGACGAACCATGAGCACACCCCGCGCGCACCCCGCACCCTCGGCACCACCGGGCCCTCCGTCCATCCGCTCGGCCTCGGCTGCATGGGCATGTCCGCCCTCTATGGCGAGGCCGACCGCTCCGAGTCGATCGCCACGATCCACGCCGCCCTGGACGCGGGGGTCACCCTGCTGGACACCGGCGACTTCTACGGGATGGGGCACAACGAACTCCTGATCAACGAAGCCCTGCGGACCGCGCCCGCCGCCGCCCGCGACCAGGCCCTGACCAGCGTCAAGTTCGGTGCCCTGCGCACGGTCGAGGGCGGTTTCACCGGATACGACGGGCGCCCCGCCGCCGTGAAGAACTTCCTCGCGTACTCGCTCCAGCGCCTCGGCCGGGACCACATCGACATCTACCGGATCGCCCGCGTGGACCCGGACGTCCCGATCGAGGAGACGGTCGGTGCCATCGCCGAGGCCGTCCAGGCCGGGCACGTCCGGCACATCGGCCTCTCCGAGGTCGGCGCCGACACCCTGCGCCGGGCCGCCGCGGTCGCGCCGATCTCCGACCTCCAGATCGAGTACTCCCTGATCTCCCGGGGCATCGAGGAGGAGATCCTGCCCACCGCCCGCGAGCTGGGCATCGGCATCACCGCGTACGGCGTCCTTTCGCGCGGCCTGATCAGCGGCCACTTCACCCGGGACCGGGCGCTGGCCCCCGGGGACTTCCGCGGGATGAGCCCCCGCTTCCAGGGGGACAACCTGGAGCGCAATCTCGACCTGGTCGACGCCCTGCGCAAGGTCGCCGACGACAAGGGAGTGAGCGTGGCCCAGACCGCCATCGCCTGGGTGCTCTCGCGCGGCGAGGACATCGTCCCGCTGGTGGGCGCGCGCCGCCGGGACCGGCTGGAGGAGGCGCTGGGCGCCCTGGACACCGTCCTGACCCCGGCAGACCTGGCGGCCATCGAGGCGGCCGTCCCCGCGGGAGCGGCGGCGGGCGAGCGGTATCCGGCGGCGCAGATGGCCCACCTCGACAGCGAGCACTGAGCTGCCGGTACGGTCGTAGGCATGCCCCCCGCAGCTGCCGAACCCCTGACGCCCGAGCGCATCCTCGAAACCACCGAGGAAGTGCTGCGCCGCTTCGGCCCCACCAAGGCGACCGTGGTGGACGTGGCGCGCGCCCTCGGAGTCAGCCACGGCAGCGTGTACCGGCACTTCCCCTCGAAGGCCGCGCTGCGCGAGGCGGTCACCAACCGCTGGCTCGCGCGGAACGTGGACATGCTGGAGGAGATCGTCTCGGCTCCCGCCGCAACCGCCCCCTCCAAGCTGGAAGCGTGGCTGGAGGCCCTCTTCGAGGCCAAGCGGCACAAGGCGGGCGACGATCCGGAGCTGTTCGCGACCTACACCGTGCTGCTCGCGGAGAACAGCGGCGTGGTGGACGACCACCTGACCCAGCTGATCGCCCAGCTGACCCGGATCATCGACGAGGGCGTCGCCGCCGGATCACTGGCCGCGCCCGACGTACCGGCGGCCGCCCGCGCCGTCTTCGACGCCACCGGCCGGTTCCACGATCCGCAGTACGCGGCGGAGTGGCTCTCGCCGACCATCCTCACGGAGTTCGAAGCGGTCACCGCGCTCGTCGTCCGGGGCCTGCGCGCCTGACCTCCGGGACCTCCGGGGAGGCGCCGCGGCCCGGCACCGCGCCCAGCCGGAACGTACCGATCCGGACAGCTTGGTGATCATTTTGGGCGCACTGCCATTGCCCCCTGCCCGGCACCCTCCTTACGTTCCCTTTACCGCACGTCATCAGGCACGCCTCAGGGGGAACGTTGTCCGCTCAGGAAACACCGGCGGCTCAGGCCGCACCACCCGCCCGTTCGGGTTCGGCCACGGCGATCGGCTGGATCATGACCATCGTCTTCAACGTGGTCGCACCGATCGTCACCTACAACATCCTCACCGGACGGGGCTGGACCGAATTCGCCGCCCTGCTGCTCAGCAGCGCCTGGCCGGTGGTCGACACCGTCGTCTCGCTCGCCTGGCGCCGCCACATCGACGAGTTCGCCGTCGTCACCCTGGTGTTCTTGGTGATCACCGCCCTGGTCACCCTGGTCGGCACCCACTCGGCCCGCGCCCTGCTCGTCAAGGACTCGGCGGTGACCGGGCTGTTCGGCGCACTGTGCATCGCCACGCTGCTGGCGCCCCGGCCGCTGATGTTCTACTTCGGCCGCAAGTTCGGCACCGACGGCACCGCCGAGTCCGTTGCCCACTTCAACAGCCTCTGGCAGTACCCGGACTTCCGCCGGGCGATGAGGCGGATGACCACCGTGTGGGGCGTGGCGTACCTGTTCGAGGCCGCGCTGCGCGTGGTGCTGGTGTACGCGCTGAGCACCGGCACGATGGTGACCGTCAGCCCGATCCTGATCTACGGCTTCCTCGTGGCCCTGATCTTCTGGACCATCCGCTTCTCGAACCGGACCAAGGCCGAGGGCAAGGCCCGGGCGGCCGCGGCGCTGGCCGCCGCCAACGCCACCGCCTGACCCGCGGCACGGACGACGAACAGGGGCGGCCCGGCGCGCACAGCGCACCGGGCCACCCCTGTCGTGGATCCGGGTCCGACTAGCAGCCCAGCAGACGGCTGCCGAGGTAGGTCTGGATCTGGTCCAGGGAGACGCGCTCCTGCTTCATGGTGTCGCGCTCGCGCACGGTCACCGCATTGTCGTCCAGGGTGTCGAAGTCGACCGTGACGCAGAACGGCGTACCGATCTCGTCCTGGCGGCGGTAGCGGCGGCCGATGGCGCCCGCGTCGTCGAACTCGATGTTCCAGTTCTTGCGCAGGTCGGCGGCGAGACCCTTGGCCTTCGGCGACAGGTCGGCGTTGCGCGACAGCGGCAGGACCGCGACCTTGATCGGGGCCAGGCGCGGGTCGAGGCGCATCACGGCGCGCTTCTCCATGACGCCCTTGGCGTTCGGGGCCTCGTCCTCGTTGTACGCGTCGAGCATGAAGGCGAGCATGGCGCGGTTGACACCGGCCGCCGGCTCGATGACGTACGGGGTGTAGCGCTCCTTGGTCTCCTGGTCGAAGTACGTGAGGTCCTGACCGGAGGCCGCCGAGTGCGCCTTGAGGTCGAAGTCGGTGCGGTTGGCCACGCCCTCCAGCTCGGAGAACTCATTGCCACCGAAGTTGAAGCGGTACTCGATGTCCGCGGTGCGCTTCGAGTAGTGGGACAGCTTGTCCTTCGGGTGGTCGTACCAGCGGATGTTCTCCTCGCGCAGACCCAGGTCGCGGTACCAGTTCCACCGCTCCTGCATCCAGTACTCCTGCCACTGCTCGTCCTCGCCCGGCTTGACGAAGAACTCCATCTCCATCTGCTCGAACTCGCGCGTGCGGAAGATGAAGTTGCCGGGCGTGATCTCGTTGCGGAAGGACTTGCCCATCTGGGCGATGCCGAACGGGGGCTTCTTGCGGGAAGTCGTCTGCACCTGGGCGAAGTTGGTGAAGATGCCCTGGGCGGTCTCCGGGCGCAGGTACGCGACGGAACCGGCGTCCTGGGTCGGGCCGAGGTGCGTCTGCAGCATGCCCGAGAACTGCTTGGGCTCGGTGAACTGGCCCTTGTTGCCGCAGTTCGGGCAGTTGATGTCGGCCAGGCCGTTCGCGGGGAGGCGGTTGTGCTTGGCCTCGTACGCCTCTTCCAGGTGGTCGGCGCGGTAGCGCTTGTGACAGGAGGTGCACTCGGTCAGCGGGTCCGAGAAGGTCGCGACGTGGCCCGAGGCCTCCCAGACCTCGCGGGCCAGGATCACGGAGGAGTCGATGCCGACGATGTCCTCACGGCCGGTGACCATCGAACGCCACCACTGGCGCTTGATGTTCTCCTTCAGCTCGACACCCAGCGGGCCGTAGTCCCAGGCAGCCCTGGAGCCGCCGTAGATCTCACTGCACGGGTAGACGAAGCCACGGCGCTTGCTCAGGCTGACGATGGTCTCGATCTTGTCGGCGGCCACGGTGCTCTCTTCATTACGAGGACGAACGGCGAATGCCTCAGGTTACCGGCGCCCGTACCCCCTCCTTCAAATCGGATCCCCCTTGAGCGCCCGGGGCGCCCCCTCTCACCTGGCTTGTTGACAACGGTTTCCATCTTTGATGAAAATGGATGTCATGAACGTACGACGCCTCATACCCACCGCCGCCCTCGCCGCAGCCGTCGCC
Source organism: Streptomyces sp. NPDC006529 (assembly GCF_040611795.1). NCBI lineage: Bacteria > Bacillati > Actinomycetota > Actinomycetes > Kitasatosporales > Streptomycetaceae > Streptomyces > Streptomyces sp. NPDC006529. The sequence continues at coordinate 7,709 of NZ_JBEXPB010000019.1, read as the reverse complement.
CTCGCCGCCACGGCGCTGACCGCCTGCTCCGGCGCCTCCGCCGCGGGCTCCGGTGAGGACGGCAAGCTCGACGTGACGGCGTCGTTCTACCCGATGCAGTTCCTCGCCGAGCGGATCGGCAAGGACCACGTGAAGGTCTCCACCCTGACCAAGCCGGGCGTCGAACCGCACGACCTGGAGATCACCCCCCAGCAGACCGCCCGGCTGGGCGAGGCCGACCTGGTCCTCTACCTCAAGTCGCTCCAACCCGCCGTCGACAAGGCCGTCGCCCAGAGCCCCGCCGAGAACGTCGTCGACGCCGCCACCCTCACCAAGCTCGAAGTCCACGCCGCCTCCGGCCACGACCACGCCGAGGGCGAGGCGGACCACGACCACGGCCACGAAGCCGCCGGCCAGGACCCGCACGTGTGGCTCGACCCGGTCAAGTACGCGGAGATCGCCAAGGGCGTCGGCGCCGCCCTGGCGAAGGCCGACCCCGCCAACGCGGCGGACTACCGGAAGAACACCGACGACCTCGTCGCCGAACTGGGCAAGCTCGACACCGAGTTCAAGGACGGCCTGCAGAACACGGCCACCCGGACCTTCATCACCACCCATTCCGCCTTCGGTTACCTCTCCGCGCGCTACGGCCTCGACCAGGAGGGCATCTCCGGCGTCGACCCCGAGTCCGAGCCGACCCCCGCCCGGATGAAGGAACTCCAGGCCGTCGCCAAGAAGGACAATGTGACCACCGTCTTCTTCGAGGCGCTGGCCAGCGACAAGACGGCCAAGACCCTCGCCCGCGACACGGGTCTGAAGACCGATGTCCTGGACCCGCTGGAGGGAATCAGCGACACCTCCCAGGGCGCTGACTACTTCGCGATCATGCGGTCCAACCTGAAGAACCTGCAGAAGGCGCTCGGCAACAAGTAATGGCAGCAGTAGCGGCAACGGAGGCGCGAGCCATGGAGTCCACGGCAACCGCGACAGCGGTGGAGCAGCCCGTCATATCCCTGCGCGGGGCCTCGGCCACGCTCGGCTCGCGCCCCGTGCTGCGCGGGATCGACCTCACCGTCCGGCGCGGTGAGGTCGTCGCCCTGCTCGGCGCCAACGGTTCCGGCAAGTCCACGGCCGTCCGCGCCGTCGTCGGCCAGGTCCCGCTGAGCGCCGGCGCGCTCTCCCTCTTCGGAACGGACTTCAAGCGCTTCCGGCAGTGGTCGCGCATCGGGTACGTCCCCCAGCGCACCACCGCCGCCAGCGGCGTCCCGGCCACCGTCCGCGAGGTCGTCTCCGCCGGGCGCCTGGCCCGTACCCGCTTCGGGCTGCTGCGCAAGGCCGACAAGGCGGCCGTGGAGCGCGCCCTGGCCCTCGTCGACATGGACGGGTACGCCGACGCCTCGGTGAACGCCCTCTCCGGCGGCCAGCACCAGCGCGTCCTCATAGCCCGGGCGCTCGCCGCCGAACCCGAACTGCTGATCATGGACGAGCCCATGGCCGGCATCGACCTCGCCAACCAGGAGGTCCTCGCGCGCGCCCTGCGCCTCCAGGTGGAGGCCGGGACCACCGTCCTGCTCGTCCTGCACGAACTGGGCCCCCTGGAGCCGCTCATCGACCGCGCCGTCGTCCTGCGCGACGGCTGCGTCACGCACGACGGACCGCCCCCCGAGGCCGTGGGCCAGCACGCCCTGCCCGGCCACGACCACGTACACCCCCACGCGGCCCACGACGCCGAACCGATCCGGACGGGACTGCTGAGCTGATGGACCTCCTCGACTACGCCTTCATGCAGCGGGCGCTGATCGCGGCCGCCCTCGTCGGCATCACGGCCCCCGCCATCGGCACCTACCTCGTCCAGCGCCGCCAGGCCGTCATGGGCGACGGGCTCGGGCACGTCGCCATGACCGGTGTCGCGCTCGGCTTCCTGTTCCAGACCAGCCCCGTCTGGATGGCCACCCTGGTCGCCGTCCTCGGCGCCGTCACCATGGAGCTGATCCGCTCGCGCGGCAGGACCAGCGGCGACGTCGCGCTCGCGATGCTCTTCTACGGCGGCCTGGCCGGCGGCGTGCTGATCATCAACATGGCTCCGGGCGGCTCCACCGGCAAGCTGCTGGCCCCGATGTTCGGCTCGATCTCCGCGATCGCGCCCGAGGACATCACCGCCATGGCGGTCCTGTCCGCCCTCGTCCTCGCCGTCACGATCGGCCTGCGCCGCCAGCTCTTCGCCGTCTGCCAGGACGAGGAGTTCGCCCGCGTCACCGGCCTGCCGGTGCGCCTGCTGAACCTGATGATCGCGGTCACCGCTGCGGTCACCGTCACCGTCGCCATGCGCATCGTCGGCCTGCTGCTGGTCAGCGCCATGATGGTGATCCCGGTCGCCGCCGCCCAGCGGATCACCCGCGGTTTCGCGGCCACCCTGGGGCTGGCCATCGCATTCAGCCTCGTCATCTCGCTGTCCGGCACGGCGGCGACGTACTACGTCGACGTCCCCTCGGGCGCGATGATCGTGCTCCTCGCCATCGCCCTGTTCCTGGTCCTCTCGCTGGTCTCCGCTCCGCTCGCCGCCCGCCGGGCGCGGGCCGCGCGGGCCGCCGAACAGGTCTGCACCCAGGACGACGTGAAGGTCCCGTAGCGCGACGGACGGGGCACCCGGGACCGGCGGGCTGGCACAATGGCCGCACGGCCCGATATGAGGAGGACCCGGTGGCGACTGCCCCTGGCGAGATGAATACCGCGCCAGTACGAGGGCGCTCGACCCGGCAGCGGGCGGCCGTCGCGGCGGCGCTGGACGAGGTGGACGAGTTCCGCAGCGCCCAGGAGCTGCACGACATGCTCAAGCACCGCGGCGACTCGGTCGGCCTGACCACCGTCTACCGCACCCTGCAGTCCCTCGCCGACGCGGGCGAGGTCGACGTGCTGCGCACCAGCGACGGCGAATCCGTCTACCGGCGCTGCTCCACCGGCGAGCACCACCACCACCTGGTCTGCCGCAAGTGCGGCAAGGCCGTGGAGGTCGAGGGCCCTGCGGTGGAGAAGTGGGCCGAGTCGATCGCGGCCGAGCACGGCTACGTGAACGTCGCCCACACCGTGGAGATCTTCGGCACCTGCGCGGACTGCGCCGCGGCGGGCTGACCCGCCGCGGTCCGCCGTCCTCGCGTCCGCGTCAGCCCGGCTGCCCCGGGATCTCCGGCTGGTTCGGCAGCGCCCCGCCGAAGCGGCGGTCGCGCTGCGCGTACTCCAGGCAGGCCGCCCAGAGGTTGCGGCGGTCGAAGTCCGGCCACAGCACGTCCTGGAAGACCATCTCGGCGTAAGCGCTCTGCCAGAGAAGGTAGTTGGAGGTGCGCTGCTCGCCGCTCGGCCGCAGGAACAGGTCCACGTCCGGCATGTCCGGGTAGTACATGTACTTCGCGAAGGTCTTCTCGTTGACCTTCGACGGGTCGAGACGGCCCGCCGCCACGTCGCGGGCGATCGCCTGCGCCGCGTCCGCGATCTCCGCCCGGCCGCCGTAGTTGACACAGAAGTACAGCGTCATCGCATCGTTGTCGACGGTCTGCTCCTGCGCGACCTGGAGCTCCTGGACGACCGACTTCCACATCTTCGGCATGCGGCCGACCCAGCGGATGCGGATGCCCAGCTCGTTCATCTCGTCGCGGCGCCGGCGGATGACGTCCCGGTTGAAGTTCATCAGGAAGCGCACCTCGTCGGGCGACCGCTTCCAGTTCTCCGTCGAGAAGGCGTACAGGGAGAGGTTCTTGACGCCCATCTCCAGGCAGCCCTTGAGGACGTCGAGGACCACGCCCTCGCCGACCTTGTGCCCCTCGGTGCGCGGCAGACCGCGCTCCTTGGCCCAGCGGCCGTTGCCGTCCATGACGACCGCGACGTGGTTCGGAACCAGCTCACCGGGGATCTTCGGCGGGCGCGCACCGGACGGGTGCGGCTCCGGAAGCTTGTAGTCCCTGCGGCTGCGCCCCAGGATCCCGCGTCGTGCCATGTGTCCCGCTCCTATTTCTCGACGTATCGCAGGGAGCGTAGCCCGCGCTCCAGATGCCAGTGCAAGTAGGCGGAGACCAGTCCGCTCCCCTCGCGGACGTGGCGCGCCTCGCAGGCGTCCGCGTGGACCCAGTCACCGGTGAGCAGCGCGCTCAGCAGTGCGATGGCCTCCGACGAGGGTACGACGCTGCCGGGCACCCGGCAGTCCCCGCAGACGACTCCGCCCGTCGCGACCGAGAAGTGCCGGTTGGGGCCGTGGATGCCGCACTTCGCGCAGTCCGTGAAGCTGGGGGCGTAGCCGTTGACGGCGAGGGAGCGCAGCAGGAAGGCGTCGAGGATCAGGTTCGGCGCGTGCTCGCCGCGCGAGAGGGTGCGCAGGGCGCCGACGAGCAGCAGGTACTGCTGGACGGCGGGCTCGCCCTCCTGGTCGGTGAACCGCTCGGCGGTCTCCAGCATCGCGGTGCCCGCGGTGTAGCGGGCGTAGTCCACGACGATGCCGTTGCCGTAGGGGGCGATGATCTCGGTCTGGGTGCACAGCGGCAGGGTGCGGCTGACGAGATCGCTGCCACGGGCGAAGAACTGCACGTCGGCGTGGGAGAAGGGTTCCAGCCCGGCGCCGAACTTCGACTTGGTCCGCCGCACGCCGCGGGCCACGGCCCGGACCCGGCCGTGGCCACGGGTCAGGAGCGTGATGATGCGGTCCGCCTCACCCAGCTTCTGGGTGCGCAGCACGATGCCGTCGTCGCGGAACAGACTCATGGTTTCCATTGTCCCGTACGCCACCGACAGCCCGGGGACACCGGTGCCCCGGACCGGTCGGGGGCCCGGTCCGGGGACGTTCCTCAGGCGGATCAGACGGATCAGACGCTCGGTGCCGGGGCGCCCGCCCCCTCCGCGGGCTCGGCGGCAGCGCCGGGCCCGCCCTCGACGGCGGGCCCGGCGCCGGCCGCCGGCTCGTCCTCAGCCGCCGCCCCGGCCGGTACGAGCGCGTCGGGCCCGGCGGCGGGGACGGGCGCCGCGGCGTGCGGGTCGCCCTGCGGCAGGCCGTTGCAGAGCAGGTTGAGCAGGATGGCGGCCGTGGCGCCGAGGGTGACGCCGCTGTTGAGGAGCGAGGCGGTGTCCACGCTCATGTGCTTCTCGAAGAACGCCGGGACGGTGGCCGGGAAGAGGGCGAAGGCGAGGGAGACGCCGACGATCAGCGCGTTCTTCTCCTCCTTGAGGTCCACCTTGCCCAGGGTCTGGATGCCCGCCAGGGCGACCATGGCGAACATCACGGTGGCCGCGCCGCCGAGGACGCCCGGCGGGATCGCCGCGACGAGCGCGGCGGCCTTCGGCAGCAGCCCCAGGACGATCATGATCACGCCCGCGGAGACCACCACGAACCGGCTCTTGACCTTGGTGACCCGGACCAGGCCCACGTTCTCGGCGAAGGCGACGTAGGGGAAGGAGTTCAGCAGGCCGCCGATGGCGGTGGCCGCGCCGTCCGCCCGCAGCGCACGGGCCACGGTCTCGCTGTCGATGTCCTTGCCGACGATCTCGCCGATGGCGTAGGTGTCACCGGTCGTCTCGACCATGGTGATCAGCATGACGATCAGCATGAGGAGGATCGGGAACCACTCGAACTTCGGGGCCCCGAAGTGGAAGGGGGTGGTGACCCCGACCCAGTGCGAGGTGGTGACGGCGTCGAACTTCGCGTCGCCGAGGGCGAAGGCGACGAGCGTGCCGCCCACCAGGCCGAGCAGCACGGCGATGCTGGACAGGAAGGCCCCGCCCAGCCGCATCACGACCAGGACGAAGAGCATCGTGCCGGCGGCGTAGGCCAGCTGCGCGGGGTCCCCGCCGTCTCCGACGAGCGGCGCGCCGCCGACGACGTCCTTGAGGGCGACCGGCAGCAGGACGATGCCGAGGATCGTGATCACCGTGCCGGTGACGACGGGCGGGAAGAGCGCCATCACGACCTTGAACACCCGGGCGGGCATCCACGCGAAGGCGAAGGTGGCGATGCCCGCGGTGATGACGGCGCCGTAGATCACCAGCAGGGCGGCCGTGCCGCCGCCCGCGCCCAGCCCGATGGCGATCATCGGGGAGACGGCGGTGAAGGTGACGCCCTGGACGATCGGCAGCCGGGCGCCGATCCGGCCGATGCCCCAGGCCTGGATGATCGAGGCGATGCCGCAGGTGAAGAGATCCGCGTTGATCAGGTAGACGAGCTGCTCGGGGGTGAGTCCCAGCGCGCTGCCGACGAGGATCGGGACGATCACCGCGCCGGCGTAGAAGGCGAGTACGTGCTGGAAGCCGTACAGCGCGAGCTTGGGGAGGGGGAGCACCTCGTCGACCGGGTGCGTGCTCTGCTCTCCGTCGACGGAGAGCCGGACGGCGACACGTGCCATCTCTGCCTTGCCCTTCAAGAGGTAGGTAAGCGAGAGGAGATCTGCTGGTCCCTGGTCGAAGTGGGTCGTGAGCCCATTGATCCGCCAGGGTGGTCCGTACGTTCACGTGAATCGAAGCCGCGCCGTGTTACAGGCAGCGCCTCGCCGTGTGACCGGAATTGAACGCCCGCGAGGGGCTGCGCAGATATCGTCGACTACTACAAATTGTTGACGCTTCGCGGACCCATCTGTAGAGCTTTCTCCAGTAGCGGGCACACGCGGGGTCGGAGTATGCAAAGCGGGGTCCGGGACGCGGGATCCACGGGGCGCTGCAGTCGACCGACGGGGCGGCCTCGGCATCCCACCTGCAAGAAGATGCTGTACGTCGCCTCCTCGCCGCAGATCACGACCTGACCGCACGCCAGTCCACCTGGTGGATGCCCCGGCCCGGAGCGATCACTCCGCCCCGGCCCGACGCCCCATCTGGGCCGCGCGGGTGGCCGGATCGTTACCGGGGAAAGGTCCGGTGCGCCCTGCTATGGGAGCCGGCTGCGCCGGTCGCGGCTCCGCCGCTCATGGCCGGGTTTCGCGCTTCGGGGTCGGGGTGGTTCCGGGGGCTGCCCGTCAGTTCCACTGTCTTCCCGTGCCGGGGCGTCCCGTCAAGAGCGCTCCCTGCGGTCGCGTCGCTGCGCGATGGCCTGCGGCCACTCTTGACATGCCACCCCGTCCCGGAAAGCCAAGAACTGTCGGGCCGCCCCCGGGGGGAGGCAGGGGGGAGGCTGCCCATCGCCTGGGGCCCGGCGCCCGGCCGCAGGCCGAGTGCCGACTGTCCCGCCCTTCGGGCGAAAGGCCGCCCCTAATCGCTACGCGCTCCTCCGAGAGAAGCGTCAGCGGGCTGTGTGGGGCTGAGACTTCGGTCAGATGGGTGTTGGTGCGGGTCTGGCAGCCGTCCACCTCAAAAGTCGAGATCAAAGCGATGCAAAAGGGACTTCTTGAGCGGCTGTTGGGAGTCGACGGCTGCTTGACCCGAGTGGACTCTCGTCTGCCCGAGCTTTGAGCCCCGCCGCGCCCCTCACCAGCCCAAAGCAAGCCGCAGACGCCTCTCTCGGAGAAGCGCGTAGCGATTGAGTGCGTTCCTGTCGCCCGAAGGGCGTCACATGGGCCCCACTCGGGCTGCGGCCGGGCGCCGGACCGCAACGGATCGATCCCCTCCCCCATGCCTCCCCCCGGGGGCGGCCCGACAGTTCTTGGCTTTCCGGGACGGGGTGGCATGTCAAGGGTGGCCGCAGGCCATCGCGCAGCGACGCGACCGCAGGGAGCGCTCTTGACAGGACGCCCCGGCACGGGAAGACAGTTGAACTGACGGGCAGCCCC